>JADFRC010000084.1 GCA_022561455.1 Chloroflexota bacterium | reverse complement strand
CGTTCGAGCGCCGCGACGTGCGCGGCTGAGGAAAGGGAGGCGGCTGCAGTGGAAACAGGGCTTGCTGGGAAGGTCGTGCTCATCACCGGCGCCGGACGGAACATCGGCCGCGCGACCGCGATCATGTTCGCGAAAGAGGGCGCGCGCCTCGTGCTGACGACGCGCCGCAGCGCGGACCTGCTGGAGGCGACGGCGCAGGCGTGTGCCGCCGAGGGCGCGGAGGTGCGGACGGACCTCTGCGACGTTGGCGACGAGTCCCAGGTCGAGGCGATGGTGCGCGTCGCTCGGGACGCCTTCGGTGGCGTCGACGTGCTGGTCAACAATGCGACGTCCCGCGTCCAGGGCTCGTTCCTCGATACGACCACCGAGGATTGGCGCCGGACCATGGCCGCCAACCTCGACGGGCCCTTTCTGACGTGCCGCGCCGTGCTGCCGGGGATGGTGGAGCGTGGTTGGGGACGCATTGTCAACTACTCGGGCGTCTCCGCGTATTCCGGCGGCGCCCCCGCGAAGGCCGCCGCCAAGCTCGGCGTGGTCGGCCTCACACGGGGCATCGCGAAGGAGTTCGGCCCTCACGGCATCACCGCGAATTGCATCGCGCCCGGCTCGATCGAGGTCGAGCGCGACCCTGGCACGGAGCGCGCCGAGGATATCGCGGGGCGGGTCGACGACCGCGTGGCGGTCCCCCGGTTCGGGCGTCCGGACGAGGTCGCGGCGCTCGTCGTCTACCTCGCCAGCGCCCATGCGGGGTACATCACCGGACAGTGCTTCGGAGTGAACGGCGGCGCGCACTTTGTCTAACAGCGGGACGCGGCTCGCGGGACGGGTCGCGCTGGTGACGGGCTCCGGCCGCAACATCGGGCGGGCGACGGTGCTCAGGCTCGCCGCCGACGGCGCCGACGTCGTCGTGAACGCGCGGACGAACGAGGCCGAGGCGCAGGCGGTGGCCGCCGAGGCGCGTGCGCTCGGCGTGCGGGCGACCGTCATCCTGGCCGACGTGGCCGACCGCGAGGCAGTGGACGCGATGGTAGCCAAGGCCATCGCGGAGCTTGGGCGGATCGACATACTCATCAACAACGCGGCGGTCCGGCCTTCGAAGCCGTTCGTCGATCTCACCGACGAGGTATGGGAGCGTGTGCGTGGCGTCGTGCTCGACGGTGCGCTCTACTGCACGCGCGCCGTCGTGCCGTCGATGATCGAGCGCGGGTCGGGGAACATCCAGTTCATCATCGGAGGCGGGGCGTTCTCCGGCGGGAAGGAGCGGGCGCACGTCTCGGCGGCCAAGATGGGGCTGGTGGGCCTTGGGCGCTCGCTGGCCCGGGAGCTCGGGCCGCACAACATACGCGTGAACATGGTCTCCCCGGGGCTCATCGACACGACGCGGGACGCGGCCTGGTACCCGAAGGGCATCGGCGAGGACGTCGAGCGGAAAGGGACCGCCGGCGACATCGCGGCCGCATGCGCCTTCCTCGCCAGCGACGACGCGGCCTACATCACGGGACAGACGCTGCACGTCAACGGGGGGCAGGGCGCGGTTTGATCTTTCACCCCGTCAGGGGCACCAGGGGCAGGCTGACCGATCGGACCATTACTGCCGACGGCCCCGGACGGGGTGTGCAGAGAGCCTGCCCTGAGCCTGTCGAAGGGGGCGACGCCCCTTTGCCGGAGGCCCATTGTCTGGGAGACAGGGGTGCCCCCCGTATTTGCCTGTATCACCCCCTTCCTGGCGAGGAAGGGGGACGGGGGGATGGTCGAAAGGGCTGTATGGCAACGACGCTGCAGTAGCGAAGCGGGTATTCGAGGCAAAGCTGACCTGGGCGAGGGGGAGCACATGACCGGACCATCGCTGATCGAGTCGCTAGCTCAGTACATCGCGAGCGCGTTGGAGCGCCCGCTCCCGGCCGAGGTTGCCGAGAAGACCAAGCACCACGTGCTGGACACCATCGCCGCCATGGTGACGGGCTCAAAGCTCAAGCCCGGCGAGCTGGCGACGCGGTTCGCCGCCTCCCAGGGCGGAACGCCGGAGGCCATGGTCATCGGCTCGCAGGTCGTGACGACGGCCGTGACCGCCGCGATGGCCAATGCCATGCTCGCCCACTCCGACGAGACGGACGACTCGCACGCGCCGTCGCTCACGCACCCCGGCTGCGCCATCGTGCCTGCCGCGCTCGCGGTCGCGGAGCGCGAGGACGCGAGCGGCGAAGCGTTGCTGCGCGCGGTGGCGCTCGGCTACGACGTCGGCTGCCGCATCGGGCGCGCGATGGGCGGGATCGGGTCCCGCGGCGTCTCCGGGCATGCGACGCACTCCATCGGCCCGATGTTCGGCGCGGCGGCGGCAGCGTCGGCGCTGGCGGGGCTGGACGCGCGCGGCGTCCGGCACGCGCTGGCGTACACGGCGCAGCAGGCCTCCGGCATCACGTCGTGGGCGCGCGACTCCGAGCACGTGGAGAAGGCGTTCGTCTTCGGCGGCATGGGTGCGCGGAACGGCGTCACCTCCGCGCTGTTCGTCCAGGCCGGCCTCACCGGCGAGGAGGACGTCTTCAGCGGCGACTTCAACTTCCTGGAGGTCTTCTGTCCGGAGCGGGACGAGCTAGCCGGGTGGGTCGCAAGCCTCGGGTCCCATTTCGAGGTACTCGAGACGAACATCAAGAAATTCCCCGTGGGCTCGCCGATCCAGGCCGCGGCCGAGGCGCTCACGCTGATCGTCGCCGAGCACGGCATCGCGGCGGATGAGGTCGCGCGCGTCGACGTGCTGCTGCCGCCCAACGGCGCGCGGATCGTGGACGACCGCTCGATGCCGGACATCAACTTGCAGTACTGCATGGCGGTGATCCTGCTGGACGGCGGGAAGCTCTCCTTCGACGCGACGCACACCTACGACCGCATGGGCGACCCCGCCGTCCTCGATATGCGCTTGCGGGTGACGCTCTCCGGCTCGCCGGAGTTCGCGGGCATGGAGCGTCAGCGGCCCGCAACGGTGCAGGTCACGCTGAGCGACGGCCGGGTGCTCGAGCAGCACGTCCCGGCGGTCAGGGGCACGGCGGACAACCCGATGACGCACGAGGACGTGGAGGCCAAGGCCACGGAGCTCATCGCGAGCGTGCTGGGAACCGAACGTGCCCGCGCGGTCGTAGAGGAGGTGTGGGGGCTCGACGAACGCACGCGGGCGAGCGCGCTTCGTCCGCTGCTCCAGGACGGGCCTGGATAGCCCCTCGCGGCTTGACGCGCTTGAGTCGTGGTTGGTAGGGTTCCCGCTACCTGTATTCCCCGTCGCCATGAGGGTTGGCGGGTGGTTCATGCGTCCAGGCACCGTCTCGCATAGAGGAGAGGCATCGATGCTCAAGATACGAGGCATGGCTGGACTGCTGCTGCTGACGCTAGTCATCGCAGTCGTTGCGGCCGCGTGCGGCCAGGACGACCCGACCGCGACGCCGGTGCCGACGGCGACCTCAACGCCGGTGCCGGGGGCCACGGCCACGCCGACGCCCGAGCCGACGCCGACTCCTTCCGAGGCTGACCTCTTCCAGATCGAGTGGGACCAGCTCATCTCCGAAGCCCAGGCTGAGGGCGAGCTCGTCATCATCCTGAGCGCCCCTGCGAGCCGCAACAACCGCGAGATATTCGACTCGTTCGGCACCAAGTTCGGGATCAACGTCCTCCAGGCGGGAGGCAGCGGCACGTCGAACGTGAACCGCGTCCTCGCCGAGCGGGCGAACGGCGT
Source organism: Chloroflexota bacterium (assembly GCA_022561455.1). Classification (GTDB taxonomy): domain Bacteria; phylum Chloroflexota; class Dehalococcoidia; order Lucifugimonadales; family Australimonadaceae; genus JADFRC01. Next base: position 5,169 of record JADFRC010000084.1, on the reverse strand, counting down.
CTACGACGTGGACGTCTCGGTCGTCGGCGCGAGCTCGACCGACCGGCTGCGGCTGGCCGGTGCGCTGGTGCCGATGCGGCCCCTGATCATCCACCCTGAGGTCAATGACCGGTCGCAGGGCTGGCTGCTCACGGAGTGGGCGTGGACGGACGTGGAGAACAAGTACTCGCCGGCGTACAACCTGCGCCTGCGTGAGAACATCGTCGAGATCTTCTACAACACGAACGAGGTCAGCCAGGCCGAGATCGACAGCGTCCTGTCGTGGCAAGACTTCCTCAAGCCGGAGTGGAAGGGCAGGATCGTGGCGATCATGGACCCTGACTTCGGCGGAGCGTCGACCGACCGGACGCTGGCCTGGATCCTCCTCGGCCCGGAGTGGATCGAGGCGTTCATCAGGAACCAGGACGTGTCGTTCCTTCCCGGCGGCAGTTTCGCCGATATGTCCACGGGCATCGGACGAGGCAAGTACCACGTCGCTATGTTCACCGGCGCGGCGTCGACGGATATGGAAGCCATGATGGATCTCGGGATCCCGATAGCGAAGCTGACGCGGACGCTATCAGAGGGTGGCACCGTGGAGGTGCGGGGCACCCTGACGGTGCTCGAGCGGTCGCCGCATCCGAAGGCCGGCCAGCTGTTCGTCAACTGGTTCCTCTCGAAGGAAGGCCAGCAGACCAGACACGATCTGACGGCGGACACGGACCTCTCGCCGTCCCTTCGGACGGACCTCGAGCAGGGCAAGGTCCCCGACCGCCAATGGGAGCAGCTCAAGGTGCTCGACCCGGCGAGCGCCATCTCGCAGAGCACACCGGAGTGGTTCAAGGCACGCGACGAAGTGATCGACTTCACACGGGCGATCTACGCAGAGCTGGGGCTCTACGCCCAATAGCGCACGGGAGGTTCGTGAGGCAGCCATGATTCAGCAAACCTTGGAGACGCTCAAGATGCTCGATATACGAAGGGTGGCCGGACTACTGCTGCTGACGTTGGTCATCGCCGCCGTTGCGGCGGCCTGCGGGCAGGAGGAGCCGACGGCAACGGCGGTCCCCACGGCGACGGCAACGCCGGTGCCGGGGGCGACGCCGACCCCAACCGCCTCCGCCGAGGAGCTATTCCAGGCCGAGTGGGACCAGCTCATCGCCGACGCTCAGGCCGAGGGGGAGCTCGTCCTCATCATGGGCGCATCGGAGAGCCGAACGTCCCGCGACATCTTCAAGGAGTTCGGGCGGAAGTTCGAGATCAATGTCCTTCAGGCCACGGGCAGCGGTACGGCGAACGCCAACAGGGTCCTGGCGGAGCGAGCGGCCGGCACGTACAGCGCCGACATATCGTTGGTCGGCGGCACCTCAACCGATCGCCTGCGGCTCGCGGGTGCTCTCGTGCCCATCATGCCCCTGATCTTCCATCCGGAGGTCCTCGACCGGTCTCAGGGCTGGCTGATTGACTACTGGGCATGGACGGACGTTGAGAACCTCTATTCGCCGGCCTTCGAGCTACGGCTGCGCCAGAACGTCATAGAAGTCTTCTACAACACCAACGGGGTGAGCCAGGCCGAGATCGACGGGGTGCAGTCCTTTTACGACTTCCTGAAGCCGGAGTGGAAGGGCAGGATCGTGTCGATCCTTGACCCGGACTTCGGCGGGGTAGTGACCGACCGGACGCTCGCCTGGATACTCATCGGGAAGGACTTCTTCGAGGGGCTCATCCGGGAGCAGGACGTGGCGTTCCTGCCAGGCGGCAGCTTTGCGGAGATGGCCACCGGCATCGGACGCGGCAAGTACGACGTCGCGTTCTTCACCGGCCAGGCCTCGACCGACATGGAGGCCATGATCGATCTTGGGATCCCGATAGCGAAGTTGAACCGCACGCTGGCAGAGGGTGGCACGGTGGAGATACGGGGCACGCTCAGCGTCTTCGACCAGGCACCGCATCCGAAGGCCTCACAGTTGTTCGTCAACTGGTACCTCTCGAAGGACGGCCAGCAGACCAGCGCGAACCTGATCAACGACGAAGACCCGTCGCCCTCGCTGCGGTCGGACCTCACGCAGGGCAACGTCTCTGACCGGCAGTGGAACCTGCTGAAGACGATCGACCCGGCGAGCGCCATGTCGCAGAGCTCGCCGGAGTGGTTCGCGGCGCGGGACGAAGCGATCGCGTTCACCAGGGAGCTTTTCGCTGAGCTTGGGCTCTATGCCCAATAGCGTGGTAACGGCAGCGTGAGACAGCCATGATGCAGCAGGCCTTGGCACGGGTGGGGATCCAGCGTCCCTCACAGCTCAGGCCGGGCACCGGCACGTTCATGATGGCCCTGGTCATCTTGGTGCTCGGGTTCTACCTGATCGCGCCGGTCGTGCTCCTGCTCACCATGAGCTTCAACGTGGCGCGGGACCTCCTCGTCCCGCCGTGGGTCTGGGGGTTCTCGAACTGGACCGACTCGTGGGGCCACCCGCTGCTGCTGTCGTCGCTCCGGAACTCCTTCCTCATCTGGATCATGGTGGTGGGCATCAGCCTGCCGAGCGCCATCGGCCTCTCGTGGATCCTCGCACGCACGAAGATCAAGGCGTCGTACACGCTCGAGTACCTGTTCTGGGTTGCCTTCATGTTCCCGTCGCTCTCGTCCACGATCGGCTGGATGATGATCCTGGACCCGGACGTCGGCTTCGCCAATACCGTCCTGGAATACCTGCCCTTCATCGATCACGGGCCGTTCAACATCTTCAGCCTCGGCGGCATCGTATGGGCGAGGCTCATGGGCGACGGCATCGCGTACAAGGTGATGCTGCTGACCCCCGCCTTCCGCAACATGGACCGCACGCTGGAGGAGGCGGGCCGTGTCTCGGGAGCATCGGACCTGAGCACGATGTGGCGCATCACGCTGCCGGTGATGGCCTCGCCGATCGTGCTCGTCTTCGCGCTGCAGCTCATCCGCGTGTTCCAGGGGTTCGAGACGGAGCAGCTGATCGGCACGCCGTGGGGCTTCTACGTCTACTCCACCCTGATCTACCGCCTCGTGACCTTCTCCATCGTGCCCGACTACGCCCAGGCGATGGTGCTGGGGAGCATCACCTTCCTGCTCATCGCGCTCATCATCCCGCTGCAACGGTGGATCATCAACCGGCGTCAGTACACCACCGTGACCGGTCAGTTCAAGCCCGGTCTGGTGGACATGGGGAAGTGGAACGGGATCGCGTTCGCTGGCATCCTGGCCCTGCTGTTCGTCCTGACCGTGCTCCCGTTCGTCATCGTCATCGTCGGCAGCTTCATGGCGAAGGCGGGCTTCCTCAACACGACGCCTCTGTGGACGCTGGCGCACTGGGAGTACGTGTTCACCGACAGACTGTTCATGAAAGCGCTGCGGACCACGACCATCCTGGCCATCGTGGCCGGGCTGGGCAGCCCGATGCTGTTCTCGGTCATCGCCTATCTGATCGTCCGCACGAAGCTGCGGGGCCGCGGGACGCTGGACGGCATCATCTGGGTATCCGCGGGGATCCCAGGGATCCTCTCCGGCCTCGGGCTGCTCATCATGTTCCTGTGGGTGCCGGGCCTCTCATGGCTCCACGGGACCATCTGGGCCTTGATCCTCGTCCTGATCATCTCCGGTAACACGACCGGCACGAACATCTTCAAGGGCGTCTTCGTCCAGCTCGGCAACGACCTGGAGGAGGCGTCCCGTGTGGCAGGCGCCGGTTGGCTCCGGACGTACTTCTTCGTCGTCCTGCCCGTGCTGATGCCAACGATGGTGCTCATCGGCGTCCTCAACTTCGTCTCGGCTGCCGGCGCGACGTCCAACATCATCCTGCTCGCGTCGCGCGACACCATCACGCTGTCGCTGCTCACGCTCGAGTACGCCGCGCCCGAGATCGGACGGCGCGAGGCCGCCGGTATCGTGACGCTCGTCATCATGACCATGACCCTCGGCGTCGCGATGGTCGGCCGGAACTTGGCGCTGCGCATGGGCGTGCGCCACAACATACAAGCGCACGGCGACCCGGTCGGCCGCGTACGTGGCGGCCGGAGAGCCAGCGCGCGGGCTGGAGCGGCGCGCGCGACGACCGAGGGGTAGAGCGCCCGCGCGAAGGTAAGCACGGCCCCCGCGACGACCGAGGGGCTGCCCGCGCGAAGGTAAGCACGGCCCCCGCGACGACCGAGGGGCTGCCCGCGCGAAGGTAAGCACGGCCCCCGCGACGACCGAGGGGTAGCCCGCGCGAAGGTAAGCACGGCCCCCGCGACGACCGAGGGGCTGCCAGCGCGAAGGCGGGCGGCCTTGCCTCAACCGCCCTTCGTGTGCCGGACAGGGTGTGCAGAGGGGTGAAGCCCCTCTGCCGGGGGCACGGGGGTGTCCCCCGTATCTCGCATTATCACCCCCTTCCTGGCCAGGAAGGGGGACGGGGGGATGGTCGAAACGGTCGTGGGCACCGGCGTTACGTTACAGGAATAGGGCAGAGGTTTCGGGGCGAAGCCCGAGCGGCCCGGCCCCGCCGCCTATGCTTCGGCGATCGGGTGATCGGCGAACGCGACCCGGAACGTATCCACGTCTGGCGAGCTGCCCAGCAGCGGCATCAGCTTGGCGAGCTGCTCGGCGTAGTAGCCGCTCGTCTCGCTGGAGACGGCGGCGTCCTCGCTCTCCCAGAGCGACACCACGGCCCCCTTGCCGCCCTCCGTGCGCAGCAGGTAGCAGCCTTCGTACCCGGGCTGCTTGCGCATCTCCGGCACCACGAGCCGCTCGAAGACGCCCTGGGCTATGTCCAGATCGATGTCCTTCGGGTCCACGTCGAACTGGGTCAGCCTGGCGTACATGCTCGTCAAAGCCTCCGGAGCGCTCGCTGTGCCGTGAAGGGGCCTGCGGCGGGCGTACTGTACCAATCCCTGCTCACACATACGAGGGGGGGCCCTTGTGGTAGCCTGCGGACGCACTGACCCGTCCGTCGAGCCGTCTGCACAGGAGGCAATCATGGCAGAGCGTGTTTGGGAGCCGTTTCTGACCGAGCAGGACAAGGCGCACGTCGCCGCGAGCGGCCATCGGACCAAGGGGTTCGGGACGCGCCCGGCGCTGCTCATGATCGACCTCTACCGGTGGGTCTTCGGCGACCGGCCCCTGCCGCTCATGGAAGCCATCAAGGAGTGGCCAGCCAGCTGCGGACTCGCCGCGTGGGAAGCGCTGCCGCA
>JADFRC010000083.1 GCA_022561455.1 Chloroflexota bacterium | reverse complement strand
GGAGCAGCCCCATGTTGACCATCGAGCAGAACGAGCGCCTCACGCAGGTCGGCCCCGGCACGCCGATGGGCGAGCTGATGCGGCGCTACTGGCACCCCATCGCCGGCAGCGCGCAGCTCAACGACGAGAACCCGACGAAGGAGGTCCGCCTCCTCGGCGAGGACCTCGTCCTGTTCCGCAGCACCGCCGGAGAGGTCGGGCTGATCGAGCCGAGCTGCGCCCACCGCAAGGCGAACCTCTCGTACGGCATCCCGGAGCCAGAGGGCATCCGATGTGCCTACCACGGCTGGCTTTATGACATCCACGGCCAGTGCGTCGACCAGCCGTCGGAGCCCGAGGGCAGCCGCTTCAAGGAGAAGGTCAAGCTCAAGGCATACAAGGTGCAGGAGCTCGGGGGGCTGATCTTCGCGTACATGGGCCCCGAGCCCGCGCCGCTGCTCCCGCGTTACGACGTGCTCGCCTGGGACGGTATCAGGGACTCGCACTCGACCGTCCTGCCGTGCAACTGGCTCCAGTGCATGGAGAACTCACTCGACCCGCTGCACTTCCAGTGGCTGCACCGCTACTGGGGCGGCTGGACGATGAACCGCACGAAGTCGGCCGAGGAGCGCGACCGGTGGAACGCGCAGGTCGGCGCCCGGGGGGCGGAGCACCGCAAGATCGGTTTCGAGAAGACCGACTACGGCGTCATCAAACGCCGTCTCGTCGGCGATGAGACGGAGCAGGACGACCACTGGCGCATCGGCCACCCCATCCTGTTCCCGACGATCCTGCGGGTGAGCCACGGCCTCGAGTTCCGCGTGCCGGTGGACGACACGCACACGCTGCACCTGCTGACGAACTACCGGGCACGCGAGGAGGGCGAGGAGCCCCAGACCGAGGCGCCGTTCGTCGAGCGGCCCCTCTACGACGAGCAGGGGCTGCTGATCCGCGACTACGTCCCCGCCCAGGACCAGGTCGCTTGGATCATCCAGGGCCCCGTGAGCGACCGCACGACCGAACGTCTGGGCGTGACCGACGTCGGGATCATCATGTTCCGCCGCATGCTGGAGGAGCAGATGGACGTGGTGGCGGACGGCGCAGACCCGCTGAACACCCACCGCGACCCCGTGGCGAACGAGGTTATCGTCCTCCCCTGCGAGTACTACATGTACCCCGGCTACGACGAGGTCGGCGGGCCGTTCAAGGACAGCGTGCCGCGCAAGCCGGACGTGGAGGCGGTGCTCTCAGGCCAGGGAGCTCAGCTCAAGGAGTGGGAGGGCATCCAGGCGCGCAGGCGCGTCTGGGGAGTCGGAGCGGCCAGGGACTACAAGTAGGGCCGCGGCCGCTGTGCCGAGGCGCTTACTCCCAGCGGGCGAACGCCCAGCCCCCGCCCGTGCCCGCCGGGGTGCGGTAGACGGGTACGTACTCGACGAGCTCCATCTCGAGCGGCGTGTCGTGTAGCACACCGCCGAGGGCCACCCAGTTCTGCGTCTCGGACGCCGCCGAGTAGAGCCGGTTGCGCGGCAGCGACATCAGGGTCTCGGCGTCCCGCTCCGCCAATGCCTTGAGCACCATGTGGTCCAGCTCCTCGTCCACGACGAAGTGGCTGAGCCCGCCCGAGGCCACGACGGCCACGCGGGCATCGGCATCCCAGGACTTGATCGCGCCCGCGATCGCCTGGCCGAACTGGTACGACCGCCGGGGGGTCGGTTGGTTGGGCGGGTAGCAGGTGTTCTCGAACACGGGCAGGATCGTGCCCGGCTCGTTCTCGAAGAGGCGCTTGACGACGAAGGCGAACCCGTGCGGGAGGCCCTGCACGCGGGGCTCGGTCACGCGCACGTTGCTCTCGTCGATGCCGTCGGCCCTCGGGTAGCGCCGCGCGACGCTCCCGCCGTAGGTCTCGTGCAGGTGCTTGAAGTGGGCGACGTCGAAGTCGTGCTCGATCATGTACTCGATCATGTGGAGGCCCAAGCCGCTCGCGACCGGCACGTCGATCGCAACGTCACCGTAGCCGAGGCGGATCGCCTCGTTCACGTCGGCGTCCCGGCTGTTGCCGCGCCGCGGCATCGGCTTGAGCGGAACCGAGTCGCCCCAGAAGATCGAGAACGTGGGCATGTTGTCCTCGAAGAACCACTCGTCCTGGTCGTCGCTGATGATGACCGTGACGTCGGGCTTCGCCTCCCGGAGCGTCCGGCCGATCTCGGCGATGCCCCGTTGGCACGCATCGACCTGAGCCGAGAAGACCTCGTCCGTCAGCGGCCGCTCCTTGATCGCCACAGGGACGTGGGCCAGCCCCTCCTCGTAGGTCATCGAGATGCCGTCCGGGGGGAAGACGAGGCCCGTGTGCTGGTAGTCGCCCTTGGCATAGCGCGGCCACTGCTCGGCGGTGAGCGCAAGCATCGGGCTGTGGGACGTCCCGATGCCCAATACGATCTTGGCCATCTCGACCTCCGATAGGATGAAGATCAGCGAGCGCTCGCGCGCGCCGGGCAGGGGCTGCGCGCCCATACCGGCGGTGCGGGCGGACGGTGCGTTGCAAGTCTACTACGCACGTTGTGCCCACACCACGGGGGCAGTCGCTCGCGGTCACCCGCGCTTGACATCGGCACCGAGGCCATGTAAGAAACGCGCGGGCCGGTGGCGCAGCGGCGCCCCGTCGGCGGCGCGCCGCACGGGGTTGACGGACAATCGGCCCGCCCCCGGACGGGCGTCATCGACAGCGCCCCGGCACCGCATCGCATCAAGGAGGAGCCCGATGCTTGACGGTCAGAAGATCCTGGACATGCACGCCCACACCAACGCCCCGCCGGAGCTGTACGCCTACAAGGCAGGTCTGCTGTCCAGCCGCGGCTACCACGGCAAGGGGAGCCCGAATATCTCCGACGACCGGCTCGCCGGCGCCGTGAAGCGCGGGCTGGACATCATGGACTCCGTCGGGACGGACATGCAGTTCCTGTCTCCGCGGCCTTTCCAGCTATTCCACTCGGAGAAGCCGACGCAGATCGTCGACTATTTCTGCGAGGCGAACAACGACGTGATAGCGCGCGTCGTGAAGTCACACCCCGACCGGTACGCCGGTGTCTGCGCCCTGCCGCACCACTCGGACGAGCCGGACTCGAAGCACCTGCTCGAAGAGCTCCGCCGCTGCGTCAACGACCTGGGGTTCATCGGCTGCATGCTCAACCCCGACCCGGGCGAGGGCCTGAGCTACACGCCTCCGATGGACGACGAGTACTGGTACCCGCTCTACGAGGAGATGGTGAAGCTGGACGTGCCGGCGCTGATCCACTCGGCGGCCTGCAAGGACCCGCGCGAGTCGTACAGCGCGCACTTCATCACCGTCGAGTCCCAGGTGATCCTGAACCTCATCAAGCCGGAGAGCAGCGTCTTCAAGGACTTCCCGAAGCTGCGGATCATCGTCGCCCACGGCGGCGGGTCCGTCCCCTACCAGATCGGCCGGTGGCGGGCGTCGCGGTTCAACGCCATGAAGCGTGACTCGGCCCTCGAGGACTTCGACACGAGCCTCAAGCGGCTGTACTACGACACGGTCCTCTACAACAAGGAGTCGCTGGACCTGCTGTTCTCGCTCGTCGGCTCCGACCGGTGCATGTTCGGGACGGAGAACCCCGGCAGCGGCACCGCCACCGACCCCAAGACGAACAAGCAGCTGGACGACACGGCGCCGGTCATCAACTCCATCGAGTGGCTCTCGCCGAAGGACAGGAAGAACATCTTCGAGGACGTCCAGAAGAAGGTCTTCCCGCGGCTGAAGGTCAAGTAGGGCTCCCGCTGCACTAGGAGAAACAGGCATGACAGAACGGACGCTCATCACCGCCATCGAAGGCCCCAAGGGCAAGGCGGAGGTCTGGGAGCTCTCGGAGGAGCAGACCGGCACCGTCACCTCGGGCGTCGCAACCTCGACGTACGAGATCGTATGCGGCGACCAGAAAGAGACGACGCTGACCCTCGGCGAGGCGTCCATCGTGGCGCACGAGTTCGCCGGCGCCGACTAGCAGGCCACGAACCGGCGAGCATGAGGAGAGGGGCCCGGCGATCGGGCCCCTCTCGCTTCGTCCGGAACGCGCGCCTCTGCTACGATGGCGCTCGCCATGCAGAAGGTCTTCATCGACCGCGAGGGGCGCGCCGTGCGCAAGCTCATCGGCCCAACGCCGAGCGAGAAGCTCACTTCGATCATCGACGGCCTGCTGGCCCTTTGAGCCAAGCCGCGTCCCTGCACGCCGCGCTCGCCTCCTGGTACGCCGCACACGCCCGCGACCTGCCGTGGCGGCGCACGAGCGACCCGTACGCCATCTTGGTCTCCGAGGTCATGCTCCAGCAGACCCAGGTCGCACGGACGATACCGAAGTACGCTGAGTTCCTCGGCGCATTCCCCACGCTGGAGGCCCTTGCGGATGCGCCCGTCGCCGACGTGATCCGGGCCTGGTCGGGCATGGGCTACAACGCCCGCGCGGTGCGCCTGCACCGGCTCGCCGTCGAGGTGGTGGCCGAGCACGGCGGGAAGCTGCCGCGCACGGCCGAGGGGCTCCGCGCGCTGCCCGGCATCGGCCCCTACACGGCGGCGGCCGTCGCCTGCTTCGCTTTCGGCGCGAGGACTCCGGTGCTGGACACGAACGTCTACCGCGTGCTCAGCCGCCTCGTCCACGGGCTCACGCCGCCGGAACGAAGCGAGCTCGAGCCGCTCGCCCGCTCGCTGCTGCCGGGGCCGGACGCGCCGCTGGATGCCTCGGCGTGGGCGCAGGCGCTCATGGACGTGGGCGCGTCGGTCTGCACGGTGTCGAGGCCCGCTTGCGGCGACTGCCCGCTGGAGCCGCACTGCGCCGCGGCGCCTGCACTCTCGCGCGAGGACGCGCCACGGACGCTCGCCGAGGCCTCCGTGCCGTACGTGGCGAAGCAGGGGACGTTCGCGGGGTCGACGCGCTTCTACCGCGGCCGTATCGTCGCGGCGCTGCGGGCGCTGCCTGCTGGCGGGCGCTTGAGCGTCGCGCGGCTATCCGACGCGACGGGCGGCTTGGCGCGCGATGAGATCGCGCCGCTCGTCGACGGCCTCGTGCGCGATGGGCTTGCGCGGCGGGTTGGCGGCGGCGTCGCGCTGCCGTGAATAGCCAAACGATGGATAGAGTCCGGCGCTTAGGCTGACGAAGTCAACTGGCTGATAATCAACGCGGCTGCTTCGCTAGTATCAGGGTCGGTGGTCGGGGAAGCTAATGCTGCGGTCGCATGCTTGTGCGCGCGAATCCTTGCCTCGTCAAGGGTGCAGGCAAGTTCTTCAAGTGTGCATCCGCTCATGTCATCGGCAGCGGAACCTTCAAGCCCCTGCATCGATCGCGCTTCGTTGTGGATTGCTCCGCCATACAACATGGCAACTTCGAAGTGGATGTCACCATCCTCAGGAGCCAGCTCAAGGGCCCGTAGCCCAGCGGACATCGCTTCATTGAACTGCTTCGCTCGTGTGAGCACCTCCCTCAACGCGTCCCAGGCTGTCGCGTCTTCTGGTTTCTCCGCGAGGTAGCGCCGCAGTCCCGGTTCGGCCTGCTCCCAATCGATGCTGCTGGTATACATGTCTGCCCCGGCCGCATCAGCCAATTCGCCTCTGCCCATCGTTCTTGCCGCTCTCGGCAATTGCATCTGGCCCGTCTGGCGAAACCGTGCGACGGCACGCTGAAGATCACTCTCGAGATAGTTAGGTAATCCGCCGCGCTCGCCAAGCCATTCCGCAAGCACGAGGCTTGGAGCGACGACTCCTTCCCAGTGACCTGGGCGATAGCTCTGTATGTGCCACTCGGTAGCTGGTGGCTCCCGGTGCATTTGGATACTGGAGCGGTATTTGCCTCCAGCCTGTAGGGTTTCGGCGTTCAGCAGCCCAGAGAGTTGCACATACAGTCCCAGCTCGTTGCACCACCCGCGCTGCTCAAAGGGAAGGCTGTTCTTGATCTGCCCAATCGTTTCGAGGTCGTTCATCATCGCAGCTTGCGGCTGCGTACGGATCGGGCTGGACCGGAAAAGATCGAATATGCCCATCTGTAGGCCCCCTAGCCTGCTCGATGCTCCCGAACTGGCAGAGCGTCTGTAATCCACGTGGCATCCCCAGCGGCGCGGGTGCCCTCAGACGCGGCCGGTGCCGTGCTAGCCGAGGATGTCGGCCGACTCCGCCTCGGTGAAGGCGCGCATGGTGAGGGTGCGGACGCTGCCGCGGCCTCCGACCCACAGCGCGAACTTGGCCATGGCCTCGTCGCTGGGCGCGTCGTAGATGGCGACCCTGTCGTAGGGTCCCATCGTCAGGTAAAAGGCCTCCTGGGTGATGCCCAGCTCCTTGGCACGGGCATCGCGCTCCTTCGTCCGCGCGGCCGATCCAGCACTGTCCTGCTGCCTGCGTATCCCCTCATCGGTGAAGTTGACCAGGACGACGTATTTCGGCACGGTGCTGCCTCCTCCACAAGGTGCGCGCATGATACGGCGAGGCCGTACTGGGCACCAGCAGGCCCTACGCGGCCAGCCGCCCGAGCAGGTCGCGCACGAGCGGCGTGAGCGCGAGCCACGGCTCCTCCTCGGCGGCCAGGTCGTCCTCCGACAGCTCCCAGTGGCGCTTGCCGGAGACGCTGGATACCCACAGGCCACCGACCCAGAAGCCGCCGGCGCTGTTGGCGGGCGGGCGGTATGCGGCCGCGATGCGGCCGCGCAGGCCGCTGGCCTCCCATGCGCCCAGCAACGCACCGTCGCGGGCGAGGGCAACCGCCTCGGTCCAGTGGGCGGCGCGCTCATCGCCGTCGAGGCCGCGCATGCGGCGCAGCAGGCGCGCGGCGTGCTCCTCGTCGCTCACCTCCCCGCCCGTGCCGCGGCGCGTGATCAGGCTCGACCAGTCGCCGCCGAGCGCGGGGATCGCGAGACCGCCGTCGCTGGCCAGCGCGACCGCCGGGTGCGCTCGCGACCAGACCACCGCCTTGCGGATGGCGTTGCCGAGGTGCGAGGAGGCGTCCTCCTCGACCTCCGGCGGCGAGGCGATGCTCGATGCGTCGAGGAGCGTGAGTGCGATGCCGGCGGCCAGCGAGCGCAGCCGCTCGGCCTTCGCCTGGTTCGTGGTCGCTATCACGACCGAGAGCGTCATGCGCGTATAGCCCCCTCATGCCCCCGATAGGGTCTTGCCTCAGAATCTCAGCTCAGGCTCGCGACTGCGGCGCCGGAGCCCGCACAACTCCTTTCGACCATCCCCCCGGCCCCCTTCCTGCCAGGAAGGGGGTGATGAAACCAACTACGGGGGACACCCTCGTGCCCCCGGCAAAGGGGCTTCGCCCCTCTGCACTCCCCCATTCCTATGTCGGCGGCGCCCCTACGATGGATGCGCGTGGGGAGAAGAGCACCTAGGAGCGGCCGAATTCGCGCTCTAGCGCGCTCGTCGTCACCCGCAGCATCGTGGGGCGCCCGTGGGGGCAGTGCTGCGGTATGTCGTCGGCCAAGAGCGCGCTGCTGAGCGCCTCCATCTCCTGGGCGCCGAGGGGTTGGCCGGCCCGCACCGCCGAGTGACAGGCGATGGACGCCGCCACGGCCAGGTGCGTCTCGGCGGAGCCGCCGCCGCGGTGAGCGTCGAGCAGCTCGGCGAGGAGCTTGGCGGCGCTGATGCTGCGTGCCATGAGCGGGACCGAGCGCACGAGCCACGTGCCCTCGCCGAAGGGCTCCAGGCTCACGCCGTAGCGCTCCAGCGTGGGCTGCGCTGCGGGGACGGCTTCGACCTGCTCGGGCGTCAGCTCCACCGGCAGCGGCTCCAGCATCGGCTGTACCTCCGGCCGCCGCTCCTCCCACTGCCGCAGCAGCCGGTAGTAGAGCACGGCCTCGTGCGCCGCGTGCTGGTCGATCAGGTACATGCCGTCGGCCCCCTCGGCCACGACGTACGTGTTGGATATCTGGCCGAGGATGCGCAGCGGCGCGCCGGGCCGAGCGGCCGCCGGAGCGGCGAGCGGTGCGGGCGCGGGCTCGGGCAAGGGCGCGCTCTCGACGGCCGCCGGCAGTGCGAACGCGGCGCCCAGACCCTGCACGCCTCGCATGGCGATTAACATCGTCGAACTCTCGGCCAGGGCGGCCCCCACCGCGCCGGCTCCGAACACCACCATGCCCGCAAATAGCGCCTTGCGGCGACCGAACCGGTCGCCGGTGCTGCCGGCCACCAGCAGGAAGCCCGCCAGGATGAGCGAGTACATGTTCACGATCCACTGCAGGGTGGAGTTCTCCGCCGAGGCCGAGATGCTCGGCACGACGACGATGCATCTCGAGGCTGAGGGTGTCGCGGCCAGCGAAGCGACGACACCGACCAGTCTGCCCGCGGCCGCACCGCGAATCCTCGCCAACTCACGCACCGAACCGGGACCGAGGAGCAATCGCGCCTCGTACCAGGTCACCGGCGACAAGCCGATCTCCCACAACCTGGCGCTGCAGCGCGATGACCCCGACGCCCTGCGCCGTCTGGTGGACATCCTGCACGCCTACCTCACCACGGAGCCGTACATCCTGAAGGACCCCGCGCCCCAGGTTCAGTTCAGCGAAGGCGAGTTGCACCTGCACTTCTTCGCCCTGCCCACGCTCAGTCAGGCCGAGCACGCCCTGCTCGATTCCACCGTCAGGCGGCTGCGGCCGCGAGAAGACGAGCCTACTCCGGGCGCGCGCACTGCCTGAGAGAGTTGCAGGCGCGCCACGGTGGAAGAGAGCGCCAGGCCCCTGGCAAGGGCAGCGCGTGTAAGGTCCGGGGATCCGCGACGGGAAAACCCATCCGACACTCCGTAAGTCCATAGCCAGCCGCGGCACCCTGGCTATACTCCGCGCCCCTCACGCCCACCGAGCGTGGCTTTCGCGGTCAGGAATCCAACCCCACTACCTGGCGGCTGGCGCACATGAACCTGGCCATCCGCGGCATCGAGGCCAACCTTGGCGCGCAAGCGGCCGACAGTTTTCTCCGCCACCTGCACCCCGCTCTGAAGGCCGACCATATCCTGGCCAA
>JADFRC010000082.1 GCA_022561455.1 Chloroflexota bacterium | reverse complement strand
TGGTGAACCTCGCCCACCGTGGGGCGCGCGGCGCCGACGCGGACACAGGCGACGGCGCCGGGATGCTGCTCCAGATGCCCGACGCCTTCTTCCGTGGGAAGGCCGCGGCGCTCGGCTTCGAGCTGCCCGCCCAGGGCGGATACGCCGTCGGCATGACCTTCCTGCCGCAGAGCCCAGAGGAGCGCGCGGCGTGCGAGGCCATCATCGAGGCGGCCGTCTCGGCCGAGGGCCAGCGCTTCTTGGGCTGGCGCGACGTGCCGGTCGACGCCGCGGGCATCGGGCGCGTCGCCCGCGACTGCCAGCCGGCGATCCGTCAGTTCTTCGTCGGCCAAGGCCCCGACGCGGGCGGCCATGCGGCTATGGGCGGCCATGCGACGTTCGAGCGCAAGCTCTTCGTGATCCGCAAGGTGATCGAGCGGGGCGTGCTGGACGCGGACATCGAGGAGGCCGACACCTTCTATGTGTGCAGCCTCTCCTCCAAGGTGCTGGTGCTCAAGGGGTTGCTGCTCGGCACCCAGCTCAAGGGGTTCTTCAAAGACCTGAGCGACCCGGAGCTGGTGAGCTCCTTCGTGCTGGTGCACTCGCGCTTCAGCACCAACACGCTGGGGTCCTGGAAGCTGGCGCACCCGTACCGGTACCTCGTCCACAACGGCGAGATCAACACGCTGCGCGGGAACATCAACTGGATGGTCGCCCGCGAGCCCGCCATGTCCTCGCCTGCCTTCGGCGACGACATGGCCAAGCTCTTCCCGATCATCTGGCCGGGGCAGAGCGACACGGCGTGCATCGACAACGCCTTCGAGCTCATGATGCACACGGGGCGGCCCATCCACCACGTGATGATGGCTTTGATCCCGGAGGCCACCGGAGATCGCGTCCAGATGTCTCAGGAGAAGCGGGACTTCTACGACTACCACGCCGCGACGATGGAGCCGTGGGACGGGCCCGCCCTCATCGCCTTCACGGACGGCGACCGCGTCGGCGCGGTGCTCGACCGCAACGGCCTGCGGCCGTTCCGCTATCTGGTCACGACCGACGACCGCCTCGTCATGGCCTCCGAGGTCGGCGTGCTGGACGTGCCGCCCGAGCAGGTGCTGTTCAAGGAGCGCATCCACCCCGGCCGCATGTTCCTGCTGGACCCCGAGCGCGGCGGCATCGTCGACGACGCGGCCATCAAGTCGGAGCTGTCCCAAGCCCAGCCCTACGGCGAGTGGCTCCGGGACAACCTCGTGCACCTCGACGCGCTCCCCGACGCCGACCCGAGCCTCGACGGCCACCACGCCATCGGCCCCGGCGACCTGGTCGGCCTCCAGCAGGCCTTCGGCTATACGGCCGAGGAGCTGCACATGCTGCTCGAGCCGATGGCGGTGAGCGGCGGCGAGGCGATCGGGTCGATGGGCAACGACGCGCCGCTGGCGGTGCTCTCGGAGCGTCCGCAGCTGCTGTTCAGCTACTTCAAGCAGCTCTTCGCGCAGGTGAGCAACCCGCCGCTGGACGCCATCCGCGAGGAGCTCGTCACGTCGGTCGCCATGAGCCTCGGGGCACAGCTCAACCTCTTCGAGGCGACCCCCGAGCACGCGCGGCAGCTCAAGCTCACCGGCCCGGTGCTCACCGACCCGGAGCTTGAGAAGATACGGCAGGTCGACCGGCCCGGCATCAAGGCGGCGACGCTCACGATGCTCTTCGACCCCAGCGGTGGCGAAGGAGAGCTGGACCGTGCCCTCGACCGGCTGTGCCGCGAGGCGTCGGAGGCCATCGAGGCCGGGGCGAGCATCCTCATCCTGTCGGACCGCGGCGTCGACGCTACCCACGCGCCCATCCCCTCGCTGCTCGCCACCGCTGGCGTGCACCACCACCTGATCCGGGAGGGGACGCGCACCCGCGCCGGCCTGGTGGTCGAATCGGGCGAGCCGCGGGAGGTCGCGCACCTGGCGCTGCTCATCGGCTACGGCGCGGGGGCGGTCAACCCCTATCTCGTTTTCAAGACCATCGAGGACCTGGCGGCCCAGGGCATCTTCCCGGACTCGCTGGACGCCGAGACCGCGGCGAAGAACTACGTCAAGGCCGCCGACAAAGGACTGCTCAAGATCATCTCCAAGATGGGGATCTCCACGCTCCACAGCTATCGCGGCGCGCAGGTCTTCGAGGCGGTCGGGCTCAGCCAGAGCCTCGTCGACCGCCACTTCACGTGGACCGCGTCGCGGGTCGGCGGCATCGGGACCGAGTCCATCGAAGCCGACGTGCTCCGCCGTCACCGCGCGGCGTACGCGGAGCCGGAGCTCGCCGCCGCGCTCGACCTGGACCCCGGCGGGGTCTACTACTGGCGCCGCGACGGCGAGTACCACATGTGGAACCCGGACACCATCGCCAAGCTCCAGCAGGCCGCGACCGCGAACGATCCGAAGGCATACGACGACTTCGCCCGGCTGGCGAACGAGTACGAGCAGCGCATGTGCACGCTCCGGGGGCTGCTTGAGTTCAAGCCCACCGAGCCGGTCCCCATCGACGAGGTGGAGCCGGCCGCCGATATCGTCAAGCGCTTCGCCACCGGCGCCATCTCGCTCGGCGCCATCGGCCCCGAGGCCCACGAGAGCCTCGCCGTCGCCATGAACCGCATCGGCGCGCGCTCCAATTCCGGCGAGGGCGGCGAGGACTACCGCCGCTACCAGCCGGACGCCAACGGCGACCGGCGCCACAGCGCGATCAAGCAGGTGGCCTCGGGCCGCTTCGGCGTCACGACCAACTATCTGGTCAACGCCTCGGACCTCCAGATCAAGATGGCCCAGGGCTCGAAGCCCGGCGAGGGCGGCCAGCTCCCCGGACACAAGGTCGACGACTACATCGGCTGGGTGCGCAACTCCACGCCTGGCGTGGAGCTGATCTCGCCGCCGCCGCACCACGACATCTACTCCATCGAGGACCTGGCGCAGCTGATCCACGATCTCAAGAACACGAACCCTGAGGCCCGCATCCACGTCAAGCTTGTCGCCGAGGTCGGCGTCGGCACCATCGCCGCCGGCGTGTCCAAGGCGCACGGCGACGTCGTGCTCATCAGCGGCGATTCCGGCGGCACCGGCGCATCGCCGGAGTCGTCCATCAAGCATGCGGGGCTGCCGTGGGAGCTGGGCATCGCCGAGGCGCAGCAGGTGCTCGTGGCCAACGACCTGCGCGGGCGCATCGTGGTGCAGGCGGACGGCCAGATCAAAACGGGCCGCGACATCGCCATCGCCTGTCTGCTCGGCGCGGACGAGTTCGGCATCGCCACGGCGTCGCTCGTGACGCAGGGCTGCATCATGCTGCGCAAGTGCCACCTCAACACCTGCTCCGTGGGCATCGCCACGCAGGACCCGGAGCTCCGCAAGCAGTTCGCCGGCAAGCCGGAGAGCCTCATCACCTACTTCTTCTTCGTGGCCGAGGAGCTGCGGGGGATCATGGCGAAGCTCGGCTTCCGGACCGTGAACGAGATGGTGGGCCGGGTGGACATGCTGGAGACCGGGGCGGCGATCGACCACTGGGCCAAGACCAAAGGCATCGACCTCAGCGCGCTCCTGATGAAGCCGGAAGCACCGGAGGGAGTGGCCACCTACCACTGCACGAGCCAGGACCACGGCCTGGAGCACGCACTCGACCACGAGCTCATCGCGCGCTCCAAGGGGGCGCTCGCGCAGGGCGAGCGGGTCAGCATCGAGCTCCCGATCCGCAACGCGAACCGCACGGTGGGCGCGATGCTCTCCGGCGAGGTGGCCAAGCGCTACGGCGAGGACGGGCTGCCCGCCGACACGATCCAGGCGTCGTTCACCGGCTCGGCCGGGCAGAGCTTCGCGGCCTTCCTGGTCAAGGGCCTCTCCTTCACGCTCGAGGGCGACTCCAACGACTATTTGGGCAAGGGCATCTCCGGCGGACGGCTGGTCATCGTGCCGCCGAAGCAGGCGACGTTCGTGCCCGAGGAGAACATCATCATCGGCAACGTCGCCCTCTACGGCGCGACGGGCGGCGACGTGTTCGTCCGCGGCCTGGCCGGCGAGCGCTTCTGCGTCCGCAACAGCGGCGCGCGCGCCGTGATCGAGGGGATCGGCGACCACGGCTGCGAATACATGACCAACGGCCGCGTCGTCGTGCTCGGCCCGACGGGACGGAACTTCGCGGCGGGCATGAGCGGCGGCATCGCCTACGTCCTGGACGAGAGCGGCGACTTCGATTCGCTCTGCAACCAGGAGATGGTCGACCTCGGGCCGGTCGTGGAACCGGAGGACGTGGACGAGCTCCGCGGGATGGTCCAGGCCCACCTCCACCACACGGGCAGCGCGAATGCGAAGCGCGTGCTGGAGCGCTGGGACGCGCTCCTGCCCCGCTTCGTGAAGGTGTATCCGAGGGACTACCGGCGCGTCATCGAAGCCCGCAAGCGCGCCGAGGCCGAAGCGGTCGCCAGTGGGTAAGGTCACCGGCTTCGTGGAGTTCGGCCGCGAGCCGCCGGAGCGCCGCCCCATCGCCGAACGCATCAAGGACTGGCGCGAGAACTACGGCGAGTGGCCCGAGGAGAAGGCGCGGGACCAGGGCGCGCGCTGCATGAACTGCGCCCTCCCGTTCTGCCTCAAGGGCTGCCCGCTCGGCAACCTCATCCCCGACTGGAACGACCTCGTCTACAAAGGCCGTTGGAAAGAGGCGCTCGCCGCGCTCCACGCCACCAACAACTTCCCGGAGTTCACCGGCCGCATCTGCCCGGCGCCGTGCGAGGCCTCGTGCGTGCTCTCCATCAACGAGGAGCCGGTCACGATCGAGTCCATCGAGAAGGCCATCGTCGACCGCGGCTTCGCCGAGGGCTGGATCACCCCGGAGCCCCCGCGCAAGCGCACGGGCAAGCGCGTCGCGGTCGTGGGCTCAGGGCCCGCGGGCCTGGCCGCGGCCCAGCAGCTCAACCGCGCCGGACACCAGGTCACGGTCTTCGAGCGCGACGAGTACATCGGCGGTCTGCTGATGCTTGGCATCCCCGATTTCAAGCTCGGCAAGGACGTCGTCCAGCGCCGCGTCGACCTCATGGCGGACGAGGGCATCGAGTTCCGCACGAACGCCAACGTCGGCGAAGACGTCCCGGTCGCCGATCTGCGCCGCGACTTCGACGCCATCTGCCTGACGGGCGGCTCGACGGTCCCACGCCGGCTCAACATCCCCGGCGAGGACCTCGATGGCGTCCACCCGGCGATGGACTACCTGACCCAGCAGAACCGCCTCGGCCACGGCGTGACGGTACCCGATGAGGAGCGCATCACCGCCGAGGGCAAGCGCGTCGTCATCCTGGGCGGCGGCGACACGGGCGCCGACTGCCTGGGCACGGCGCACCGCCAGGGCGCGGAGCTCGTCGTCCAGGGCGAGATCCTCGAGGAGCCGCCGGAGGTGCGCGCGGCGAACAACCCGTGGCCGCAGTGGCCGCTGATCATGCGCAGCTCGGCAGCCCACGAGGAGGGCGGCATCCGCGACTACTCCATCCTCACCAAGCGCTTCTCGGGCGCGGACGGCCACGTGGAGCGGCTGCACTGCGTGCGGGTCGAGTGGGGGCCCCCCGACGAGACGGGGCGCCCCTCGATGACCGAGGTCCCCGGCAGCGAGTTCGAGATGGAGGCGTCGCTCGTGCTGCTCGCCCTCGGCTTCCTGCACCCGCAGCACGAGGGGATGCTGGAGGAGCTCGGCGTGGAGTTCGACCCGCGCGGCAACGTCAAGACCGACGGAGCGAAGATGACCAGCGTGAGCGGCGTCTTCGCGGCTGGAGACATGGCGCGGGGACAGTCGCTGGTGGTCTGGGCGATCGCCGAGGGGCGCCAGGCCGCCCACGGCATCGACGCCTTCCTCATGGGCGAGACGAGCCTGCCGAGCGTGAAGCTCGCCGGCTGGGCCTAGGCCCGCGTGTCGGGTGCACCGGGACGGGGAGTGCAGAGGGGCGAAGCCCTTCTGCCGGGGGCACGGGGGTGTCCCCCGTCGCTGGCTTTATCACCCCCTTCCTGGCGAGGAAGGGGGACGGGGGGATGGTCGAAACGGTCGTTGGCCGACGACGCTTCCCCAACGGGGCGGAGGTTTTGAGGCAAAGCTGGGTCTAGCTTTCCAGCCCCTCGGCGGCGCGCAGGAAGTACGTATCGTCGGCGAACCGCCGGGGGTCCACCGCCCCCCGCAGCCAGCCCACGTCCTCGCGCGTCTGGATCATCTCCCGCAGACCCTCCCAGGCGAAGCTCGGCGCCGCATCGCCGCCGCTGACCGACGCAGCCGCCCGTAGCTGCGCGCGCAGATAGCGCACAAGCAGGTCCGCGTTCGCGCCCGCCCACTCCCGGCGCGTGGCGGTCGAGCCCGCGTAGTGGGTGTAGAGACGGTTGATCGAGTCGAGCACCCGGAACCCCTCGGCCGCTGCGTCACTGCGGGAGCCGACCATCGCGCCGTACGCGCGGCTCTCCCGCATCGCGTCGATCCGCAGGTGCGTCGTCCCCACCTCCACGAAGTCGTAGTCCGTGCCCTCCTTGAGGCCCGCCTGGGCGAGCAGCACTCGGAGCGGCGTCACGTAGCCGCTCTCGGCCGCGTCCACGGCCAGGGTCTTCCCGCGCAGGTCCTCGTACGTCTCGATCTCGGGGCGCACCCAGAGGTCCTGGCCCGGCTTGCTCTCGGCCGCCATCACGATGACGAGGTCCGCGCCGTTGTCCTCGCACCACCAGACCACGTTGTCGGCGTTCGTATGCACGACGTCCCACGTGCCGTCGACGAGCTTGGCCATCTGGTCCTTGGACGACTGCGTGACGTCCACCTCGACCTCGAGGCCCTCGGCCTCGTAGAGGCCGAGCTTCGCCGCCGCGGCCTGGGTCGCGCCGCCGCCGAAGGTACTGACGCGTAGCTTGTCCATCGCTCACCGCCTTGGTCCCCGATACGCTTCGTCTCAACACCCGCCGTCACGCTCGTCTGGCGTCGTTGCCCGGCGGCCCTTCGACCATCCCCCCGTCCCCCTTCCAGCCTGGAAGGGGGTGATAAAACCAGATACGGGGGACACCCCCGTGCCCCCGGCAGAGGGGCGCAGCCCCTCTGCACTCCCCGCACGATGCGTGGGAACGCACCGGTGGGCCACTGAGGAGCGTCGAGTCTTGCGACCGGAGCCTCCGGCTCGCAGGCGCGTGGTGTGTACTACGCCGGCCTCCGAACTGTCAACACGCCGTGCGCCGGGCCGTCCAGTGGTGGTGGACGGCCCATCAGTGAGCGGCGTACTGTGGGCTGCATCCCGTTCCTTGAGGTGCTGCTTGGACGGATTGGCCGATGCGTGGCATTGGTTTCTGTCATCGCTCAGAAACCTCGAACGTCAGGACGCCGGCCTCGTGTTCCTATATGGCGGCGCGTCGTCGGGCGCCGTACTGGCTGCAATACGTGTGGTGCGATTCGCCAAACGCGAGGTTCCGGTCATGGGGAGCCGCGTGCAGCATCTGGCGCAGTGGGTGACCTGGTGGTTCATTCGTCCAGCAATCGAGGTTGTCAGCTGCACCCCAATAGAGCGACAAGAAAATTCTGTTCAAATCACCTACTCAGCAATTGTAACGATTCAGATTCGCTGGCGTTATCGCGGTCGGTCTGTGGTATTTCCCAGCACGCTAAAGGCGAGGGTGAAACAGCAATGGCTTTCTGACACGCACGTGCTTAGTGCTGCCTCTGCACCATATGAGATTGCTTCAGGAACTGGTGCGAAAGGGAAAACGGAGGCTGTTGAAGTCCGACTCGTTCGTAGTTTCGTCCCTCGGCAATCTTGGCTTGCAGACGAGATTCGGCTCGAGGAACCCTACGAGGTGATTCTCTCGGCGATTTCCGCAGAGACCACTAGCACCACGAAGAGTGATTTCCTCTACCCGGACCATCGCGTGACTCCTAAGAGACGAATGTGGAAGTTTAATCAAGAGGGCAGCTAGACGGGTGATCTACCACTACCGAACGGGCGAACGGGTACGCCGGCGCCGTTTGACACCGCACCCGCAGGGGCACTAGCGTGCCGCCGAACGCCGCGGTGCCCAACGCCGCCGGTGCCCAACGCCGCCGGTGCCCAACGCCGATGGAGGATGCACGATGGCCGAGCCGTTGCACCGCTACAACGCCGGGACGCAGCGGGCCAAGGGGCTGCTCGAGATGGCCTCGGCCCTCTACGACACCTCGCTGTCGCACGAGACGGTGCGGCCGGGGCTGCGTCAGATCGACTCGCGCGTCGGCACGCGCGTCGCGGTGGAGCTCGGTGCCATCCCGGGACGCATGGCGGACGCCGTCAGCGTCTCGTTCCGCGCGGGCGGGTTCCGGGCGGCCCTCGAGGCGGTGGCGCACGGCGAGGTCTCGCTGCACTGGATCAACCCGTCGGCCGCGCTCACGATGGCGGTCGCGGGGACAGGCCCTTTCGCCGAGGCTTTGGCGCTGCGGCCCATCGCCGTCTTCCCGTCGTGGGACGTCATGGGCTTCGCCGTGCATGAGTCGACCGGCATCACGTCGCTCGCGGAGATCGCGGAGCGGCGGCCGGCGCTGAACCTCTCCACCCGGACGACCATCGAGCCGCCGTTCGACGAGGACGGGACGATGTTCACGGTGGACGCGGTGCTCTCCGCCGCGGGCTTCTCGCTGGCGGACATGCGCGCGTGGGGCGGGAGCATCCAGCCCGTGTCGCGGCCCAGCGACGCGGCGCGCCTCTCCGGCATCGCGTCGGGCCAGGTCAACGCCGTCTTCGACGAGGGGATCAAGAGCTGGGCGGGCGACGCGCTGGAGCACGGGTTCCGCTTCCTGCCGGTCGAGGGCGCCGTGCGCGAGCGGCTCGTGGGGATGGGCTTCCGGCCGGTCACGATGTCGGCGGCCGAGATACCGGGGCTGCCCGAAGACGTGCCGACGCTGGATTTCAGCGGCTGGCCGATGGTCGTCCACAGCGACATGCCCGACGACGTCGCGTACGCCCTGTGCGAGGCGATCGAGCTGCGCGCGGACGCGATCCCCACCGACAACGCCAAGCCGGTGGACATGGCGCAGCTTGCCGGGGACGACTCCGAAGCGCCGCTCGATGTGCCGCTGCACCCCGGAGCGGAGCGCTTCTACCGCGAGCG
>JADFRC010000006.1 GCA_022561455.1 Chloroflexota bacterium | reverse complement strand
CGAAGGCCCGCACCTTTTCTGCGTCCTTCTCGCCGTCCGTCTCGACGCCGCTCGAAGTGTCCACGCCCCACGGCCGCACGCTCCGGACCGCCTCGCCGACGTTCTCCGGCGTGAGCCCGCCGGCCAGGTCCATCTCGAAGGCCCTGGCGAGCTCGCCCGCGAGGGTCCAGTCGAACCGCGCCCCCGTGCCGCCGTACTCCCCCGCGACCAACGTGTCGACGACGATGCGGTGCCCGGCCATCGTATGCCGCTGCTGGAGCACCATGATCTTGGGCATCTGCGCGCCGATGGGCACCTCCGGGTCGATCGCGATCACCTTGTAGACGGAGACGCCCAAGGCCTTGGCATAGCCCACCCCCTCGGCGCCGCAGAGCTGCACCGCGTCCAGTCCGAGCCGCTCGATATGGCGATTGACGTCGTCCACCGGCTGGTCCGCGAACAGCCCCACGACCTCGGGCATCCGCTCACCCGCGTGCTCGCGCACCTCGCCCAGCAGCGCCTCGGCGGCATCGAGGCTGAGGCACCGCCGTGCCGACGGCACGAACACGAGGCCGATCGAGTCGGCGCCCGCCTCAACCGCGGCGATGGCAGCCTCGGCCGAGCCGAACCCGCAGATCTTCACGTGAGTCTTGTGCACGGGCGTCATGCGTCAGACCCCCGCCAGCTCGCGGACCTTCGCCGGGCGGTCCTCCGCCGTGAGCAGCGCCTCGCCCACCAGGATCGCGTCGAAGCCGGCGCCCCTGAGGCGGCGCACGTCGGCGGCGCCCCCGATGCCGCTCTCGGCGACCAGCAGACGGCCCGCCGGCACCAGCGGCCGCAGGCGCAGCGACAGCGACAGATCGACCTCGAACGTGCGCAGGTCGCGGTGGTTCACGCCGATGATCTCGGCCCCGGCCCCCAGCGCCGTCTCGAGCTCCGCCTCGTCGTGGACCTCGACCAGCGCCTGGAGCCAGATCGTCTGCGCCGCCGCCAGCAGCTCGCGGAGCCGCTCGGGCGAGAGCGCGGCGACGATGAGCAGCACCGCGTCGGCCCCGGCGGCACGCGCCTCGAAGAGCTGGTAGGGGTCGAAGATGAAGTCCTTCCGGAGCACCGGAAGCCCCAGCGGCCCCACCACGGCTTTGACCGCTTCGAGGTGCGCCAAGCTCCCCTTGAAGTGGTCGGCCTCGGTCAGCACGGAGATCGCCGCGGCCCCGTTGGCCGCGTACTCCGCGGCGATCGCGGCCGGGTCGTAGTCCGCCACGATCACGCCCTTCGACGGCGAAGCCTTCTTCACCTCCGCGATGAGCCGGATGCTCTCGCCCCACAGCGCCCCCGAGAGGTTCAGCGGGAACGGGGCACCCTTCACGCGCTCCTGAAGCTCGGCCATCGGCGTCTCGCGCTTGGCCCGCTCGAGCTCCACGCGCTTCGCATCGAGGATCCGATCGAGGATCGTGCCTGTCGTCATCCGGGCACCCCACCACCGAACGCCCCGCGAGCCAACAGCCTGTCCCGTTCGTCCTGAAGCTCTCGAAGCCTGTCCTGAGCACCGTCGAAGGGGACGAACGCACGCTTGCGGTCGAACGAGGGTCCGTGGTTCGAGAGCCTCACCACGAACGGGGCGCTTTGCCCCGAAGCCCCCGTCGCGAACCGGACGGGGAGTGCAGAGGGGCGAAGCCCCTTTGCCGGGGGGACGGGGGTGTCCCCCGTATTTGGCTTTATTACCCCCTTCCTGGCCAGGAAGGGGGACAGGGGGATGGTCGAAACGGCCGTCGGCCACCGACGCTCGCGCACAGAGCGAAGGCTTCGAGGCAAAGCCCGAAACGGGGCGGCCATGCTCGACATGCTTGTATGGGAACTCATCGCTTGCTCCCTACTCCAGCGTCTGGCTGAGCGCCGCCAGCGCCGCCAGCGTCTCAGCCGCCGCGCCGCCATCGACCGCCTCGCGCGCCGTCGACACGCCCGCCCGCAGGTCCGCCGTGCGCCCCGCCACCACGAGCGCCGCGGCCGCGTTCAGCAGCACGATGTCCTTGAACGGCGAGGGGCCCTTCCCGAGCGCCGCCCCCTGCCCGAGAGCCTCCAGGAACGCCGCCTGGTGCGCGTCGGCGTCGCCAACCTGGACGTCGGCGAGCGCCGCGCGGGCGAGACCGGCGTCCTCCGGGCTCACCTCGAAGTGGCGCACCTTCCCGCCCGCGACCTCCCACACCTGCGTCGTGGTCGTCGTCGTGACCTCATCGAGGCCGTCGTCGCCGCGCACGACCCACGAGTGCTTGGTGCCGAGCGCGGCAAGCACGCCCGCCATCATCTCGGCGATGCCGGGCAACCCCACGCCGAGCACCTGGTAGGACGCCCCAGCCGGGTTCGTGAGCGGCCCCAGTATGTTGAAGACCGTCCGTACGCCGAGCTCGCGCCGCACCGGCCCAGCGAAGCGCATCGCCGGATGGAACGCCGGGGCGAACATGAAGCCGATGCCGACCTCGTCGATGCACCGCTTCACCGAGGCCGGGCTGAGCTCCAGCTTCACGCCGTTGGCCTCGAGTATGTCGGCGCTGCCGACCGTGCTCGAGGCAGCGCGGTTGCCGTGCTTCGCGACCTTCACGCCGCAGGCGGCCGTCACCACCGCGGCCGCCGTCGAGATGTTGAACGTCCCCATGCCGTCGCCGCCGGTGCCGACCACGTCGACCACGTCGCCGTCGGTCTCGACGTGGAGCGCCTTCTCCCGCATGACTGCCGCCATGCCGCTGATCTCCTCGACCGTCTCGCCGTTCATGCGCAAAGCGATCAGGAACGCCGCGATCTGCGCGGGCGTCGCCCCGCCCGTCATGATCTCTTCGGCCGCAGCAGCCGCCTCCTCGCGTCCGAGCGACGTGCCCCCCACCAGCTTCTGGACCGCCTTCTGCACCATCAGCGCCGCTCCCCCCGTCCGCCCTCGCGCTCCCTGTCACCCTGAGGACGCCCCGGGCGGCCGAAGGGTCTCGTCCCCTCCCCCCTTCCACCCGCGGGCGACTTCAGGAAGTTCGCCAGCAGCTCCTTGCCCGCCTGCGTCATGATCGACTCGGGGTGGAACTGGATGCCCTCGACCGGGTGGGTCCGGTGCCGCACGCCCATGATGACCCCGGAATCGGTCCGCGCGGTGACCTCCAGGTCGGGCGGCACGCTCTCGGGCACGATGGCGAGCGAGTGGTACCGGATGGTTTCGAGCGGCTCCGGCAGCCCCGCGAACACGCCCTTGCCGTCGTGGTGCACCATGCTCATCTTGCCGTGCACGATCTCGCCCGCGCCCGCCACGCTCGCGCCGTAGGCCGCTCCGATGCACTGGTGGCCCAGGCAGACCCCGAGCGTCGGCACCGTCGGCCCGAAGCGGCGCACGACGTCCGTCGAGACCCCTGCCTCCGCCGGCGTGCGGGGCCCCGGCGAGATGACGATGCGCTCCGGCGCCATCGCCTCGATCTCATCCAAGCTCACCGCGTCGTTGCGCACGACCGTCACCTCCGCCCCCAGCTCGCACAGGAGCTGGTAGAGGTTGTAGGTGAAGCTGTCGTAGTTGTCGATGAGCAGGACCACTGTTCCCTCTCCCCTCACGGGGCCGATTCTAGTGGGCCGCCCGGCCCGCTGTCATTCGCACTCTCCCCCGCCCCTGTCATTCCGAGTCCTTCGCAGAAGGGCGAGAAATCTCTCACCACCCCCTCAATGCCTAGCCGTCTCCCGAGAGATCCCCACGCCGCCCCGACGGCGTCGGGACTCCTCAGGATGATACGTGGCAGGCAGCGGCCGCACAGACCGTCAGCGGCTGCGCCCTTGCGCGTCCGCTATCGCCCGGATCAGCGCGTCCGCCTTCTGGAGCGACTCCAGCCGCTCGGCCTCCGGGTCGCTGTCGTACACCACGCCACCGCCCGCCTGCACGTACGCCGTCCCGTCCCGCACGACCATCGTCCGGATCCCGATGGCCGTGTCCATGTTCCCCGAGAAGCTGAAGTACCCCACCGCGCCCGCATAGAGGCCCCGCCGCTCGCCCTCCAGCTCCGCGATGATCTCCATCGCCCGTATCTTCGGCGCGCCGGAGACCGTGCCCGCGGGGAAGCAGGCACGCAGCGCATCGTATGCGGACAAACCGTCCGCGATGCGGCCGGTCACGTGGGAGACCAGGTGCATGACGTGGGAGTAGCGCTCCACCTCGAGCATCTGCGTGACCTCCACCGTCCCCGGCTTGGCCACGCGGCCGATGTCGTTGCGTCCAAGGTCCAGCAGCATGATGTGCTCGGCGCGCTCCTTCTCGCTGGCGACGAGCTCCGCCTCGAGCGCGTCGTCCTCGGCTGCGTCCGCGCCGCGCCGCCGCGTGCCCGCGATCGGGTGCGTGTCGACGACGCCGTCCTCGACCCGCACGAGCATCTCCGGCGAGGCGCCGACCACGTCCACGTCGTCGAGGTGCAGGTAGTACATGTACGGCGACGGGTTGATGGCGCGCAGCGACCGGTACACCTCGAAGGGGTCGCCCGGCAGCGGGACCTCGAGGCGCTGCGACGGCACCACCTGGATGACGTCGCCCGCGACGATGTACTCCTTGGCCCTTTTGACCATGTCGTGGTACTGCTCGTGCGTCTTGTTCGACACCGGCGCCGGAGCCTCACCCCGATCCACCACCGAGCGAGCGCCATCGAGGCTCTGAGCGAGACGGTCCACGAGCTCGTCGACGCGCGCCACCGCGGCCCCATACGCGCGGTCCACGTCCCCATCCACGTGCGCATGCGCCACCACCTGGATGCGGTGCTTGAGGTGATCGAAGACCAGCAGCGAGTCCGTGAACAGGAAAACGGCCTCCGGCAGCCCCTGTGGATCGGCACTCGGGGTGGGCACGCGCGGCTCGAAGTAGCGGGCGCACTCGTACGCGAGATAGCCAACGGCCCCGCCCAAAAAGCGCGGGAGGCCGTCCACGTGAGCCGGCGTGAACCGCTCCAGCTCCGCCTGCACGTGCAGGAGCGGGTCGCCCTCGCCGTCGGGCTGGCCCGGGCCGGTGCGCAGGACGCGGTAGGGCTCGGTGCCCATGAAGCTGTAGCGCGCGAGCCGCTCGCCGCCCTCCACGCTCTCCAGCAGGAAGGAGTACGCGCCGCGGGCGGTCTTGAGGTACGCGGAGACGGGCGTCTCGAGGTCCGCGACCACCTCCCGGTAGACCGGGATGAGGTTCGCGCCCCCCTCCGCCAGCTCGCGGAACCGCTCGATCGTCGGCTCGTAACCCGCCATGTCTGCTCCGATCGCACGCACGAAAAAACCCCGCTCCCAAAGGGGCGGGGCTCCGCGGTGCCACCCTTCTTTCCACCCGAAGGCGGACTCTTGCAGGCACGCTCCGCCTGTCGCAGAGCGTGCCGTCCGTCGGTATCGGGACGGACCCGGCGGCGCCTACTCGGTCCGGCTTGCGCCGGTGCCTTTCGGACCGCGGCTCGGGGGGCCATTCGGCTCGTCGCGCAGGCGCCGGTTCGCAGCTACCCCGGCTCTCTTTGGCCTCGCCTGACGGCGTACTCTTCCCCGTCACAGCCAGCTATCGCGAATCATTGTCCCGGCCCAAGCACGCCCCTGTCAACCAGGGCGCTCAGAGCGTCGGCAGGTAGCGCTTGAGCTCGTAGTCGGTGACGGCCGCCCGGAAGCGGTCCCACTCGATGTGCTTGTTCCGCAGCAGGCTCAAGTAGGTGTGCGCGCCGAGGGCGCGGCGCAGCAAGTCGCTATGCTCCGCCAGCTCCAGCGCTTCGAAGAGGCTCCCCGGCAGCTTCACGATGCCGCGCTCGGCGCGCTCCTCGTCCGTCATCAGCGCCACGTCCGACTCCGCGGGCGGCACCGGGGGGTATTCGTGCTCGACCCCATCGAGGCCGGCCGTCAGTATCGCGGCGAACGCGAGGTAGGGGTTGCACGCCGGGTCCGGCAGGCGGAACTCGATGCGGACCGAGGCCTCCTTCCCCGGCCGGTAGGCGGGGACGCGGACCAGGTCTGCCCGGTTCACCGGCGCCCAGGAGGTGTAGGCGGGGGCCTCGAAGCCGGGGACGAGGCGCTTGTAGGAGTTGACCCACTGGTTGGTGACGCAGGCGATCTCCGGGGCGTGGCGCAGCAGGCCTGCGACGAAGCGGTGCGCCGTGACCGACAGCTTGTACGGGTCGTCGGCGTCGTAGAAGGCGTTCGTCTCGCCCGCGCTGAGCGACATGTTGACGTGCATGCCGCTCCCGTTCTGTGCTTCCAGCGGCTTGGGCATGAAGGTCGCGTAGACGCCGTGGCGCATGGCGACCTCCTTGACGACCTGCCGGTACGTGATGACGGAGTCGGCCATCGTCAGCGCGTCCGTATGGCGGAGGTCGATCTCGTGCTGGGAGCTCGCGACCTCGTGGTGGCTGTACTCGACGGGGATGCCCATCTCCTCGAGCGAGATCACCGTCTCGCGGCGCAAATCGGAGCCCGCGTCCAGCGGCGTGGTGACGTCGAAGTAGCCACCGACGTCCAGCGGCTCCGTGCCCTCCGAGGACTTGAAGTAGAAGTGCTCGATCTCGGGGCCCACCTGGAACTCGTACCCGAGCTTCGCGGCGCGCTCCAGCGCGACCTTGAGCACGTAGCGCGGGTCGCCCTCGAAGGGGCCTCCGGTGGGGCGGACGATGTCGCAGAACATGCGGGCCACCGCATTCTCGCGCGGGCGCCAGGGCAGCACCGAGAAGGTCGTCGGGTCGGGCATGGCGACCATGTCGCTCTCGTCGCGGCGCGCGTACCCCTCCACGGTCGAGCCGTCGAAGGCCATGCCATATTCGAGCGCGCCCTCAAGCTCGGCTTTGGTGATCGCGAAGCCCTTCAGGTTCCCGAGGATGTCGGTGAACCAGAGGCGGATGAACCTGACGTCGTTCTCTTTGGCCAAGCGCAGCACGTACTGCCGCGCATCGGCGAGTTCGGTGGTCGACATCTTCGGAACCTCGATGGACCGCGCGCCGCGGCCCCGCGCCAGAGACACAGAAATCGTAGGTGACGCCCACAAGCGTGTCAACGAAGCCGGCGGCGATACGGCGGAGCGGCTACTCGCCGGGCGTGAGCAGGCCGAGAGCGCTCTGGGCGGCGGCGAGGCGTGCGACCGGCACGCGGTACGGCGACGCGCTCACGTAGTCGAGCCCCAGCTCGTCGCACAGCGCGATGGAGGCCGGGTCGCCGCCGTGCTCGCCGCAGATGCCGATGGGCAGCCCCGGGTTGGCGGCGCGCCCCTCCTCGACGGCTATCCGCATCAGCTTGCCGACGCCGTCGCGGTCGAGGCTGGAGAAGGGGTTCCCCGACAGCACGCCGAGGTCCACGTAGTGGCCGACGAACTTGGCCTCCGCGTCGTCGCGGCTGAAGGCGAAGGTCATCTGCGTGAGGTCGTTGGAGCCGAAGCTGAAGAACTCGGTGTTCTCCGCTATCTCGCCGGCCGTGAGCGCCGCCCGCGGCACCTCGATCATCGTCCCGAACTTGTAGGTCATGTGGGCGCCGAGGGCTTCGCGGGTGGCCGATGCCACCGCGCGGAGCCGGGGGCGCAGCCACTTGAGCTCGTTCACGTGCGAGACGATGGGGATCATGATCTCCGGGAAGATCGTCAAGCCCTCCTGCGTCAGCCGGCAGGCGGCGGTCACGATGGCGCGCACCTGCATCTCGTAGATCTCGGGCATCGTCAGCCCCACGCGGCAGCCGCGGTTGCCCATCATGGGGTTGGCCTCGCGGAGCAGGCCCACGAGCTCCCTGGTCCGGAGCGCGTCCTCGCGGAGCCGCTCGATGCTCGCCCAGTCCCGCGCCGCCAGGCTGTCGACGACCGCCAGCACGCGCTTCGGCTCGTCGAGCCCGCCGATGCCCTTGCGGATGCTCTCGGCGATCCAGTCGGCGGCGTCCACGCCGTGCTCGGCCGCCTCGGCGGCGATCGAGAGCGTCAGCTCCTCCACCAGCAGCTCTTCCCAGTGGGGGAGGAACTCGTGGAGCGGCGCGTCCAGCAGCCGGATCACGACGGGAAGCCCCTCCATCGCCTTCATGATCCCGTAGAAGTCCTCGGTCTGGTACTGCTCCAGCCGCGCCAGCTCCGCGCGGAACTCGCGTACGCTGGACGATCCCGCAACGGCTTCCCTGGCCGCGTCGAGCCGCTGCCTGGTCTCCTCGCGCTGGGAGGCAGGGGCGGCCTCCAGCGACGCCTCCAACTCGCCCGCCTCGCGGATCAGGCGCGACGCGTAGGGGCCGACCTCGAGCAGCCGCCGGATGTGCGGAAGCCGCTCCTCGGCGAAGAACATGTGCTCCGTCCTCACCAGGCCGATGCCCTCGGCTCCGTTCCTGCGT
Organism: Chloroflexota bacterium; assembly: GCA_022561455.1. Taxonomy (GTDB): domain Bacteria; phylum Chloroflexota; class Dehalococcoidia; order Lucifugimonadales; family Australimonadaceae; genus JADFRC01. The sequence continues at coordinate 27,190 of JADFRC010000006.1, read as the reverse complement.
GCCAGGGCGGCGTCCTCAGGGTTGTCCGCGTTGGCCCACACGCCCAGCCGCCGGACGTTGTCCGCCCAGCCGAGCAGGACGTTGAGCTCCGCCATCTCGTCGGCGTCGGGCGCCTTCGTGGCCACCTCGCCCACGAACACCTCGCCGGTCGCGCCGTCCACGCTGATGACGTCGCCTTCGCGGATGGTCTTGCCGCGGGCGGTCGCCGTACCCTTCGCCGCATCGAAGTGCAGCTCCTCGCATCCGACCACGCACGGCTTGCCCATGCCGCGCGTCACGACCGCCGCGTGGCTCGTCATCCCTCCGCGGCTCGTGAGGACGGCCTCGGCCTTGATGATGCCGTGGACGTCGTCAGGGCTCGTCTCGTGGCGCACCAGCACCACCCGCTCGCCGGCCGCGGCCCGCTCGACCGCCCGGTCCGGGTCCATCACCACGATGCCGGAGGCAGCGCCGGGCGATGCGCCGACGCCTTGGGCCAGCAGCCTGCCGTCGTCCACGGCCTGCTGCTTCGCCTCGGGAACGAACCGCGGCATCAGCACCTGCGTGACGTCCTCGGGTGCGATGCGGCCCAGCGCATCGTTCTCCGCCAAGACGCCCTCGTGGACCAGGTCGACGGCGATGCGGACCGCCGCGGCGGCCGTCCGCTTGGCCGCGCGGGTCTGGAGGATGAAAAGCTTGCCGCGCTCGACCGTGAACTCGATGTCCTGCACGTCGCGGTAGTGGGCTTCGAGCTGGCGAGCGATCGCCTCGAGCTGCTCGTAGACGAGCGGCATCTCGTCTTTGAGCGCGGCGATGCGCAGCGGCGTCCGGACGCCGGCGACGACGTCCTCGCCCTGGGCGTTGACCAGGAACTCGCCGTACAGGGTCTTCTCGCCGGTGGCGGGGCTGCGCGTGAACACCACGCCGGTGCCGCTGTCCGGGCCCAGGTTGCCGAACACCATCGACATGATCACGCAGCCCGTGCCCAGGTCGTGGGAGATGCCCTCGTGGTCGCGGTACGTGATCGCGCGGGGGTTGTTCCAGGAGTCGAACACCGCCTGGATGGCGCGGCGGAGCAGCTCCCACGGGTCGGTGGGCAGCGGCTCGCCGGATTCCTCCGCGATCAGCGCCTTGAACCGCTCGATGATCGTCCGGAGCGCCTCGGGCTCGAGCTCGTGGTCGAATGCGAGGCCTCGCTCCCGCTTCGCATCGGCGAGCACCGCTTCGAACCGGTCCTTGGGGATGCCGAGCACGACGTCGCCGAAGCCCTGCACGAGGCGCCGGTGCGCGTCGAGCGCGGGGCGCTCGCCGCCCATCATCTGGGCGAGCCCGCCGACCGTGGCATCCGTCACGCCCATGTTGAGGATGGTGTCCATCATCCCCGGCATGGACACCGCGGCGCCGGAGCGCACCGAGACGATGAGCGGGTGCTTCTTCCCACCGAACCGCCGGCCGGTCTCCTTCTCCAGGACGTGGATGTTCTCGACGACGGCGTCCCAGAGCCCGTCGGGGAACCGCCTCCCTTGGCGGTAGTATTCGAGCGCCGTCTCGGTGGTGATGACGAAACCGGGAGGCACGGGAAGCCCGATGCCGGCCATCTCGCTGACGTGGGCTCCCTTGGAGCCGAAGAGGCGGACCATGTCGGCGCCGCCTTCGGCAAGACGGTAGACCATCTTGCCGCTCGTGCCTGTGCTCATACCTTCTCTCATCATGGCCGTCTCACGCTCGCCGGAGCGCCGCGGCCCGCGAACGCCGTGGGCCGAAAATCGTGCAGCCTGGCTCGGTCTCAGGGGCGTTCGGAGGCGCCGGTGCGGGATGATAGCACAGCCCCTACCGCGAGCCTAACGCGCCGCGGACGCCTTCTCAAGAGGAGGTCCGCCGCGGCTTCGGCCCGCCGTACACGCCCCGGTACTCCGGCGGCAGCAGCGCCGCGATCCGCTCCATCACCTGGTCCGTGAGGGAGTGCAGCACCTCGCGCTCGAGCCTGCCCTCCACCACCGGCAGCGTGAAGGGCTCGCCGATCACGATGCGCAGCCGCTGGAAGTGGAACGCGATCTTCGCCATGCCCCTGACCCGCTCGGTGCCGGTGATCGCCACCGGCAGGATGGGGGCGCCCGAGCGCAGCGCGATGTACGTCAGCCCGTCACCCCCCTCCGAGAGCGCGCCGGGGCTGCGCGTGCCCTGGGGGAAGAGGACCAGGGCACGGTCGGCCGCGAGCGTCTCCTGCGCCCAACCGAGTGCCTCCAGGTCCCGCCCGTCCCGGTTGATGGGATGCACGTGTACCGCGCGCATGAAGTAGGCGGCGAGCGGGTTCGAGAACAGCTCTCGCTTCGCCATCCACCACAGGGGCCGGCCGATCGCGTAGACGAGCACGGGCGGGTCCGCGTTGGACTGGTGGTTGGGCGCGACGATCAGCGGCCCGTACGGCGGCACGTTCTCACGGCCCACCACCTCGATGCGCCCGAACGTGGGGATGAAGATCCGCGCGAGCAGGCGGCCCAGCCGGTACCAGAAGTCGAGCCCCCGCCTGCTCATACGCCGATCCGCGCGACGACGGCATCCACGACCGCTTCGACCGCGAGTCCCTCCGTCTCGACGACCAGCGCGTCGTCCGCCACCCGCAGCGGACCCTCGGCGCGCTCCGAGTCGAGCGTGTCGCGCAGCGCCAGGCCCTCGCGGACGTCCTCCAGCGAAGGCGCACCGCCGCTTGCCTCGAGCTCCACGTGCCGCCGCCGCGCGCGCTCCGCCGGCGACGCCGTCAAGAAGACCTTGGCCGCGTTGGGCAGCACCTTGGTCCCGATGTCGCGCCCGACCATGACGACGTTGCCCCCTTCCGCGATCCGCTGCTGCTGCGCCACCAAAGCGTGACGCACGGCCGGGACCTGCGCGACCACGGAGACAGCCTCCTCCACCTCGGGCGTCCGCAGCGCCGCCGTCACGTCGCCGCCGTCCGCGTGCACCTGCGTGGCACCGCCGGGGCCCGTCACCATGCTGATCTCGGTCCCTGCGGCAAGCTTCCCGAGGGCTGCCCCATCGCGTGGGTCGATGCCGCGCCGCAGCGCAACGAGCGTCAGCGCCCGGTACATCAGCCCCGTGTCCACGAACCGGTAGCCGAGCCGAGCCGCGAGCTCACGCCCCACGGTCGTCTTGCCGGAGGCCACAGGGCCGTCGATCGCGATCACGCTCGGAGTGGACACGACGGAATCTTGCGATGCGCCCCCAAGCCCCGTCAAGGGCCCCGCCGGCGCTCCCGGAACGCACCGATGCCGCCGCTCCCCGCGCGACGCCGCAGATCCATGCGAAACCACAACCGGTTCCGATTGCTTTGACCTCCACCCTCAGGAATAGTAGAATATGATAGTGCCGTGGAGCAGTCTACGGCGCCGAGAACCGGCCCCTTCAGCGGGGCCGCCACTCCAGCCACTCACCCCCCGCCCGTGCCCCCTCCCGTCGGCCCCGCTCAAGGAGAACCGCTGCATGACTACGAAGAAGAAGGGGTACACAGCCCGCGACATCCAAGTCCTCGAAGGGCTGGAGGCGGTGCGCCGGCGCCCCGGCATGTACATCGGGAGCACCGACGAGCGCGGGCTGCACCACCTCGCCTACGAGATCGTCGACAACGCGATCGACGAGGCGATGGCCGGATATTGCGACCTCGTCTCGTTCACGCTGCACGCGGACAACAGCGTGACGGTGCACGACAACGGCCGCGGCATCCCCATCGACATCCATGCGGTGACGGGCCGTCCGGCGCTCGAGACGATCATGACGACACTGCACGCCGGCGGGAAGTTCGGCGGCGGCGCCTACAAGGTCTCCGGCGGGCTGCACGGCGTCGGCTCGTCCGTCGTCAACGCGCTCTCTGCGCACATGCGCGTGGAGGTCCGCCGCCAAGGCCGGCTGCACTACCAGGAGTACAAGCGGGGCGATCCGACCGCCGACGTGGTCGACGCGGGGCCCATCCCGAAGTCCGACCCGCTCAAGGCCGGGACGCTCGTGACGTTCACGCCCGACACCGAGGTGTTCGGGCACACGCGCTTCGACTGGGACACGCTGCTCACGCGGTTCCGGGAGATGGCGTATCTGAACAAGGGGCTTTGGATCATCTGCCGGTCCGAAGCCCACCCCGAGGACGACCGGACCTTCTACTTCGAGGGCGGCATCAGCAGCTTCGTGCGCCACCTCAACCACAACCGCGAGGTGCTCCAGGACGAGCCCTTCTACATGGAGCAGACCCAGGACTCGAACGTCGTCGAGGTCGCCCTCCAGTACAACGGCGGTTTCTACGAGACGACCCTCGCCTTCGCCAACTGCATCAATACGGTCGACGGCGGGAAGCACCTCGAGGGCTTCCGGGCGGGGCTGACCCGCGCGATCAACAACTACGCGAAGAAGGCCAAGCTCGTCGACGCGAACACCACCAACTTCTCCGGCGAGGACGTCCGCGAGGGCCTCACGGCCATCGTCAGCGTGCGCCTGGAGGAGCCTCTGTTCGAAGGGCAGACCAAGGGCAAGCTCGGCAACGCGGAGATCAAGACCGCGGTCGAGCAGCTGCTGGTGCAGCATCTGGAGTTCTACCTCGAGGAGCACCCCGCCGAGGGCCGCCGCATCATCGAGAAGTGCTTCACCTCCCAGCGCGCACGCGACGCCGCCAAGAAGGCGCGGGACCTCGTGATCCGCAAGAACGCCATGGACGGCGGCTCGCTGCCCGGCAAGCTGGCCGACTGCGCAGAGCGCGACCCCGCGCTGTGCGAGCTGTACGTGGTCGAGGGCGAGTCGGCCGGGGGCTCCGCCAAGATGGGCCGCGACCGCCGCACGCAGGCCATCCTGCCCCTGCGGGGCAAGATCCTCAACGTGGAGAAGGCGCGGCCGGACCGGATGCTCGCGCACGAGGAGATCCGCGCGCTCATCACGGCCATCGGCGCCGGGCTCGGCGATGACTTCAACCTGGCCAAGCTCCGCTACCACAAGGTCATCATCATGACCGACGCGGACGTCGACGGCGCGCACATCAGGACGCTGCTCCTGACGTTCTTCTTCCGCAACATGCACGAGCTGATCGACGGCGGCTACCTCTACATCGCCCAGCCCCCGCTCTACCGCGTCTCCCACGGCCGCACGGCCGAGTACAAGTACGCCGAGGCCGACAAGGACGAGTGGATGGCCAAGCAGCTCTTCGGCCGCCTCGCGGTGGCCTCGGACGACGGCAAGGTCAGCCTGGCCGGCCCGGAGCTCCAGGGCCTCGCGGACCAGCTCCAGGAGTTCTTGACCTGGACGGCGCCGCTGTCCAGCCTCGGCCTCCCACCGAGCCTCGTGGGCACGCTGCTCCTCGGCGCCAGGCGCCGCAAGTACCGCCTCGCCTTCGAGGGCGTCGAGACGCTGGAGGCCGTCCGCGCGTGGTTCGCCTCCCAGGGGTACGAGGGCACCGCCAAGTCCGTCAAGACGCGGGACCTCTACACGCTCGAGGTGCCCGGCCACGGCACGATCAACGTGAAGCGCGTGCTGGAGTCGGCGTCCACGCAGCGGGCCCTCCAGCTCTTCCCGAGCCTCGCTCAGTGGATCAACGGCCGGGGCTTCAACATCAAGCGGCGCGACGCGGAGGTCGCGACCGGCGTCTTGTGGTACGACCTCGCTCGTGCGCTCCACCAGCACTCGGAGCGCCAGGGCGTCGCCCTCCAGCGCTACAAGGGGCTCGGCGAGATGAACCCCGACCAGCTGTGGGAGACGACGATGGACCCGGCCACGCGCACCCTCCTCCAGGTGTCCGTCGAGCAGGCCACCGTCGCCGACGAGGTGTTCACGATGCTCATGGGAGACCTGGTCCAGCCGCGCAAGGAGTTCATCCAGGCTCACGCGCGCTCGGTCAAGAACCTCGACATTTAGCCCGCCCGGACGAACCGCGCCCGACGCGCCTCCGGCGCAGGGGCAGGCGCACGCGAGATCGGTCAAGAACCTCGACGTCTAGCCCGCCTGGGCGGCTCTCCACGCTTCTCCACGGTCCCCAACAACGCTAGCCGGCCGGCGCGACGTTGCCGTCCGCATCGGACTCGAGCAGCGCGTGGAACGCGTACCCGTCGGCACGGAGCTTGTCCGAGCCGCCCTGATGGCGGTCGAGCACGGTCGCGACGAGCACGACCGTGTGCCCCGCCTCCTCCGCGGCCTTGATCGCGTGGTAGAGCGAGCCTCCCGTCGAGCAGGCGTCGTCCACGATCGCGACGCGCGAGTCCGGCGCCAGCGGCCCCTCGATCAGCTTGCCCGTGCCGTGCTCGCGAGCGCCGGCGCGCACGAAGAAGCCCGGGACGGGCTCGCCGCCGTCCTGGCCGCTGAGCATGGCGATCGCGGCGACCATGGCGACCGCGCCGACCGCGGGCCCACCGACGGCCGTTGCGCCCGAGGCTCGCACGAGCGGCAGCAGCGCCTTCGCCACGAGCGCGGCTCCTTCCGGCGTGAGCGAGAGCACGCGGCCGTCCCAGTAGTACGTGCTCTTCTCCCCCGACGTCAGCGTGAAATCGCCGTACAGCAGCGCGCCGTTGGCCACGGCCACGCCCAGGATGTCCCGCGCCAGGCTCCTTCGTTCCGCCTCGGTCATGCTCAGCCCTCCGTCGCAGTCGTGCTCGGCTCCGCGCGCATCCCGCCGTAGAGGTCATGCCGCTCGATATACGCGGCCACGGCCTCGGGGACGAGCCCAACCATCGTCTCCCGCTCGGCGGCTCGGCGCCGCACCTCCGTGCCGCTTATGTCCATCAGGGGCATGTGCAAGCTCGTGACCCGCTCCGAAGCGTTCGGCGCGACCTCCTCGAGGGCGCCCAGGTCGAGGCGCTCGTGCCCGGGGCGCGTCGCGACGGCGACCCGCGCGAGCTCCAACAGCCGCGCCGGGTCCTTCCACCGGTGCATCGACGCCAGCGTGTCGGCACCGACGATGAACCAAAGCTCGTCGTCAGCCGCCTCGGCGCGCAGCGTTTCAAGCGTGTCCACGGTATAGGTGTCGCCTGGGCGGTCGAGCTCAAGCGTGCTCACGTGGAAGCGCTCATCCGAGGCGACCGCCAGCTCGACCATCGCCAGCCGGTGCTCCTTCGCCGTCAGGGGAGCGTCGCGCTTCATCCACGGCTGCCCCGCCGGGAGGAACCAGACGCCGTCGAGGCCGAGCTGCCGGTAGGCCTCGTCCGCGAGCACCAGGTGCGCCGCGTGCACCGGGTCGAACGTCCCGCCGAGGAAGCCCCTCCGTGCCGTCACTCCGCCCCTACTCCCACAGCAGCTCCGCTCCACCGATCCTCACGGTATCACCGGCTCGCACCCCCTGCTTCTCGAGCGCCTCGAGCACGCCGAGCCGGCCCAGCTCCGCATGGAGCTGGAGCCGCGCACGCCAGTTCTTCACGTCCACCATCGGCATGATCCGCTCGGCACGAGGCGACGACACCTCGAACACGCCGCCACGCACCGTCACCTCCGCCCGGTTCGGCCTCGCCCGTACGGGGGGCGCCTCGGTCCGCTCCGGCCGGCCACGGCGGCGCTCACGGGGCGGCGCCAGGCTCGACAGCTCGCCCCGTAACCCCTCCAGTCCGGCGCCTGAGGCCGCCGACACACCGACCGCATGCACCTTCGAGACGCGGCGCAGGGTCCGCAAGACCGCCTCGAGGCCGGACGCCGCCTCCGGCAAATCGGCCTTCGTCACGATCACCAGCGCCGGCTTGCCGGTGAGTCCCTTCCCATACGCTGCCACCTCGCGGCGCACGGCGCGGTACGCCTCGACAACGTCCCCGGACGCGCCGTCCACCACGTACGCCAGCGCACGCGCACGCTCGGCGTGCCGCAGGTGCCCCGACCCGAGCCCATACCCAACGCTCGCTCCCTCGGCCAGCGCCGGCAGCTCGAGCAGCAGTATGTCGCGCTCGCCAAGGTCCACCACGCCATGTACCGGGTCCACGGTCGTGAAGGGGTAGTCAGCAACCTGCGGGCGGGCGTTCGTCAGCGCCGCGAGCAGCGTCGACTTCCCCGCATTCGGTGCGCCGACCAGCACCACGTCGCTATCCAATCGCAGCTCGAACACCACCACCCGCGACTCACCCTCCGCCCCCGCCTCCGCTAGGACCGGCGTCTGATTCGTCGACGTCGCGAAGCCCGTGTTTCCCTTACCGCCAACTCCTCCCCGGGCCAAGAGGAGCATGGAGCCAGGCTCGATTAGATCCGCGAGCATCGTCCGCTCCCCATCCTCCCCTTCCTCCATCACCATCGTCCCCACCGGCACCTCGATCGTCAGCGGCAGCCCGTCTCTCCCCGTCCGGCCGTTCGCCCCTCCGTGGCCTCCTGCACGCCCCTCTATCTCCGCGGCACGGCCCAGGTGATAGAAGTCCCTACGCGACGACGACGCAGTCACCAGAACTGCTCCCCCACTTCCTCCAACCCCGCCGTCAGGCCCACCCTTGAACCGAGAGCCTTGGTCGGAGAACGAGATCCGGCCATTGCCTCCGGGTCCTCCCATGATTGTTACTTCTCTTCTATCGTCCATAGCTCTAGTTTCTTCAGGAGAGGTATGACGTAATAACCATAAGAGTAGCGAGTAGAGGAAAGAGCGTGTGGAGAAGACAGGCCCACTAGGCAGGGGTGCTGGAGAAGGCGGTTGAATGCTATGCGGTCAGGGTAGTGGAAGCCGGTGAGAGTGTGGCTCGAAGAGGGCTCAGTGCCTGAGCGAAAGGAGTATCGGTGGCGATGCGGTTGGTGATTCGCTTGATCCCATAGAGGACCGTCGTTCGGTCCCGCCCGCCGAGGCTGTGGCCGATCTCGTCGGGAGTGAGTCGAAGGATGTCGTGGAGCAGGTACATGGCGACGTGACGCGCGGTGGAGGCGTGGCGGTCGCGGCGAGCGGCGAGCAGGGCCGCTGGAGGAAGCCCGTAGTGGGCCGCGACCGCGTCGATGATGGCCGTGGGAGACAGCTCGGCGGACGGCGCTTGAGCGAAGCATGAGAGCGCCTCGCGGGCGAGGGCGGCATCGAGCGGGCGTGCGGTGTAGCGGGCGAGGGCGACGATGCGGTTGAAGGCGGCTTGAAGGACGCGGACGCTGAAGGCGGCGCGCTCGGCCAGCAACGCAAGGACGTCATCCGGGAGCTCGGTATCGGCCGCGGCCGCGTAGTGGCAAAGGAGAGCCGCGCGTGTCGGCTCGTCCGGCATGGAGAGGTCGACGAGCAGCCCGGACTGGAAGCGGGAGCGGAGCGGCTCCTGTAGGAGCGGCAGGGAGGCCGGTGGGCGGTCCGCCGCGACGACGATCTGGCGGGCGTTGTCGTAGAGGGCGTCGAAGGTATGGACGAACCCCTCCTGAGTGGCGTCCTTCCCGCAGAGGAACTGGATGTCGTCGACCAGGAGGAGGTCCACCGAGCGGTAGGCATCGCGGAAGGCGGGCGTGCGCCGGTCGCGGATCGCGCCGAGGTAGTCGTTTGTGAACTGCTCGGCGGTGACGTAGCGCACCGAGCGTCCGGACGCGCGGGACCGCTCGCCGATGGCCCGCATCAGGTGGGTCTTGCCCAGGCCGGCGGCGCCGTAGAGGAACAGCGGGTTGTGAGAGCGGCCGGGGGCCTCGGCGACCGCCAGAGAGGCCGCGTAGGCGAGCTCGTTGCAAGGCCCGACGACGAACGAGGCGAAGGTGTAGCGCTCGTCGCCAGCGCTGCCGGAGGTGCCGGCCGGCATCCGCCCGGCGGCCGTCGGCGGCTCGGTGCGGGCAGCGAGCGCGGGCGTGGCCGTGGGCGTGGCGCCGCGGACGGCGAAGCGCACGCCGAGCGGGGTGCGGGCGACGGACGCGACGGCCGTCTCGATCAAGCCGCGCATCCGCCCACCCAGCCACTCGGCCGCGAACGTCGTCGGGACGCCGACCACGAGCGCCTCGGCGTCGATCGAGAGGCCGACGGAGTCGCGCAGCCACGTGTCGTAGCTGGGCCGGGTGACCTGGAGCTGAAGGCGCCCGAGGGCAGCCTCCCAGGTGCGTTGTGCGGGAGCGTCAGAGGACATGGAACGCGAGTCTCCAAGCAAGGGAATGGGGCCAGATCGATGCCCCGCGCCGGGGCTGTTTCCGGCCGGTGGGTCCTGCCCTCGAGCGGGCCCACCGGATGCAACGAGCGGGAAGGTAACATGCCCCTCTCGCCGGGACGCAAGGGGGGAGGAGATGCATTTCTCAACGGATTTGAACCAGCGCCGGCGTGCGTGTGGAGAAAGGGGCTCGCGCAGGCCACGGCCAGGCAAACGGCCGCGACAGCCGATGGTATGATGTGGTCTATGGACACCGTGCGCGTGGTATTCATGGGATCGCCGCAGGTCGCCGTCCCGGTCCTCGAAGCCGTCCTCGGCCTGGGGTCGGGATGGCCGGTCGTCGGTGTGTACACCGCTCCCGATCGGCCCGCGGGCCGGGGGCGTGAGGTAAAGAGCGCACCGGTGAAAGCGTTCGCCCAGACGCGCGGCCTGGACGTGCTCTCGCCCGCCCGGCTCAAAGCGGAGGTCGAGATCGAGCGCTTCGAGGCGCTGGGCGCCGACCTCGTCGTGCTCGCGGCGTACGGACTGCTGCTGCCGAAGCCCTTCCTGGAGGGTCCCCGGTTCGGCGCGGTGAACGTCCATCCGTCCCTGCTGCCCCGCCATCGGGGCGCCGCGCCCGTCGCCGCCACGATCCTGGCGGGAGATCCGGCGACCGGCGCGAGCGTGATCGTCATGGACGAAGGCCTCGATACCGGCCCGGTCCTCGCGCGCTCCGCCCCGGTGGCGCTCGACGGCACCGAGCGGACGCCGGGCCTGACCGCGCGTCTGTTCGCCCTCGGCGCGGGGCTGCTCGCGGAGGTGCTCCCGCGGTACGTGGCCGGCGAGGCCCCCCCGCAGCGCCAGGGCGAGGGCGCGACGCTGGTGAAGCGGCTGAGCAAGGCGGACGGCGACCTCGACTGGAGCCAGCCCGCGGCGGTCCTGGAGCGCCAGGTGCGCGCCTACGACCCATGGCCGGGCAGCGCGACGACGTGGCGGGGGGCGCGCTTCGAGGTGCTCGATGCCGAGGTCGCCGCCGCGCCCGGCCTGGTGCCCGGCCGGGTGACAGACCTGGACGGCGTGGTGGGCGTTGGCACGGGCGAGGGCCTGCTCGTGCTCCGGTCGGTGCGGCTGGCTGGCCGCCCAGCGGCGACGGCCGCGGAGTTCGTGCGCGGGCACCGCGGATTCGTCGGGGCGACGCTGCCGAGCTAGGCGTCCTCGGACGGGGCGTCCTCGGCGGGCGTGCCCTCGGCACCCTCGGCGCCCTCGGCTGCTTCCTCGCCCGCGACCACCTCGGCCTCCGGCTCCTCCTCGGCGATGCGGCGGAACACGATGCGCGCGACGAGCGCGCTGGGCTCGGTCACGAGCGTGACGCCGGGCGGGAGGGCGATGTCGCTCGCGTGGATCACCGAGTCGGCGTCGGCGAGGGTGCCAACGTCGACCGTGAGCGCGGCGGGCATGTCGGTGGGCAGGGCCTCGAGGACGAGCTCGTGCAGGTCCTCGGAGAGCATCGCGCCCTCCTCGCGGGCGGCCGGGGGCTCGCCCTCGAAGTGCAGCGGCACGGATGCCTCACGCCGCTCGGTGCGCGAGACGGCCATGAAGTCGACGTGCAGCAGCAGCTCGCTGACCGGGTGGCGCTGGATCTCGCGGACGATGACGAAGTGGGCGTCGCCGTTCACCTTGACGGTGAGCGGCGTGGTGAAGCCGACCTCGTTGAGGGCGCGGACCACGTCGTGCGTGTTGGCCTGGAGCGAGGCGGGCTCCATGTCGCGGCCGTAGACGTGGATCGGCGTGGAGCCGGTGCGGCGCAGCGCACGGACCTTCTTGCCCAGCGCGGTGCGGGGCTGCGCTTCGATGATGATCTCGTCCAAGGGATGGCTCCTGAGAGCGCGCCGTCGGGGCGGCGGCCTGCTTGCGAGACATGATAGCAGGCAGGCCGCGGGCCTGCACCCGCTCGCGGAACACGACCGTAACGCAGGGCCTATCGAGTATCGATGCGCGCGGGGCGATCTGCGAGAAGTCCACCCAGACCACCAACCGCAAGGGACCCCGCCCTGGGGGAGCAGGGCGGGGTCCAGTTATGGGTCCGGCGAGCTTGGCACGCGACTGCCGGACCACCCTACGATGCGGTACACGCCGTTACCGCAGTGTTACGCGGCGGGGGGCTCCCGCGGGTGAGCCCCACGGCTCGGTGCTCCTCGAGTGCCGGCAATGTCTATCTACGCGATAGACTTCGTTGTCTTTGGCGCCTGCCCGGCGTATCATGGACCAGGCAGCCAAGCCGCGCAGCAGGTACGGAGGTAGGGCTATGCGCATCCCGATGAAGGTGGACTACGGCGTCCGGGCCCTCGTGGACCTGGCCCAGTACGCCACGCCGGGGCGGCTCATCCGCACGGCCGAGATCGCCAGCCGCGAGGCCATCCCCGAGCCGTACCTCGACCAGGTGCTCACGACGCTCAACAAGTTCGGCTTCATCCGCAGCCGCCGCGGCCCCCAGGGCGGCCACGCCCTCGCCCGCTCCCCCGCGAACATCACCCTCGACGAGGTCGTCGCCACGCTCGAGGGGCGCACCGTCCCCCTCGACTGTATCGAGGACGCCTCCGAGTGCGTCCTGTCCCCCTCGTGTACGCAGCGGGACATCTGGCGCGACGTCGAAGAGGCGGTGCACGCCGTGCTGCGCGCGACCACCGTGCGGGACCTCGTGGAGCGCCATCCGCGCGACGCGGTCGAGCTCCAGCTCGTGGGCGTGGGCCACTGACGACCCGGCTCCTTCCCCCCTTCAGGGCGCTGGGTTAGAGTAGCGGCGGGGGCGGCCGGGCCCGCGCCCTCGCACTCCAAGCCCGGTATCGCGCCGGACGAGGCCCGCATCGTATCCATGAGACCATGCCGTGCTGCGCGTACCGCGGGCAGCGAACGGCCCAAGAACGGAAAGCGGAAGGAGCAACGGATGACGGCGGCGCAACAGCTCACCCCGGAGCAGGTGAAGCGGTACAGCAGACACATCATCATGCCCCAGATCGGCAGCCGGGGGCAGCGCAAGCTCATGGACGCCAAGGTGCTCGTGATCGGCGCGGGCGGCCTCGGCGGCCCGGCGGCGCTCTACCTGGCGCTCGCCGGCGTGGGGACCATCGGCATCGTCGACTTCGACGTCGTCGAGCTCTCCAACCTCCAGCGCCAGGTGCTGCACAACACCGAGACCGTCGGCATGCCGAAGGTGCTCTCGGCCGCGCAGACGCTCCATCGCTACAACCCCGAGGTCAAGGTCGTCACCCACGAGGTCGCCATCACGTCGGAGAACGCGATGGAGCTCATCGCGGGATACGACCTGGTCGTGAACGGGGCCGACAACTTCGCCACGCGCTACCTGGTCAACGACGCCACGTACCTGAGCGGCAAGCCGCTCGTGGACGGCAGCATCCTGATCTTCGACGGGCAGGTCACGACGTTCATCCCCGGCCGCGGCTGCTACCGCTGCCTCTTCCCCGAGCCGCCGCCGCCGGGCATGGTGCCGAACTGCGCCGAGGCCGGCGTGCTCGGCGCCCTCACGGGGACCGTCGGCAGCATCCAGGCGACCGAGGTGGTCAAGGTCATCCTCGGTATCGGCGAGCCACTGGTCGGCCGCCTGCTGCTGATAGACGCCCTGACCATGGAGTTCCGGTCCGTCCGGACGCAGCGGCAACCCAAATGCCCGCTCTGTGGCGACAACCCGACGGTGACGGAGCTCATCGACTACGAGGTGTTCTGCGGACTCGCCCCGCCGCCCGGCGGCGAGAACGGCGCCGCCGCACACTGATCGCACAGCCGCGCCGCCGCACTGCCGCGGCCGCGGCCGGAGCACGCATGCTTAGCGCCAACATAACGGACGCCATCGGCAACACGCCGCTGGTGGAGCTGCCCGCCTTCAGCCCACGCTCTGGCGTCCGGCTCTTCGCCAAGCTCGAGGGGAACAACCCTACCGGGTCGGTGAAGGACCGTATCGCGCGGGCCATGGTGCAGGCGGCGCTCGACGATGGCACGCTGACGCCGGGGAAGACCATCCTGGAGCCGACCAGCGGCAACACCGGCATCTCGCTGGCCATGCTCGTGCGCCGGCTCGGCTACCGCTTCGTCGCCGTGATGCCGGAGAGCGTGAGCCCGGAGCGGGTGCAGCTGCTCGAGGCGTACGGCGCACAGATCGTGTTCTCGCCGGGGGAGCAGGGCTCCAACGGCGCCATCGTCGTCGCCAAGAAGATGGCGGCTGAGGACGACAGCTACCTCATGCTCTACCAGTACGGGAACGAAGCCAACCCGCTCGCGCACTACGAGACGACGGCCCCCGAGATCATCCGCGACCTGCCGGAGATCACGCACTTCGTCGCCGGCTTGGGCACGGGCGGGACGCTGATGGGCGTGGGCCGGCGCCTCAAGGAGTTCAACCCGGAGATCGAGATCATCGCCGCCGCGCCCGACCCGAACGACCTGATCCAAGGGCTGCGGAGCCTCGAGGACGGCTTCGTGCCGCCCATCTTGGACCTCAAGATGCTCGACGCCCGCTCCTTGGTGGGCTCGGAGGAGAGCTTCGGGATGACTGCGGCGCTCCTCGAGCGCGAGGGGATCTTCGCCGGAGTCTCCTCCGGTGCGGTGCTCGCGGCCGCGCTGCGCGTGGCGGAGCGCCTGGATCGGGCCAACATCGTGTGTCTGTTCGCCGACGGCGGCTGGAAGTACCTCAGCACGGGGCTGTGGACGCGCTCCTACGCGAAGCTGCGCGAGACGGTCGAGGGCAAGGTCTGGTGGTAGCCGACGCCGACGCCTTCGACGGAGCCTCGCTCGCGGACGAGCCGGGGCGCGCACGCGCCCCTGAGCCTGCGTTCACGGTCTTGGTGGTCTGCGAGGCGGGCGGGCCCTCGGAGGACCTCCTGCGGTGTCTGGAGGACGAGGGCGTCGCCTATACGCTCGCCGGCGATGCGTCGGCCGACGTCCGGCTGCTCGACCTCACCGAGGCCGAGCGGGGGAGCGTCGAGGGCTTGAGCAAGCGGGAGACCGGCGGGCGGCTGCCGGCCATCGCCGCGATCTCATGGGAGCACCTCGGGGCGCCGGACCTGCGCATCCACACCAAAGACGTGATCGTCGTGCCGTGGCGGCTCGGCGAGCTGAGCTTGCGCATCAGGCGGATCCAGGCCGCGCGCGAGCCGGCCGACGCGCCGGGCGTGATCCGCGCAGGCGACCTCGTGATCGACACGAACCGCTACGACGTCTACCTGGCCGGCCGGCCGGTGCTGCTGACGTTCAAGGAGTACGAGCTGCTGAAACTCCTCGCGGGCAACCCCGGGCGGGTGTACAACCGGGAGGCGCTCCTCGAGCAGGTGTGGGGCTACCACTACTTCGGCGGGACGCGGACGGTCGACGTGCACGTGCGGCGGCTGCGCTCCAAGATCGAGGACGCCACGCACACCTTCATCGACACGGTCTGGAACGTCGGTTACCGCTTCCACGCTGACCAGGAGCGGCACACCGGCCGCGCCCAGGCCCAGCCCCAGGCCTAGGGAGGATAGCGATGGCCACGTTCCCGGCGTCGTGCTCGGTCGGGCCGGTCGACGGCCGCGCCGTGCGGCGCTACTCGAAGAACTGGATCTTGGTCGCGACGATCCTCGGCTCGAGCATGGCGTTCATCGACGGCACCGCCGTGAACGTGGCGCTCCCCATCATGCAGCGGGAGCTCGGTGCGACGTTCACGCAGCTCCAGTGGGTGATCGTGGCGTACGCGCTCTTCTTGGGGTCGCTGCTGCTCGTCGGCGGCTCGCTCGGCGACCGCCTGGGTCGGCGGCGCGTCTTCGTCGTGGGCATCGTGGTGTTCGCCGTGGCGTCGGTCTGGGCCGGGGTCTCGCCGAGCGTGGGGCAGCTGATCGCGGCCCGCGCGCTCCAGGGCATCGGCGGCGCGCTGTTCGTGCCGGGCAGCCTCGCGCTGATCGGCGCCTGCTTCACCGACGAGGAGCGCGGCAAGGCCATCGGGACCTGGTCGGGCGCCAGCGGGCTGATGGCGGCCTTGGGCCCGCTCCTCGGCGGTTTCCTCGCGGAGGAGGTCTCCTGGCGGTGGGTCTTCTTCATCAACATACCCATCGCGCTCATCGTGATCGTCATCGCGCTGATGCGCGTGCCGGAGAGCGGCGGCGCCGCCGGAGGGCGCGTCGACTGGCTTGGCGGCCTGCTGGCGACGCTCGGGCTGGGCGGGCTCGTCTACGGCCTGATCGAGTCGGGCAACCGGGGCTTGAGCGACCCGGTCGTGGTCGTCTCCATCGTGGTGGGCACGGGGGCGCTGGTGGGCTTCGTGGTCGCGGAGAGCCGGGTGCGCTCGCCGATGATGCCGCTGGGCATCTTCCGCTCGCGGAGCTTCGCGGGGGCGAACGTCCTGACCTTCCTGCTGTATGCGGGTTTGGGAGCGATGATCTTCTTCCTGCCGCTGAACCTCGTGCTCGTTCAGGGGTATTCGGCGACGGCCGCGGGGGCGGCGCTCGTGCCGGTGATCGTGATAATCGGCGTGCTGTCCCGGTACATGGGCGGGCTTGTTGTGCGGACCGGTGCCAAGCTGCCGCTGATGATCGGGCCCGCGGTGGTGGGAGGCGCGTTCCTGCTCTTCGCGCTGCCGGGGGTGGGCGGCAGTTACTGGACCACCTTCTTCCCGGCGGTCGTCGCATTCGGGCTCGGCATGGCGATCACCATCGCCCCGCTCGTCACCGTGGTCATGAGCACCGTGGGCCAGAACCTCTCGGGGCTGGCCTCGGGGATCAACAACGCGATATCGCGCGTGGCGTCGCTGATGGCGCTCGCCGTGTTCGGCATGGTCGCGCTGGCGCTCTTCGGCGGCGCGCTGGACCGCCGGCTGGCGGAAGCCGACGTGCCGCCTGCCGTCGTCGCGCAGCTCGAGGACGAGCGCGCGAAGCTCGCGGGTGCCGAAGCTCCCGCCGGGCTCGATCCCGCCGTCACGGCGGTGGTGGAGGACGCCATCGATTGGGCGTTCGTCGACGCCTTCCGCGGCATCATGCTGATCGGCGCGCTGCTCGCCTTCGCCAGCTCGCTGACGGCGCTGGTCGCCATCGAGGGGCGCCCCGCGCGCCGTCCGCAGGCCGTGCCCAACGAGTAGCCTGTGTCAGGGGCGTGAGTCCCCCATCCCAGGACGGACGGTGGTAGAATGCCCGCAACGGAGGAACGTCATGCCACTCTATGAATACAGCTGCCGCCTCTGCGACGAGGGTTTCGAGAAGCTCCAGCCGATGAGCGCCGCCAAGACGGCGGAGTGCCCGGCCTGCGGGCAGCCCGCGGGACGCGTGCTCTCGATGATCGCCGCGCCCGTGCGCGTCGGCGGCGGCGAAGAGCCGTCGGCCTCGAGCGCACCGAGCGCCGGAGCGTGCTGCGGCGGAGCGTGCGGCTGCGGCTAGGCCCCGACCGTCCCCGATCGACCGAGAAAGAACCCCGCCTGCTGGCGGGGTTCTTCTTCATGTGCCCTCGTCTTCATGAAGTGCGCCGGCTTCGCGCTGAGAAGCGACGATGGCTCTGGCCTCCCCGGCCTGCTCGCCGTTGACGTACAGGCCGTGGGGGATGAACGAGTCGTGGCCCCACACGCCATAGCCGCCCATCCGCGGCTGCACCATGCTCGGGATCCCTTCGCTTTCGAGCACCCCCGCCCAGAACCGGGCGAGCATCTCGTTCTCGAAGACTTCCAAGAGTTCCCTCATGCGCGCGCCGCCACCCGGCGCAGCAGGAGGCCCACCGCATAAAGCGCCGCGGCCTCCACGATCGTCATGGCCCCGATGAGCAGCGTCATGTCGCGCCAGAACCCGAACGGGAACACGCGGACGAGGTCGGCCGTCTGGGGGAAAAGGAAGTTGCCCTGCGGGAAGGCGATGTTGTGGAAGAGCGTGAAGAGGGGGTCGAACGCCACGAGGCTGGCGATCCCGAACACGGCCATGATACCCGCGGTGACCAGCGGCCCGCGCCGGAGCCACGCTGCGAGCGTTGCCCAGACCGCCCCGCGGAACGCGTAGACCGCGAGTCCCGTCACGAGCAGGAGGAACAGGGCGGAGGCGCCCTGCAGGCGGAAGGTCAGCAAGAACAGCGCCTTGACGTCGGCCATGTGCGAGACCTCGTCGGCCCCGAACAGGTCGCGCTCCACGCCCTCGACGGCAGCGCGCACGCGCAGCGGCTCGGCGTCGCTCGCGAAGTACTCCTGGATCTGGCGGCCGACGCCCCGCAGTCCATCGGGCGTGATGCCGGTGCGCGCCGCGACGCCGTGGCGGTCGAACAGCGCTTCGTAGACCGGGAGGCTGCCGACGGCGAACCGCACGTTGCTCGTCACGAGCAGCAGCAGGAGCGCGACCGGCGCCAGCCAGCCGACCACGGCCCAGGAACGGTGCATGGATGCCACCGCGACATCCTAGCACCGGCTCCATGCGGCCGACGTGGGGGCGAGGCTCGGCGAGCCTATAATGAACGCGCATCCCCGCCCGCGCCCTGGAGCGTGCCCCCATGGCCGACACGACCAACAGCCCTCCCACGGGCAGCCCCTCGACGTTCGACCGCCTGCTGGAGACGATGCGACGGCTCCGCGACCCACAGACGGGGTGCCCCTGGGACCTCGAGCAGACGCACGCCTCGCTCCGCGACCCGCTGCTCCAGGAGACGTACGAGGCGCTGGACGCGCTGGGCGCGGGCGAGCCGGCGGCGCTCGTCGAGGAGCTCGGGGATGTGCTGCTCCAGGTCGTCTTCAACGCGCAGATCGGCGCCGACGAGGGGACGTTCACCATCGACGACGTCGTGGGCCAGCTCGACGCGAAGCTCGTGCGGCGCCACCCCCACGTCTTCGGCGAGGAGACGGCCCGCACCGCCGAGGAGGTGAAGGGCCTCTGGGAGCGGCTCAAGGCCGCCGAGCGCTCCTCCAAGGGCGAGGGGGAGCGCTCGATGCTCGCCGGCGTGCCGACCACGATGCCCGCCCTGGCGTATGCCCAGGCGGTCCTGGCCCGCGTGCGGCGCGCCGGGTTCGACTGGGACGACCCGGACACGGTCTTCGACAAGGTCGCGGAGGAGCTCGCCGAGGTGCGCGAGGCCCCGAGCGCCACGCGGCAGGAGGAGGAGCTCGGCGACCTGCTGCTGGCGCTGACGGGCGCCGCGCAGCGCCTCGGCGTGGACGCGGAGCAGGCGCTGCGCGGCGCCAACGCACGGTTCGCCACGCGGTTCGCTCGCGTGGAGGCCGAGATGCGGGAGAGTGGCACGACGCTCGCGGAGGCGAGCACGCCCGAGAAGCTTGCGGCGTGGGAGCGCGCCAAGGCAGCGACGTAAACCGGGCCGCCGAAAACCGAGTCCCGGCCCCACACGTTAGAGAAATGAAGGGTGGGCGGCAGGCCACCGCCTTGACAGTGGCCTGCGGCGATGCTATTGACCTAGCAGCCCCGGCACGCGAGTGCTAGCCCCTGATTGAACGTGAGCATCGCACCCAAGATCCCAGTGTGAGGTCGTACGCGAGATGAGAGCACTGCTTCGAGCTACCGGTTCCTTGGCCGCCGTCGTCCTGCTGTTGATGAGCGTGGCCGCGGTCGCCTCTGCCCAGGAGGCCGCGGACATCACCCTCGACTCGCCGGTCCGCTCGTTCGAGCTGGGCCCGACCGAGGCCCGCGTCGACCTGGACGTGAAGCTACGGAACTCGGCCGACAGCCGCCGGCTCGTGAAGCTCACGCTCGTGGGGCTGCCCGAGGGGTGGGACATCGGCGTGTGGAACCGGTTCTTCGACTACAAGGTCAGCGAGATCTTGGTGGACCCGACGACCGAGGAGACGCCCCCCACGAGCCTGCGGCTACGGATCGTCCTCCCCCTCGGCGACGACCGGCCGGACGCGGCAGACTACTCCTTCGTGCTGACGGTGACCTCGCCCGACGGCCAGGTGGAGTACGACCGGGCAACGTTCACCGTCGGCGTGCCCAAGGAACCGACGGCGGAGGAGGAGGGAGGAGCGCTGACCCTGCGCTCGAGCTTCCCGGTGCTGAGCGGGCCGGCGACATCCAGCTACGAGTTCGAGGTCGTGATCCGGAACGAGACGGGGGAGGAGCGGGCCTTCGGCCTGAAGGCGGACGTGCTGAACGAGGACGGGGTGCCCCAGCAGAACTGGCAGCTCAGCTTCAAGCCCTCCTTCGGCCAGGAGCGGATCATCTCCACCATCTCGGTCCCCAACAACCTGACCGAGAACCTCGACGTACTCGTGACGCTGCCGCGCAACACCCCGCCGGGCGACTATCTGATCCCGGTGACGGTCACCAGCGAGGACGAGGTGTACGAGGAGGTCGTGGGCCTCGTGCTCAGGATCCGCGGACAGGGGTTGCTCTCCGTGACGACGGACACGGGGCTGCTCAGCGTGGACGCCACCGCAGGAGGCGCGTCGAGGGTCGTCTTCCGGCTGTTCAACATCGGCACGGCGCCGCTGACCGACATCAACCTGTCAGCCGACCGGCCGACCGACTGGAAGATCACCTACGACCGGGAGTCCATCGACGTGCTGTCCGACCTGACCGGCGAGAACTTCGCCGACATCCCGGTGACGATCGAGCCTCCGGGAGACGCGGTGCCCGGCGACTACCTCTTGACGCTGCGCGCGAGCAACGTCGAGTCGACGGACACCATCCAGATGCGCGTGACCGTCACGCAGTCGACGATCTGGGGCTGGCTGGGCATCGTGCTCGTCCTGGGCGTCTTCGGCGGGCTCGTCGGTCTCTTCGTGAGGCTCGGACGGCGATGAGCAACGAGCTGCTCGTCGAGACCCAAGGGCTGGTGAAGGAGTACGGTGACTTCGTCGCCGTCGACGGCGTCGACCTGCGCCTGAGCGAAGGCGAGGTCTACGGCTTCCTGGGCCCGAACGGCTCGGGGAAGAGCACGACCATACTCATGATGCTGGGCCTGACCGAGCCGACCGAGGGCATGGTGCGGGTCTGCGGCCACGACCCGACGCGCGACCCCATCGCCGTCAAGCGTCAGGTGGGCTACCTGCCGGAGAACCTGGGCTTCTACGGCGACCTCACCGGCCGCCAGAACCTGCAATTCACCGCGGAGCTCAACAACCTCGACCGCACCGAGGCCCGCGCACGCATCACCGAGCTGCTGGATACCGTGGAGCTCGGCGGTGCCGCCGACCAGCCGGTCGCGCAGTACTCCCGCGGCATGCGCCAGCGGCTCGGGCTGGCCGACGTCCTCCTCAAGCAGCCGCGCCTCGTCATCCTCGACGACCCGACCCTCGGGCTCGACCCGACCGGGATCGAGTGGCTGCTGAGCATGATCGAGGAGCTGAGCTCCCAGCGGAACATCGCTGTCTTCCTCTCGTCGCACCAGCTCCACGAGGTGCAGCGCGTGTGCCACCGCGTCGGCATCATGTCGCACGGCCGGATCGTGCTCGAAGGCACCGTGAGCGAGCTGACCGCGCAGAGCCGGGGCGCCGGCTTCTCGACGGCGCTCGAGGTGCGCGGCGGAAGCGGGCTGCGCGACGCCCTGGCGGCGATCGAGGGAGTGAGCAGCTGCGAGCAGACGGGCACGCGGATCAGCGTCGAGAGCGACCGCGACGTGCGGGCCGCCGCGGCCGCCGCGGTGATCGCGCACGGCGGCGAGCTGGTGGAGCTACGCTCCGAGAACCGGACGCTCGAGGACATCTACCTGCGCTACTTCCAGCAGGCTTAGGGCAGCTTAGGGCAGGCCTAGCGATGCGTGCGATCTTCTGGAAAGAGATGGCTGACCACTTCGGGCGCAGGCGGTTCGTGCTGCTCTTCGGGCTCGTGGTCATGGGCACGCTGTGGGGTGTGCTCGTGGACGCCGGGCAGCTCGTGCGGGGGGGTGACGGGTTCTTCTTCCTGGACCTCTTCACCACCAACATCGGCATCCCCATCTCCCTCCTGACGTTCATCAGCCTCTTCGGTCCGGTGATCGGCATCGCTTTGGGGTTCGATTCGATCAACAGCGAGCGTATCCAGGGGACGCTCGCGCGCGTCCTCGCGCAGCCCGTGTACCGGGACGCGGTGTTCAACGGCAAGTTCCTCGCCGGGCTGCTGACGCTGACCATCGTCGTGCTCAGCATGGGCATCTCCGTGGTCGGCCTTGGCATGTTCCGGGTCGGCATCGCCCCGAGCGGCGAGGAGGTGGTGCGGCTGATCGGGTTCGGCCTCGTGACCATCGCCTATCTGGCTTTCTGGCTTGCCCTCGCCATGACGGCATCCGTGCTGCTGCGCAACGCCGTGACGTCGGCGCTGATCTCGATGGGGCTGTGGATCGGGCTGAGCTTCTTCGTGACGCTGGGAGCCGCGGTGCTGGCGGACCAGCTCGTGCCCGTCGTCTCGAATACCGAGGAGGCGCTCCGTCACTTCAACATCGTCACCTGGGCCTCGCGGCTCTCCCCCGGTGCGCTCTACACCGAGGCCGTGAGCATCCTGCTGGACCCGATCGGCGGGCGCGTGCTCACCCTCCTGGCGGTCGCTCCCGAGCGGCTGGAGGGCTTGCTGGCCACGCCGGTCTCGGCCGGCCAGAGCCTGCAGCTCGTCTGGCCGCACATCGTCGTGCTGGTCGCGATGGCCGGCGCGCTCGCCGGTATCTCCTACACGAAGTTCATGCGCGAGGAGATCCGCGCCTAGCCGGGACGCCGTCCGATACCCGTGCTATAACTGCACCGGCATGGCCACACTCGTCGGCACCTTTTTCCACTCCCACGGCGGCACGACCTCCATGCCGCCGGACCTCTGGCGTGAGCGGCGGCTGGCCCGCCCCATCCGCACAGACGTCCCCATCGACGACGACGAGGCCAACGCCAAGAAGGCGGAGCGCACGCACGAGGGGTTCCGCGTGCTGCGCGAGAAGGTGGCCGAGCTCGAGACCGACGTCTTGGTCGTCTTCAGCGACGACCAGGGCGAGTGCTTCGACTTCAACAACTTCCCCGGCTTCGCGATCTTCGTGGGGGAGCATTTCAACAAATCGCCGCGCCAGCGTGGTGGCCCCGGGGCTCGCCAGATCGGGCGGCACGTCGAGCCGGGGTTCACCTTCAACGGCCACCCGGAGCTCGCGACGGCCCTGCTCACGGGGGTGATGAAGCGCGGCTTCGACCCCGCCTTCTGCATGGACATGCCGAAGCCGGACCGCGGACTCGCGAGCGGCGTCATCCGCTCCGCCGAGGAGCTCACCGACTACAGCATGCCCATCGTGCCGGTGATGATGAACCTGTACTTCGCACCCCAGGTGACGGGCATCCGTTCCTACCAGTTCGGCAAGGCTGTCCGTGAGGCCATCGACGAGATGCCAGGCGGCCTGCGCGTCGGCGTCGCCGCGTCCGGTGGCCTGTGGCACACACCAGGCATGCCGGGCGCCTGGCTGAACGAGGAGTTCGACCACCGCACGCTCGAATGCCTGGAGGCGGGCGACGCCCGCGGGATGGCGGAGCACTTCGACTCCTACGTCATCCCCGACGACGACACCAGCCAGGACACGAGGCGCAAGGCCCGCAACGTCACCGGCATGCCCTCGCTCGGAGGCCCGGCGCTGGGCACGCGCGAGACCTGCGCGTGGATCGCCGCCGCCGCGGTCACGGAGGGGCGCGCCACGACGATCGTCGACTACATCGACGTCTACGCCTCGCCCGTCGGCAACGCGTTCGCCTACTGCGACCAGCCCTAGTGAAGGTGTATCTGGCCGCTCGGTTCTCCCGGCGTAAGGAGATGCAGGCCTACGCGGACGAGCTGATCGCGCTCGGCCATGGCGTGACCGCGCGCTGGGTCACCGGCCCACCGCAGTCGAGCCACCACCCGGACCAGGTCAGCGGCCACTCGCTGGCGTACGAGGAGCGCGTCTCCGTCGAGGACCTCAAGGACGTGGCGGACGCCGACTGCATCATCTGCTTCTCCGAGCAGCCGCGGGAGACCAATACGCGCGGCGGCCGGCACGTCGAGTTCGGACTGGCGGTCGCGGACGAGAAACGCATCATCCTGGTCGGTCCGCGCGAGAACGTCTTCCACTTCCTGCCCGTCGTCGAGAACTTCCGCGACTGGGCCGCCCTGCGCAAGCTGCTGGGCGCGGAGCGTGCCGCCGCCCGCTGATCCCCCGGCCCGCGCGCACCTGATCGCTCGCAACCTGTGCCATTCCCGCCTGGCGCCACTCGTGGGTGGCTCCCCACACTTGCCTAGAATGGATGCATCGGGGCGGGGGCGTCCGTCCGCCGCGCACCCGAGCTTGGGAGGGAGGGCCCAGGACCGTGGCCGTGACCGACGACATCAAGGCGCGCGTCGACATCGTCGACGTGGTCTCGCAGTACGTGCCCGAGCTCAAGAAGTCGGGGCGCAACTTCACCGCGCGCTGTCCCTTCCACCAGGAGCGCACGCCGTCGTTCGTCGTCTTCCCCGAGCGGCAGAGCTGGCGGTGCTTCGGCGCGTGCGCGGTCGGCGGCGACGTCTTCTCCTTCGTCATGAAGGCTGACAACGTCCCCTTCCCCCAGGCGATGCGGTCGCTCGCGGAGCGCGCGGGCGTCACCGTCCCGGAGCGCCGCCGCCCGGACGCCCCGCGCAACCCCATCTACGACGTGAACGAGGCCGCCCTGCGCTTCTTCCGCGACGCGCTCTTGGCCGACCGCGGCGCGATGGCCCGCAGCTACGCCGAGCGCCGCCAGCTCGGCGAGCAGGCCATCGTGTCATTCGGCATCGGCTATGCGCCGAGCGGGGGCGACGAGCTGCTCAAGAGTCTCGGCGCGCTCGGTTTCGCTGAGGAGCTGCTGCTGGCCGCCGGCGTCGTGACCCGCGTCCAGAGCGGGGACGTGCGCGACATGCTCCGCGGGCGGCTCGTCTTCACGCTGCGGAACGCCGACGGCGACGTGGTGGGCTTCGCGGGGCGCTCGCTCGATGGGAGCGACCCGAAGTACATCAACACGCCTCAGACGGCCGTCTTCGACAAGGGCCGGATGCTGTATGGCTTCGACCGCGCGAAGAGCGCGATCGCGCGCGACGGCGTCGCGGTGGTCGTCGAGGGGTACACGGACGTCATCGCCGCGCACGAGCACGGCTACGAGAACGTCGTCGCGTCGATGGGCACCGCGCTCACCGGCGAGCAGATCGCGCTGCTGGGGGCGCACGCGCAGCAGATCGTGCTGACGCTCGATGCGGATGCGGCCGGCCAGGCTGCGATGCTCCGCAGCCTTTGGGCGGTCGCCGAGAGCGTCGGCGGCGGGACCGATTGGGCCCGCGAGCGGTCCCGGGACCTCTCGCGGTGGGGAGTCGTCACGCTGCGTGACGGGAAGGACCCGGACGAGATCATCCGCGCGGACCCCGGCCGGTGGCGGAGCCTGGTGGCTGAGGCGGTGCCGTTCCCGGACTTCCTGCTGGATGCGGAGGCCGCGCGCGGCGGGCTGACGGCCGACGAGAGCAACGCCGCGACCGTGCAGCGCTTCTGGCGGCTGATCGCCGGCCTGTGGGACTGGGCGGCCCAGGACAGGCTCGTGGAGCGGCTGGCGGACCGCCTCGGCGTGGGGCGCCCGACGCTCGAGGCGGCGATGGGCCGCATGGCGTCGCGCGCGCAGCCCGAACGGCGGTTCGTCCGCGGACGCGAGGCGCCGCAGGGTGCGGTCGAGTCGGTGCTGCGCGCCGTCGGCCGCGAGCCGGTGGAGGAGCATGCGCTCGCGCTGCTGCTCCACTTCCCCGACATACTGGAGCGCGCGGGCGAAGCCGCCGCCGACCGTTTCGTACGGCCGGAGAACCGCGCGATATTGAGTGCGCTCCAGGAGGCTGGTACAATAGAAGGAGCCTCCGCGCAGCTTGACGGCCCGATGGCCGAGCATCTCGGCCAGCTCTCAAAGAGAGTCCTGCCCCCGGCCGATCCGAAGCAGCGCGCGGCGGAATGGACCGAGTGCCTCCGCAGGCTCGAAGAACGCTACCTCCGTGAGCTCAAAGAGCAGGAGAGCGTCGCGCTCACCGAAGACACCTCCGGCGACGCCGACTACCGCGAGGCGGTGAGCCGCCAGGCGCTCGAGACCAACGAACGGTTGAAGGACCTCTTCACCGGCGAGACCGTGAAGCCATAGCAGCAAGGACACGAACAGCGAGGCCCTGATTTGGCAGAAGCGAAAACCAAGCGGCCGTCGCGGGCAGCAGCGAAGAGTAGCGGCTCGGCCGCGGTGAAAGAGCCGAAGACCGAAAAGAAGGCCGGCGCCACAGACGTCGCGGCTGCGGCGATCGTGGAGGCGGTCGTCGGCGCCGCCGACAGCGCCCCTCCCGCCGGGCCCACGAAGGCAGACCTCGCCAAGGCCAAGGCCGAGGCCAAGGCCGCCGAGGAAGAGGCGGCCAAGGACCTCGACGGCACCGAGCTCATCGACGACCCGGTGCGGATGTACCTGCGCGAGATCGGCCGCGTGACCCTGCTGACGGCGGCGGACGAGCGCCGTCTGGCGCAGGCGCTCGGCTCCGGCAAGCACGTCGAGAAGCTCGAGAAGGACATCACCGAGGAGACGGGGCGGCCGGCGCAAGCCTCGGACCTCGTGCGGACGTTCCTCACGCGCATCCGGGAGTCCAACGAGCTCATCGAGGCCCTCGCGGACCACATGGCCATCGAAGACTCGATGACGCTCAAGGTGCTGCTCACCGACGAGAAGCTGCGGGCGGGCATCGACTCGGAGCTCGACGTGGAGATGCTGGAGACCTTCGCCCAGCGGTGGAGCAAGGAGCCGCTGGAGGTCGCGCAACAGATCATCCAGCTTTCGCTGAACTCCCACGTGCTCCCCGAAGAGACGCTTGAGGTGATGGGCGAGGATGTCCCCGTCAAGAGCTTGGACGACGCGCTCGAAGACGCGGACATCGCTCAGCAGCTCGAGTCCAACGAGCTCCTGCTCCGCATACACTTCGCCGCCGTGAAGCGCGAGGGCGTGCGCGCCCAGCGCCACCTGGCCGAGGCGAACCTGCGCCTCGTGGTGAGCGTTGCGAAGAAGTACATCGGCCGGGGCATGTCGCTGCTGGACCTGATCCAGGAGGGCAACATCGGCCTGATACGCGCCGTGGAGAAGTATGACTACCGCAAGGGGTTCAAATTCTCCACGTACGCGACCTGGTGGATCCGCCAGGCCATCACGCGCGCCATCGCCGACCAGGCACGCACGATCCGCATCCCCGTGCACATGGTCGAGACCATCAACAAGCTCATGCGCGTCAGCCGCCGCCTCGTGCAGGAGTACGGGCGCGAGCCCACGACCCAGGAGATCG
>JADFRC010000005.1 GCA_022561455.1 Chloroflexota bacterium | reverse complement strand
TCGGCAAGCTGAACATGACCGAGTGGGCGTCGCCGCTGACGTGGGAGTTCCCCTACGGCCAGCCGCGCAACCCCTGGGACCTGGAGTACGACGCCGGTGGCTCCAGCACCGGCTCGGGCATCGCGACGGCGGCGGGGCTCTGCGCCGGTTCGATGGGCGAGGACACGGGCGGCTCGATCCGGCGTCCCGCGTCTTGCAACAGCTGCGTCGGACTGCGCCCCTCATGGGGCAGGGTGAGCACGTACGGGCTCATCCCCGCGAGCTGGTACCAGGACACCGCGGCCCCGCTCGCGAGGACCGTCGCCGACTGCGCGCTGATCCTGAACGCCGTCGCCGGGCACGACCCGCTCGACCCGATGTCGGCCCGGCTCCCGGTGCCCGACTACACGGCCGTCCTCGACGGCGAGGTGCGCGGACTCAGGATCGGCCTCGTGCAGGAGCCGATCCACTCGGCACACCTCGACCCGGAGGTGAAGGCCCGGATCCTCGAGGCGGCGGCGGTGTTCGAACGCCTCGGCGCCACGGTCGAAGAGGTCTCGGTGCCGCTGATGGCGGAGGGCGGGCTCATCAACGGAGCCCTGGGATCGCCAAGGACGGCGCTCCACTGGCGCCACCTCACCGAGGCCGCGGCCGACTACGACACCGGCGTGCGGCTGTACACGGTGCTTCCAGGCCTGATCCCAGCCGCGCTCTACCAGCGGGCGTTGCAGCTCCGCAGCCTGCTGCGGGAGCAGGTCCTTGCGGCGACGGAGCGGTTCGACGTCCTGATCTCTCCCGCCTACCCGGCCCCTCCGCCGCGCATCGAGGACACGAAGAGCCCGCCGCGCTCCAAGGAGCAGGCGGTCGAGCAGATGCGCAAGTTCTCGTATACGGCTCCCGCGAACTACGCGGGTCTCCCGGCCATCTCGGTGCCCGCCGGGTTCAGCGAGAAGGGACTGCCGATCGGGCTCCAGATCATGGCCAAGCGGTTCGACGAGGAGTCGGTCTTCCGTGCCGCTCACGCCTTCGAGGTTGCTACTCCCTGGCATACGATGCGGCCGCCGGTCGGGAACGACTGACCCGAGATTGCGCCAGAGGCGCACAGGAAGCCTACGCGCGCGTGAACACCGCCACCTGCCAGGAGCCGCTCTTGCGGTGGTACGTGCGGCGCAGCCCGTTGCCCTCCACGAGCGCTTCGACCACGGACGTGGGGTGGACGTACACCCGGCCGGTCATGCGCATGATCCAAAAGAGCGTGTTCATAGGCCTGAACAGGAGCCTGGAGAGCCAGTTGTCGCGCGGATAGACCACCGCATACACGCTCTTGGCGCGGGCGGACGAGAGGCCAACGAGGCTCTCGGCGTCGTGATAGCAGCAGATGACCCGGTCGAGCGTGACGATGTCGGCGGCCTCGACCTCCGGCGCCAGGTCGACGAAGTCGCCGAAGCGGGCCTGGATGCGCCCGGTGTGTCCGCGGCGCTCCGCCTCCTGTCTCGCGACCTCAATGTGCGCTCGCGACGCGTCCACGCTGACGGCGCTGGCAAGGCCGGCCGCGATCAGCTCGTGCTGGATGGCGCCGACGCCGCCCCCGATGTCGAGCAGCGACCGGCCCTCGACGCCCTCGGCCTTGACGGCGTCGAGGAGCATCCGAGTAGTCTTGTCCGGGCCCTTCTTGCGGTAGCGGGCCAGGTCCCACTGGGCCTCGCGCGCGTCGAGGAAGGCGTCGATACCTTTGCACTGCGGGCAGCTCACGGCGCGACGGTGGCGGGGGCCTTCGCGCCGGACAGCCAGCCGAGGAGCTCGTCGAAGAGCAGGTCGTCGTTGTTGTGCAGGCCGTGGTCGCCGCCTTCGACGTGCACCCACTTCGTGCCCGGGTTGCGCTTAGCGAGCTCGTACATGTCGCGTCCGGCATCAAGCATCCGCGGGTGCTTCTCCTCGGTCCCGGTGAGGATGAGGAAGGGGCAGGTGACCTTGTCCGCGTGTGCCTTGGTGATGTCGTAGCGCTCGCTGCAGTGCCGGTCGAGGTGCACCGCCGCCGAGAAGAGGGCGTTCGGGTTCGGGAAGTCCACCGGCATGAGCTGGTTCGGCTTGCCGGCCGCGACCAGTGCCTTGGCCTCCTCGTAGTGCTTGAGGTGCAACTCCTTCATCTCGCACACGGAGTAGTAGGCGTGCGAGAAGCGCAGCGGCCCGAGCGCGATCACGGCGCCGACGTTCGGGTCCTGGTTCTTCGCCTGCGCGTAGACGACCTTCGTCGCGCCCAGGCTGCTGCCCCAGATGGCGACCCGCGGGTAGCCGCGCTCGACGAGCCAGCCGACGGCCGCGAGCATGTCCATGCGGCAGTCGTCGAGGACCTCGAAGGCGTTGCCGAGCTTCACGTCGCCGCTGCGGCCGCCGACGACGTCGTGGCCCCGCGTGTTGAAGAGCGCCACCGGGATGCCCAGATCCCGCAGCCGTGCGGCGCGGGGGTTGGACGGGGACGCGTAGAAGTTCCCGCCCGAGCCGTGGACCATGAGCACGGCGTCCACGATCAGGTCGGTGCGGGCCTTCTCCGGCTCCAGGAAGATGCCGTGGAGCTTGACCGTATCGCTCGTTGTCGTGTCGACGAGATCGACCAGCATGGGGTCTCCTCCTTTGGGGTTCGATGAGTCCCAGCTCGGCGGCGGCATTGTAGCAGCGCGGCTGGGCGTGGGAAGCGGCCCTCGGTCTGCTATCATGCGCCGCTGCGGCGGCCTGCCCGCCGAGGCTCCTCAACGCACGATGAAACTCCACGAATACCAGGCCAAAGAGCTCCTGGCGCGGTACGGCGTACCGGTGCCGGAGGCCTACGTCGCGTCGAGCGCCGCCGAGGCGGTCGAGGCCGCCGGCCGCCTTGGCGGGCGCGTCGTCGTCAAGGCGCAGGTCCACGCGGGCGGGCGGGGCAAGGCGGGCGGCGTCAAGGTGGCGTCCGATGCCGCCGATGCCGGGAGGATCGCCGGGTCGCTGATCGGCACGACGCTCGTGACGGCCCAGACGGGCCCGCAAGGAGCGCCGGTCGATCGGGTGCTGGTCGAGCAGACCGTGGACATCGAGCGCGAGCTCTACTTCAGCGTCATCACCGACGGCGGGCTGCGCCGGCCGGTCGTCATCGTCTCCTCCGCGGGCGGCATGGAGATCGAGGAGGTGGCGCGCGAGACGCCGGAGCGAGTCCTCACGGAGCCCATCGACCCCGCGGTCGGCCTCCAGCCCTTCCAGGGCCGGCGGCTGGCGGAGGCGTTGGAGCTGCCGGCGGGCGCGGTCCGGCCGTTCGTGGCCCTGGCCGAGGCGTGCTACAAGGCTTATATGGAGACCGACGCCAGCATGATCGAGATCAACCCGCTCGTGCTGACCAAGGACGGGCGGCTCCTCGCGCTCGACGCCAAGCTCAGCCTGGACGACGACGCGCTCTTCCGGCATGCGGATGCGCTCGCGCTACGCGATACCGGGCAGGAGGACGCGCTCGAGGTCGAGGCGTCGGAGGCGAACATCGCTTATGTCAAGCTGGACGGCAACGTCGGCTGCATGGTCAACGGCGCCGGGCTCGCGATGGCCACGATGGACATCGTGAAGTCGGCCGGGGCCGAGCCGGCCAACTTCCTGGACGTGGGCGGCGGCGCCAACGAGGAGAAGATCTCGACGGCCATCCTGCTGATGCTCTCCGACCCGAGCGTGGAGCGCGTGCTCGTGAACATCTTCGGCGGCATCCTGCGGTGCGACATCGCGGCACGCGGCATCGTCGACGCCTACGGCAAGGCGGACCGCCAGCCGGCACTCGTCGTGCGCATGCTGGGCACGAACGCGGACGAGGGCAAGCAGGTCCTGGCCGACTCGGGGCTGGCCATCGAGCTGGTGGACACGCTGCGCGAAGCGGCCGAGGCGATCGCGCGATGAGGGCTGCCCTCCCTGTCATCCTGAGCGGCGCGAAGGATCTCGACCCGAGAAGGCCACGAGATTCTTCGTCGTCCTTCTGTGGAAGGACTCCTCAGAATGACAGAACAGGGCGATCGGCGGAGCGTCAATGAGCATCCTGGTCGACGGCAACACGCGGCTGCTGATCCAAGGCATCACCGGGCGCGAGGGCAGCTTTCACGCCGAGCGCTGTGCCGCCTATGGCACGAACGTCGTCGCCGGCGTGACGCCGGGCAAGGGCGGCGAGCTCTTCGGCGGCACCGTGCCTGTCTTCAACAGCGTAAGAGCTGCCGTCGGCGAGACGGGCGCGAACGTCGCGCTCATCTTCGTGCCGCCGCCGTTCGCGGCCGACGCGATCATGGAGTCGGCCGACGCCGGCGTGCCGCTGGTGGTCTGCATCACCGAGGGCGTGCCGGTGCGCGACTCGACGTTCGTCATGCGCTACCTGGAGGGCAAGGGGACGCGGCTCATCGGCCCCAACTGCCCCGGCCTCATCAGCCCCGGCTCCAAGGCCAAGATCGGCATCATGCCGGGCGACATACACACGCCGGGGAAGGTCGGGGTCGTCTCGCGCTCGGGCACGCTGACGTACGAGGCCGTGGACCAGCTCACGAAGGCGGGCATCGGGCAGTCGACGTGCGTGGGCATCGGCGGCGACCCGGTCTCCGGCACGACGTTCGTGGACGTGCTGGAGCTGTTCAACGACGACCCAGGAACCGAGGCCATCGTGCTCATCGGCGAGATCGGCGGGACGAAGGAGCAGCAGGCGGCCGCCTACATCAAGGAGCACGTCCGCAAGCCGGTGGCCAGCCTCATCGTCGGCCAGACGGCGCCGCCGGGGCGCCGCATGGGGCACGCGGGCGCCGTCATCACCGGCGAGGCCGCGCTCGCCTCGGCGAAGGTCGCGGCGCTCCAAGACGCCGGCTGCCACATCATACCGACGCCCGCCGACATCGGCTCGACGGTCGCGGCGATGGTGGGGTAGGGTCAGATGACGATTACACCGGCAATCAACTTGTAGCACATGCCGTTTAGGGGTTCGGACAAGCTGATGACCAGCAGCACCCGGTTGGAGCGATTAGTACCTGTTGCATCGGGTGGGTAAGTCCCCACGTCACGGCCACCGAACCGGGCTTTCCAGACTAGATCGGTCACTACCAAGTCGTAAGTGGTTCCTGAAAGACTAAAGACGCCCCTGACCTGTGGATTTCCTCTCAACGAGGTGGTCACGACCCAGCGCAATATCGCTGGCTCGATTAGCGAGAGTGAGTGTTGCGTGGGTCTTGCGTCAAAACTCTGCCTGGCGATGCGGTCGGTTGCGCCCCTCAGAAGGTCCGGGCCTCGCTCAATGGCTGCCGACAGTAGAGGCAAGGCCTCTGTCGGAGCGAGATTTTCAACAAAGATCAGCGGTGTGCTAGCAAGGATGTGATTCTCTGGCTGATGCGGCTCGGGTCGTGCGCTAGCCAGATCAGCGCGGACGACATCGAGTAGTGCAATCTCGGCACCAGCGATACTAGCCTGCCGAATCGACAGCGTGCCGCTTGGGGTGTTAGTGACGGGGCGAATCCAGCCTTGGCCGTCGGTCCGCAAACCCGCCAGGCAGCGCCCACCTAACTTCTGAGAGTTTGCCAGGCACAGTAGCTCGACTTCCACGCCCCCTCCCCTTAGAGGTGCTTGATCACCAGGTCTCCCTCCCATACACGCTGCAAGTATTCAAGCACAAGGCGCCGATGGCACTGGTCAGGAGCGTGCTCGCTACAGAGCAGGACGGTGCGGCGATCGAAGAACTCCGGCGCGAACATGTCTCCGATGCTCCGCTCGCGAATCAGGTCACTGAACCTACGCTCGTACGTTTCCCACGTAATGCGACGCTTGCGGTATGCGTCCAACAACTCGGCGGTTGGAGCCAAGAGAGGTTCGTGCATGTACTCCACACCGCAGATTAATTCGAGGAAGTACGCGAGGTCATCGCGCTTCGCGAACCCCGCGAGCTGGGACACGTTGTTGAGCCTCACGTCGACGAGGCGCTCGATGCCTGCGCGGTTTAGGGACTCGAAAAAGTCCCGGGCGCTGTGCTTGGTGAACCCAATCGAATAGGCCGTGCGGACCGCCACGACTCCTCCTCATCCGGTTGAAGCAGACTCATCTGTGCTGACTGACCTCCGCGCTCCGATTGAGCGATTTCCTGCTCACTTTGCAGTCGTCCATCCCCACGAATGTGGTTAACCGAATGGCCTCGTTCGGCCAGCACACGCCCAACGAGCAGTCGGCGGTGACAGTTAGTTGGATCTTCCTCGCTGCACATGATTGCAACGCGGTGGCGTGGCAGCTCGCCTCGGAGTCGAACAAGCCCGCGGAAGAAATCGTCCGATTGCGCCAGCTTGCCATACAGGACGTAGCCAGCTGAATCGTAATAGTGGGAATCCCGCGGTCGCCCTCCTAGCTCGTCGCCCAGGTAGAGGTAGCGGATTCCCGCTTGTTCCAGAGCCTCACCAAGGCCAGGAGAATCGAATTGGTTAGCGTACTTAGAACGAGGATGCGACCGCACATCCACGAGGAGGTCAGCCCGGTGCTTCTTCAGGAGGGTGAGGAAGTCACCGAGTGAGTGATTCGAGTGGCCGATGGTTAGTGCGGCCGGTTTCACTGGCACAGCGATGGTCTGCTTCCTTGCGGGACATCTCCGCAAGCGCACGCTAGCACGAACGCCACACGCGCGGAAGACCTAGCTGCCACATCATAACCGGCGCCCGCCGACATCGGCTCGACGGTCACGGCGATGGTGGGCGGGTAGCTGGAGCGCGCCAGCGTGATGCTACACTGCCCCGGCGCCGGGCCGCGATGGCCTGAGCACGGAGCCCGCCTTGCCCCCCGACCTCAACGGACGTCTCGACTTCTGGAATATCGGCTACCCGCTGGGCGCCATCGTCTACCTGAGCGCCGTCGTCGCGATCGCGGCGGTCGCGTGGGCGCTCTACCGGCGCTCGCGCATCTGGCGCCTCGGCGCGCCCAATCCAGACGTCGGGCCGTGGGGCCCGCGGTTGCTTGCAGGCCTGCGGACGCTGGCGGTCGACTCCTTCGCGCACCGCCGGTTCCTGCGCCACGAGCGCTACCCCGGCCTGATGCACTTCCTGATCTTCTGGGGCATCGCCGTGCTGTTGGTCGCGACGACGCTCGCGGCGGTCGAGTTCAACCTCGAGCGGTACGTGGGCTGGCGGTTCCCCACGGCCGCGATCGGCGTGCAGCTCGAGCTCGTATGGGACCTCGGCGGGCTGATGCTCATCGCCGGTATCGGGCTCGCGGCCTACCGCCGCTACGTGCTCCGCCCCCCGCGCCTCAACACGATGCTGGAGAACGGCGTGCTGCTCTGGGTGCTGCTGGCGATGGCGCTCTCCGGCTTCGTGCTCCAGTCGCTGCGGATGGCGGCGACGGAGATGGAGCCCTCAAGCGCGCTTTACCGGCCGGAGTGGGCGGTGTGGTCGCCGGTCAGCTACGCCATCGCGGCCGGAGTCCGCGCGACGGGCATGACGGTCTACGCGATGGAGGTGAGCCACTTCGTGCTGTGGTGGGCGCACGCCGCGCTGATGTCGGCGGCGTTCGTCTATGCGGCGGTGCGCTTCGGTCCGCTGATGCACATCTTCGTGAGCCCGCTGAACCTGCTCATGCGCACCTCGGTCGTGCGGCCGAAGGGGGCGCTGCGGCCGATGGGCGCGCTCGAGGAGCTGGAGAGCTTCGGCGCCCGCGATCTGACGTCTCTCACGACGAAGCAGCTGCTGGACCTCGACGCCTGCACGAACTGCGGGCGCTGCCAGGACCAGTGCCCGGCGTTCGCCAGCGGCAAGCCGCTCTCGCCACGGAAGGTCATCCAGGACGCCAAGGCGTACATGGAGCAGCGCGCGCCGGCGCTCCTCGCCCTGCGCGATGGCGAGCAGGCGGCGGACCCGGAGCGGTCGCTCGTCCACGACTTCGTGACGCCGGAGGCGCTGTGGGCGTGCACGACCTGCGGCGCGTGCGAGGAGGCCTGCCCGGCGGGCGTCGAGCACATCGACACGATCGTCGACATGCGCCGCTTCCTGACGATGGAGGAGGCGGCCGTGCCGGAGACGGCGATGGACGCCTTGACGTCGATGGAGCAGCGCGCCCACCCCTGGCGCGGCACTTCCGCGACGCGCACGGACTGGATGGAGGGCACGGGCGCCGTGACGATGGCGGACGACCCGGAGCACGAGGTGCTGTTGTGGGTGGGGTGCACGAGCGCGCTGAATGTGCGCAACCAGGCCGCCGTGCGCGCGATGGCCGCAGTGCTCAAGCGCGCTGGCGTGCGCTACCGCGTGCTGGGCAACGAGGAAGTGTGCACGGGCGACCCCGCCCGGCGCATGGGCAACGAGTACGTCTACTCGATGCTGGCGGAGCAGAACATAGCCACGCTGAACGGCTACGGCGTGAAGAAGATACTCACGCTCTGCCCGCACTGCTTCAACACGATGAAGAACGAGTACCCGCAGCTCGGGGGGGAGTACGAGGTGCTGCACTACACCGAGTACGTCGCGGAGCTCGTGCGCGACGGCCGCATCAAGCCGGTCGCCCGCATCGAGGCCACGGTCGCCTACCACGACTCGTGCTACCTGGGGCGGCACAACGGGATCTACGACCCGCCGCGGGAGATCGCCGCAGCGATCCCGGGGCTCACGCTCGTCGAGATGGGCGAGGACCGGTGCCGCGAGCGCGGGTTCTGCTGCGGCGCCGGCGGTGGGCGCATGTGGATGGAGGAGGAGGGCACCAGGGTCAACCACATCCGGACGGACCACTTCCTCGAGACGGGCGCCGACATCGTTGGGGTGTCTTGTCCCTTCTGTCTCCAGATGATGGAGGAGGGGATCGGCGCCAAGGGCGCGGGGGACACCAAGAAGGCGAAAGACCTGCTCGAGCTGCTCGCTGAGAGCCTCGATGGGGCTCAGTCCGGCTGACCCGACGCCTCCTCGGGCACGTCCGGGAGGCTTGCGTCGTCCCGCATGCCACCGTCGAGCACGGCGCCGACGGCGGTCATCTTGGCGCTGCGCTCCGGGTCGTCCTCAGCCCACTGCGCCATGTCCAGCACCGGCGCGCTGACGGGCGCGTCGGCCGGATCGGCGGTCGTGGCCACCGCCGAGGCGGGGAAGGAGACCGTCGCGCGCAGAGAGGGGTGCTGGAAGGTCTCGTGGAGCACGACCCGGATCGTGCCGCCGGCGGTGCTGGCCACGGCGCCCTGGTACTCGTTCCCGCCGTCCATGAGGCGGCTGAGCCGGCGCCCGAGCTTCGCGGGGACCATGCCCAGGCGGTCGCCGTCCTCCGTGTGGACGGCCAGCGCGTCGCCCCGCCGCTCGAGTCGCACCGGCGCGCCGGGCGAGACGAAGACGCGGTCCTTGCCCTGCGCGCAGCCCGTGAGCGCCACGTGCGCCGTCTTCGAGCCGTCGTTGATGAAGAAGCGGTGCGCGGCGAGCGGCGTGGCGACGCGCTTCGCGGCGCGCCCCTTCTTGGGGAGCGTGGCGAGCCGCTCGAGGTTCTTGTGGGCGATGGCGTTGGCCGGGTCGATCGCGACGGCGCCTTTGAACGCTTTGGCCGCGCCCTTGGCGTCGCCGAACTCCAGCAGCGCCTTGCCGAGGCGGTTCCACGCGTCGACGTCGGTGGGCGACGCCTCGGTGAGCTCCCGGTTGACGGCGGCCGCCTCTTTCCAGCGGCCGTCCATGGCGAGGCCGATGGCCTCTCTCGTCCGCTCCTTGCGCAGTCTGACTGAGTCGTCTTCGCGATACACCATGTTCACGCTCCGTGCCGCACGCGCTCCTCCCCTTCAAGCGCCGCGGCTTGCTAGATTCTTCCCGGTATCCTTCCCGCGGCGACGAGCAGCCGGTGCTCGATCGCGGTGCAGTGGTCCATGACCACATCCAGGCCTGCTTGCCGCGCGCGCTCCGCGGCCTCCTCGTTCACGATCCCCAGCTGCATCCACACCGCCGAGGCTCCGACCTCGATCGCCGAGTCCACCACCGGCGGCACGTCGCCCGGCCGCCGGAATATGTCGACGAGGTCGATGTGCTCCGGCACCGATCCGAGGTCCGGGTACGGCTGCTCGCCGAGCACGGGGCCTTCGAGCCGGGGGTTCACGGGGATGATGCGGTAGCCCTGCGACGCCAGGTACTTCGCAACGGTATGGCTCGGCCGGTCCTCCCGGCCGGAGAGCCCCACCACCGCGACCACCTTCGATCTTGTCAATATCTCTTCTATTGTTGCCATGTATATGACATCAGACAAGGAGGGTTTGCCCCGCCGAGGCCTTCCGCGCCGCCGTGACCTGATGCGCGCTAGATTGCGCAATCGGGGGAATGGTCGTCAATGAGTTTCCGGGCACGGTGTTCCCGGATTTCGGGGCAGCTCGGGGGGAGCCGCGCCACGGGGTGCGGCTCCAAAAAGCGTGCGGGGACGGGCCGCGGGACGGTGGGGACGTGGCCGTGGCCTGGTTGCGCTAGGCTTTGTCCAGCTCGAAGGCGGCGTGGAGGACCCGGACGGCGTCGTCGAGGTGCGCCTCGGCCACGATGCACGTGATACGGATCTGCGACGTGGTGATCATCTCGATGTTGATGGAGGAGTCCGCGAGCGCCCGGAACATGCGCGAGGCGTATCCGGGGGCGTTCTGCATGCCCGTTCCGACGATGCTGACGGCGCCGAGGCCGGTGTCGCTCACGCAGTCGGCGGCGCCGATCTCGCCCGCGACGCGCTGCGAGATCGCGAGGGCAGCGTCGGCGTCGGTCTTCGCGACGGTGAACGACACGTCGGTCAGCCGCTCTGCGCTCGCGCTCTGGACGATGGTATCGACGCTGACGTTCGCCTCGGAGAGCGGCTCGAAGACCGCGGCCACGATGCCGGGGCGGTCGGGCACGGCGCGGACGGTGATGCGGGCGACGCCGCGCTCATACGTCACGCCGCTCACGCGGTTGCGGGCCTCCATCTCGCCCATGCTTGCCATCTCGCCTCCTGAGGGGGTGTCCAGGTCGTGGATCAGCGTGCCGGGGCGCTCTCCGGCGGCGTCGGCCACGAGGACCGGCACGTGGTACCAGGCAGCGAGCTCGATCGCCCGCGGGTGCATCTTGGCGCCGTAGCTCGCGAGCTCCAGCATCTCCTCGTACCCGATCTCGGAGAGCTGCCGCGCGTCCGGCACGACGCGTGGGTCGGCGGTGTAGATGCCGCTCACGTCCGTGTAGACCTCGCAGCGCTCGGCCCCGAGCGCCGCCGCCAGGGCGACCGCGGTCGTGTCCGAGCCGCCGCGTCCGAGCGTCGTCACGTCCATGTCCTCGGTCGTGCCCTGGAAGCCGGCGATGATGACGATCCGGCCCCGGTCGAGCTCGCGCCGCACGCGTTTCGGGTCGAGGGCGACGATGGACGCGCGGCCGTGCGCGGTGTCGGTGCGGATGCCGGCCTGGGCCGCGTTCATGCTGACGGCGTCGGCGCCGAGCTCGCGGAGCGCCATCGCCACGAGCGTGCACGAGACCAGCTCGCCGGTGGAGAGCAGCAGGTCGAGCTCGCGCGGGTCCGGGTTGGCGGCGATCGAGTGCGCGAGCTCGATGAGCCGGTCGGTGGTGTCGCCCATCGCCGAGACGACCACGGCGACCTGGTTCCCGGCCTCGCGGCATGCCACGATGCGCTCGGCGACGTGGCGGATGCGCTCGGCGTCCGCGACCGACGTCCCGCCGTACTTCTGCACGAGCAGCGCCATCAGCCGAGCTCCGCGGGGAGGCCTGGCAGCACCTCGGCACCGGCCGGCGAGGGCTCCAGCACGCGGAAGGTGCCGGGGAGGCCGGACTTGTCGGCTGCGTCGGTCATCTCCGCGCCGATGGTGAAGGCCCGGTTCTCGCCCCTGGTGGTCAGCGCCACGACGGAGGACCCCGCGCCGGAGAGGAACACGCCGCGGGCGCCCGCACGGAGCGCGCTCTCGAAGATCACCTTCATCTCGCGGAAGACGGCGCGGCGCTGCGGCTGGTGGAGGCGGTCCTCGGTGGCGAGCCGCAGGTACTCCGGCCGGTCGAGCGCGAAGGCGGCGACCAACAGGGCGGTGCGGCCGACGTTGTACACGGCGTCTTCGAGCGAGACGGTGGCGGGCAGGACCTCGCGGGCCTTCTTGGTGGACAGCGGGCGCTCGGGGATGAAGACGACGCACTGGAGGTTCTCCGGCACCGGCACCGGCACCGCGTGGACGCCATCGCCGTCGCGCACGGCGATGGTCATGCCGCCGATCAGTGCGGGAGCGACGTTGTCGGGGTGGCCCTCGATCTTCGCGGCCAGCTCCAGGAGCCGGTGCGGCTCGAGCGGGTAGCCGAGCAGCGCGTTGGCGGCGTAGATGCCGCCGGCGATGGCGCACGAGCTGCTGCCGAGGCCGCGGGCGAGCGGCACGTCCTGCCACGACTCGATCGCGAGGTGGCGCCCGCCGGCGCCCGCCTCATCGAGCAGCCGCGCGGCGGCCCGGTACGTCAGGTTGCGCGCGCCGGTGGGCAGATGGCCTTCGCCCTCGCCGTGAACGGTAACTGACGGTGTGTCGGACCAGCCGACGCGCAGCGTGTTCCACAGGGAGAGGGCGAGTCCGAGCGTGTCGAAGCCGGGCCCCAGGTTCGCGGTGGAGGCCGGGACGCGGATGACGATGGATTCGGAAGCGGGCGTCTGTCGCATGGTGTCCTGCTAAACGGGCATTATAGCGCAGGGTGCTCAAGCGTCCCCGGCGGTGCTCCGGGCCGCCGGGGCGTGATGCGTCCGGGAGGGCTCGACCATGGCGATGGCGACGAACGCGGCCGAGAGTGCGCTGATCCCACCGATGACCCCGAAGGCGAGGCGGAACCCGAACGAGTCGGCCAGCACTCCTCCGATGACGGCGCCCGCGACGAACCCGGAGTCCCGGTACCAGCGGTAGACGCCGACGGCCGAAGCCCGCCGCAACGGCGGCGCGTGGTCGCCCACGGCGGCGATCAGCGTCGGGTAGACGGCGGCCGTGCCCAGTCCGAGCACGCCTGCCCCCGCCACCCGCAAGAGCAGGTCGTCGGCCGCGGCGAGGAGCCAGATCCCCACCGCCTGGAGCGCCATGCCCCAGACGATGAGCGGCTTGCGGCCGATGCGGTCGCCGAGGGCGCCCGTGAGCAGCTGGCCGGCGCCCCAGACCTGTGGGTAGACGGCTGCCACGATGCCGATCTGGACGGCGCCGGCCCCCTGGCCCGCCAGGAAGAGCGGGACCAGCCCCCAGACGGCGGCGTCGTTGATCTTGGTCACGAGCCCGGCCTGCGCGCAGCTCAGCAGCATGCGGTCCCGGACCGCGGCCACG
This sequence comes from Chloroflexota bacterium, assembly GCA_022561455.1. GTDB lineage: Bacteria > Chloroflexota > Dehalococcoidia > Lucifugimonadales > Australimonadaceae > JADFRC01. The sequence goes on along the minus strand of JADFRC010000005.1, from coordinate 22,734 downwards.
AAGGTTGCCCGGAAGCTGGGAGCCGGCGGCGCGCTCAAGGCCTCCTCGCGGGGGCGGTGGGCGGTCTCCTTGACCCAGGCGACGGAGATCACGATGCCCGCCACCGCGAGGACGACGCCGATCAGGAAGGGGTGGGGGCGAGGGGCGTAGGCGACGGCGAGGAGCCCGGTGACGAACGTGAGGACGGCGACGCCGGTGTAGCCGACGAACTCGTTGAGCCCCGTGGAGAGACCGCGGCGCCGGGGGCCCATGATGTCCATCATCATCAGCAGCGTGGCCGTCCAGCCGAGGCCCTGGTTGACCCCGAGCAGGAGGTTGGCCGCGACGACCCACTCCCACGACGGAGCCCAGATGATGAGGAGCGGCACGGGAAGACCGGCCACCCATCCCGCGATGAGCACGCGGCGCCGTCCGAAACGGTCCATGAGGCCTCCGGCGAAGAGGTTCGCGAAGGCCTTGGTCACCCCGAATCCGGCGACGAAGGAGAGCGTGACCGCCGCCGACGTGATGCCGAAATCCTCTGCGGCGATCAGCGGCAGCGTGGTGCGCTCGAGTCCCCACATGGCGCCCAGGAAGGCGGTGAGGACGAGCAGTAGCGACAATCGGACCCATCGCCCGGATGGGTTGGCAGGCGTTTCCCACATGCTCGAACAGCTCCTTGAGTCGTTCCCGATTCTAACGAACTCATCGAGGCACCAAGGAGGGGTTGGCCGGAGCGTTGCTATAATCGCCGGGAGGCCGTCGGCGACGGCGTGGAGCGTCCATTGAGCGTCCTGTTCGTGGTTGGCGCGCGTCCCGGAGTAGGCAGCACGGCTGTGGCTGCGTCGCTCGCGGCCGCGTGGCGGCGCGCCGGGCGCGAGGCGGCCGCCGATAAGCCGCTGGCGCTTGCCGAAGGCGGCGCCGACGCAGGGTTGCTCGCGGTGGACGACCCGGGCGTCGCCGGGGCGGACGGGGTGGCGAAACCGGCGGTCCTCGCCGCGGCGGCCAGGCGCGTCGGTGCGCTGGAGAAGGCGGCGGAGATCGTCGTCGTCGATGCGCCGCCTTACGCGGACGCAGACGGCCGCGCGGTGGCGGCATCGGGCGCTCTCGCCAAGCGGCTCAAGGCGAAGGTGTTGGGCGTGCTGCCGTACGAGCGCGGCCTGGGCGGGGGGGCCGTCGCGGCGTGGCGCGAGACCTACGGCGACGCGCTGCTCGGGTTCGTCGTCAACCGGCGGACGCGCTATGCCGAGCGGGATGCCGCCGACCGCCTCGCTCCGGAGCTCGAAGCGGCCGGAGCGCCGGTGATCGGGGTGCTGGCGGAGGAGCGGTTGATGCTCGCGCCGACGGTCCGCCAGGTGGTGGAGCTGCTGGGAGGCACGCTGTTCGCGGGCGAGTCGGGGCTCGATCGGCTCATCGAGCACTTCCTCATCGGCGGGCTCGTGACCGAGTGGGGCGGCAACTACTTCAACCGGCTGCCCAACCAGGCCGTCATCGCCCGCGGAGGGCGGTCCGACATCCAGATGTCCGCGCTCAACTTCCCGCTGAACGCGCTGGTGCTGACGGGCTGCACGCAGCCGCCGCAGTACGTCGCGCAGCGCGCCGAAGCCCTCGATGTGCCACTGGTGACGGTCGAGCGCAACACGCACGAGACGGCCGAGGCGCTGGAAGGCCTCGCCGGGGTGGTCACGGTCCACCACCGTGAGAAGATCGAGCGCTTCACGGAGATGGTGGAGCAGGGCGTGGACCTCGACGCCCTGGCGGCCCGGCTCGCTCCGGCGAAGCCCCGTAGACGCCCGAGAGCGCCACGGGCCCGTAAAAGCACATGAGTGCCGAGCGGCCGCTGATCGCCGTCACGGCAACGAGCGAGCGCGAGGCGCAACCGTACGTCGACGCACTCGCTGCGCGCGGGGGCGCGGCGCGCGTCCTCACGCCGGAGCGCTACGAGGGGGTGGCCGAGGCGATGCGCGGCGCATCGGGCCTGCTGCTGTGCGGCGGGTACGACATCGACCCTGCGCGGTACGGTGCGGAGGCCGAGCCCGCGACGGGCAAGACCGACCCCGAGCGCGACGAGATGGAGCTGGCGGTGCTCCGCGACGCGCTCGAGCGCAACATGCCCGTGCTGGGCATCTGCCGCGGCATGCAGCTCGTCAACGTGGCGTTCGGCGGGACGCTGCTCCAGGACATACCGGGGCACGTCGAGCCCGGCGGCCCCAACGACGGGTCGGTGCGGCACGAGGTGTACGTCACGCCCGGCAGCAAGCTGGGGGCCATCATCGGGGCGGGCGCGGTCTACCGCACCAACAGCCTGCACCACCAGGGCTTGAAGGAGGCGCAGCGCGCGCCGGGGCTGATGGCCTCGGCGTTCCACCCCCACGACGGCATCGTGGAGGCGCTCGAGAGCCCGGCGCACCCGTGGCTGATGGCCGTCCAGTGCCACCCCGAGCGCGAGGACGAGGTGCCCAAGAGCTTCCGCAAGCTCTTCGACTGGCTCGCCGGCTGGTCGGGCCGCTTCGGCGCGGGGGACATGCCCTGAGCAAGTCGCGGACCCCGGACCAGCGGCTCGACGCGTCGGGCGAGTGCCTGCACCTCTACCTGGCGCCCGACGGCGTCTGCGTGCACTGCGGGCTGCGCTTCCAGCTTGCCTGGTCCTCGGAGCGCGGGCCGCTGCTGCTGCCCACCCGCAAGAACCTCGCTTACGCGCTGGGTGCCGGCCTGCTGATAGCGGTGAGCCAGGCATCCGGCCAGGGGCTCATGGCGACCGTGTTCCTGATCCTTTCGCTCTTCTTCTTCACGCGGACGCTGCTGGGGAGCTTCGAGCTCTTCGCCAAGCACGGCTTCGTGCCGGGGAAGCTCGGCCCGCTGATGCGGCGCGGGCGGTTCAACCTGCTGGTGGTCAAGCCGTACGTGACCGTGGTGGGCGGGGTGCGCTTCCCAATCGACCTGGCGACCTACGAGATGTTCGGGCCGGAGGACACGCTGCTGGTGGAGCACCTGCGCTGGTCGCGGCTCATCGTGGCGGTGTACCGCGGGCACCGATAGCCGACCGGGCCGGTCGAGATCCCGCTCAATGACGCAACGGAGCCCTACATACGCGCGCGCGAGGCTGCTATACTCAAAGGCGTGGTATTTCTGGAACATGTCGCCCCGTAAGCCGCTCATCCCACAACATCTAGTAATATCACCGAGGATCTGCCAGATATAGGGCAACCTCTCGACTCGCCCTCCCCACCCGCCCGTAAGGGAGCCGCTCATGGTCGAGGCTAGCGTCGACAGGATCCGGCCCGTCCGCATCGAGGACGAGATGCGGACGGCATACCTCGATTACGCCATGAGCGTGATCGTGGCGCGCGCGCTGCCCGACGTCCGCGACGGCATGAAGCCGGTGCAGCGCCGCATCCTCTACGCGATGCACGGCATGGGCCTGCGGCCGGGCTCGAGCCACAAGAAGTGCGCGGCCGTCGTCGGCGAGGTGCTGGGCAAGTACCACCCCCACGGCGACGCGCCGGTCTACGACGCCCTCGTGCGCATGGCGCAGGACTTCTCGATGCGGCACCCGCTCGTCGACGGCCAGGGCAACTTCGGCTCGGTGGACGACGACCCGCCGGCGGCGATGCGGTACACCGAAGCGCGCCTCGCCCGGATCGCCGAGGCGATGCTGACCGACATCGACCGCGAGACCGTCGACTTCCGGGACAACTACGACGGGTCCCAGCGCGAGCCGAGCGTGCTCCCGGCCCGCCTGCCGAACCTGCTGGCCAACGGCGCGTCGGGCATCGCGGTGGGCATGGCCACGAACATACCGCCGCACAACCTGAACGAGCTCTGCGACGCGATCACCTACCTGATCGACCACGCCGACGCGACGGTCGATGAGCTCATGCAGTTCGTCAAGGGCCCGGACTTCCCCACGGCCGGGATCATCATGGGCACCGAGGGCATCGAGCAGGCGTACCACACCGGCCACGGGCGGGTCGTCGTGCGCGGCCGCACGTCCATCGAGGACGTCGAGCGCGGCGGGCACCAGCGGATCGTGATTTCGGAGCTGCCGTTCCAGGTGAACAAGGCGACGATGGTCGCGAAGATCGCCACGCTCATGAAAGAGAAGAAGATCGAAGGCATCTCGGAGATCCGCGACGAGTCGGACCGCGACGGGATGCGCGTGGTGGTGGAGCTCCAGCGCAACACCATGCCCGAGCAGGTGCTGAACAACCTCTACAAGCACACCACGCTCCAGAACGCCTTCCACGTCAACATGGTCGCCCTCGTGGACGGCCAGCCGCGGGTCTTGAGCCTCAAGCCGGCCCTCCAGCACTTCATCGACTTCCGCCGGACGGTGGTCCGGCGCCGCGCCGAATACGACCTGACGCGAGCACGCGAGCGCGCCCACGTGCTCGAAGGACTGCGCGTGGCGCTCGAGAACCTGGATGCGGTCATCGCGCTGATCCGCGCGTCGAAGGACGCCGAGGCGGCGCGCAACGGCCTCATGGAGCGGTTCGGACTGACCGAGGTCCAGGCGCAGGCGATCCTGGAGATGCAGCTGCGGCGCCTCGCCGCTCTCGAGCGCGAGCGCATCGAGAACGAGTACCAGGAGCTGACGAAGACCATCGGCGGGCTCGAAGGGCTGCTCGCCGACCCCGCCGAGGTCCTCGAGGTCATCAAGACCGAGACGGCGGAGCTCCGCAAGACCTTCGGGCAGGGCCGCCGGACCAAGATCTCGGCCGAGGAGGCCCGCGACTACTCGATGGAGGAGCTGGTCGCGCGCGGCGACGCGGTCGTGACCTTGAGCGACCGCGGCTACCTCAAGCGGCTGCCGATCGAGGCGTACCGCCTCCAGCACCGCGGGGGGAAGGGCGTCCGCGGCCAGCAGACCCGCGAGGGCGACGCCATCCAGCAGCTCATCGTCTGCGAGACGCACGACTGGCTGCTCTTCTTCACGGACCGCGGCCGCGTCTACCGCGAGCGCGTCTTCAACATCGGCGAGGACCTGACGAGGCAGACGCGGGGCACGCCGCTCCAGAACCTGATCGCCATCAACGCCGCCGAGGAGTCGGTCACCGCCATCGTGGCGATCAGCGATCTCACCGTCGACCAGTACATCTTCATGGCGACGCGCAAGGGCGCGGTCAAGCGGATGGCGCTCAGCCAGTTCGCCAACATCAGGCGCAACGGGCTCGCGGCCTTCGACCTTAAGAAGGGCGACGCGCTCCTGGGCGCGCGCCTCGCCGACCCCGACAACACCGTCATCATGGTGACGCGCAACGGCAAGGCCGTGCACTTCGAGCTCGACGAGGTCCGCGTGCGGGCCACCCGGAGCGCAGGCGGCGTGCGCGGCATCCGGCTGCTCGACAAGGACGAGGTCATCGGCATGGACGTGGCCACGCCGGGCGCGCAGCTCCTGGTGCTCACGGAGCGCGGCTACGGCAAGCGCACGCTGGTCGACCACTTCCGCACGACCGGCCGCGGCGTCCAGGGCGTGATCGCGCTCAAGATCATGGACAAGACGGGCCCGCTGGCCGCTGCGGTGGTGACTGCCGAGGACGTCGAGGAGATCATGGTCGGCTCCGCCAAGGCGATGGTCTACCGCACGTCCATCAAGGAGATCCGCACGCTCGGGCGCAACACGCAGGGCGTGCAGGTCATGAACAAGCTCGCGCCGGACGACCAGGTGATCTCGATGAGCGCGTTCAAGGAGCGCTCGTGGGAGGAGGAGGAGGCCCCGGAGCCGCCCAAGCCGGCCGCGGGCAAGACCGCCGCAAAACCCGCCCCGAAGGCCACCAAGGCCGCCGACGGCGGCAAGGCCACTACGGCTGCCAAGAGCGCCCCGAAGGCCACCAAGGCCGCTGACGGCGGCAAGGCCACTACGGCCTCCAAGACCGCGCCGAAGGCCTCTGCGGCGCCCAAGTCCGCCAAGGCCACCGAGAGTGGCAAGACCACCAAGCCGGCCGCCAGCCCGAAGGCTCCCACGGCGCCCAAGTCCGCCAAGGCCAGCACGGACGGCCGCAAGTCCGCGAGCTCACAGCTAAAGATGGAGCTTCCTCCGGACGAGCCCGCCTCCGGCAAGGACGGCGCCTCGGGCGGCAGGAAGAAGCGCTAGGCCGCACGCGCAGCCCATACCGGCCCTCTTGCCAGCGAGCGCTTCACGGCCTAGAATCGATGGGTCGTGCCCGCGAATTACGCCATCATCGAAACCGGCGGTAAGCAGTACCGCGTGCAGCCTGGGAAGTCCATCTCGGTCGAGAAGATCGAGGGCGAGGCGGGCAGCACGGTGGAGCTCGACCGCGTCTTGCTCGTCTCCGAAGACGACAAGCTGAGCGTCGGCACGCCGACCGTCGAGGGCGCCAAGGTCGTGGCCGAGGTCACCGAGCAGGGCCGCGCCAAGAAGATCATCATCCTCAAGTACAAGTCGAAGACCCGGTACCGCGTCAAGACCGGCCACCGGCAGTGGCTGACCAGGCTTGCCATCAAAGAGATCGTGACCGGCGGCGCACGGCCCGCAGCCTCGCGTAAGAAGGCAGCCGATGGCGCATAAGAAGGCTGGCGGCAGCAGCCGCAACGGACGCGACAGCAGGGGCCAGCGCCTCGGCGTGAAGCGCTTCGCCGGCCAGGAGGTGCTTGCGGGCACCATCATCGTGCGCCAGCGGGGCACCAGGATCCGCCCCGGACGCCACGTGGGCATGGGACGCGACTTCACGCTGTACGCGCTCGTCGACGGCACGGTCGCCTTCGACCACGCCACCAAGGTGCGCAAGCGTGCGAACATCGTCCCGGTGGCGGCCGGCTAGCACCCCGAGTGCGCGGGATGCATCTCACGATATGAGCCGCTCGCGCCGACGTGCGAGGTAGCAGCCGGGTGCAACCCCACGGGTAGCCCACGAGTAGAAGGACCGAGCGATGAAGACCGACATCCATCCCACGTACTACGCCGAGGCCGTCGTGACCTGCTCCTGCGGGAACACGTTCACGACCGGCGCCACGAAGGCCCAGATCAAGGTTGAGATATGTAGCGTCTGTCACCCGTTCTTCACGGGTGAGCAGCGGATCGTCGACACCGAGGGCCGTGTGGACCGCCTCAAGAGGCGCTTCAACCTGCAATAGGCACCAGCGAAGGGCAGTAGGCGACAGGAGAAGCCGACGGCAAGAGGGGCGCACCCGGTGCGCCCCTCTCTTCGTACCGGGGCTTTGTGTCAGTAGGTCCGCCCGGCTACCCTGCGCCGGTGCCCCGCAGCCCTTTCGACCATCCCCCCGGCCCCCTTCCTGCCAGGAAGGGGGAGATAAAGCCGGATACGGGGGACACCCCCGTGCCCCCGGCAGAGGGGCTTAGCCCCCTTCGACGGGCTCAGGGCAGGCTCTCTGCACTCCCCGTCTGGTGCGCGAGGAGGGCTTTTGAGGCAAACCCCCTCCCCAGGAAGGGGGTGGCAAAGCCAAATACGGGGTACACCCCGCGCCCCCGGCAGAGGGGCGGAGCCCCCTTCGATGGGCTCAGAGATGGCTCTCTGCACGCCTCTGTCTGGTGTACGAAGAGGGGTTTTGAGGCAAACCCCCTCCCCAGGAAGGAGGTGGCAAAGCCAAATACGGGGTACACCCCGTGCCCCCGGCAGAGGGGCGAAGCCCCCCCGCCACGAGCTGGGTTCGCGGCGACGCGGCATCCTGGGCACAGGCCGTACGTTCGGGCGAGGGCGTGGCGGCGCGCGCGGTGTAACATCCATAGGCTGGCCCACGCAGAGGGGCCGAGCCTGATGGGAGCAACGCACGTGGCCCAGCAACCCTTCGTATACGGCGGGCAGGCGGTGGTCGAGGGCGTGATGATCCGCGGCCGGACGACCTACGCGTGCTCGGCGCGCCACCCGGACGGCGACATCCGCACGCGGTCGTGGCCGGTGCCGCCGTGGGCGACGAGCCGCTGGCGGAGGATACCGTTCGTCCGCGGCACGCTCGTGCTCAGCGAGACGATGGTCATGGGCATGCGCGCGCTCACGTACTCGGCGCAGGTGGCGGCGGGCGAGGACGAAGACGACGGAGAGCCGATCCCGAAGTGGATGCTCGCGGCCACGCTGACGTTCTCGCTCGGGCTCGCGGTGCTGCTGTTCTTCGTCACGCCGCTGCTGCTCACGCATACGCTGGTCGACCGGTTCACCGACAGCTCGGTGCTCAGCAACACGGCCGAGGGCGTGCTGCGGCTCGCCATCTTCTTCCTGTACCTGCTCGCGATCGGGCTGATGCCGAGCATCCGCCGCGTCTTCGCCTACCACGCGGCCGAGCACATGACGGTGCACGCGAACGAGCATGCGCTGCCGCTCGAAACCTCGAACGTGCGGAAGTTCCCGGCCGCGCACCCCCGCTGCGGGACGGCGTTCCTGCTCACGGTGATGATCGTCGCCATCATCGTGTTCGCGATGCTGGGCACGCCCGACCTGCCGCTGCGCATCCTCTCGCGGATCGTCCTCCTCCCCGTCATCGCGGGCATCGCATACGAGGTGATCCGCTACACCGCGGCGCACGAGGACAACGCCCTCGTCCGGGCGCTGGCGGTGCCTGGCCTGGCCCTCCAGAAGCTGACGACGCGGCCGCCGGACGACGATCAGATCGAGGTCGCGATCTCAGCGATGAGCACCGCGATCGCCGCCGATGCGCGGGCAGCCGCCTCCGCCTAGCCGAGCGAGCGTCGGAGGCAGGCATCGCGGTCGTCCATCAGCGGCGGTCTGCGCCGGTGAGTGGGTCGAGGGCCGTGCCCTGGTCGGCCCGGATGGCGAGATAGACGCCCGCGAGCACCAGCGCGCCGCCCGGGAGGACGGTCCAAGGCGGCATCTCGCCGAGCACGACGATGGCGAGCAGCGTCGCGATCAACGGCTCGGCCCGCACCGCCATCGCGACGCTCGTCGCCGAGGCGTGCCCGAGGGCCCAGTTCAGCAGCGTGTGCCCGATCGCCTGGGGGAGCAGCGCGGAGGCCGCGATCCAGAAGTAGGTCTTGGCCGGCAGTCCGAGCATCGGCGCGCCGGTGCCCACCGCCGCGGCGAGCAGGACCACCGCCGTCACTGTATAGACGACGGTGACGTACGGCATGTTGGCGATGCGGGTGCGGGCACGCTGGCCGGCCAGGATGTAGCCGGCGACCGCGACTGCGGCGAGCAGCGCCAGACCGTCGCCCAGCAGCCGGCGGTCCTCGCCAGCCCACCCCCCGGCCGCGAGCACGGCGCCTCCCGCCATCGTCAGCGCGACCGCTGCTGCCGTGAGCCGGCCGATACGCTGGCGCAGCCACAGGTGCGACGCGAGCGCGACGAACACGGGCGTGGTCGTGACCAGCAGCACGGAGCTCGCGACCGACGTCAGCGACAGCGAGGTGATCCAGAGGACGAAGTGCGCCGCCAGGAAGAGCCCGGAAAGCACGAGCAGCGGCATGTCGGCCCGCCGCAACGCTCGCAGTCCGGCGCGCGAGCGCAGCAGCGTCGGCACGGCGACGAGCGCGGCGCCCAGGCTCAGGCGGTACGCGGCGAAAGTGAGCGGCTCGGTATCGGCCAGACGGATGAAGATGGCCGCGACCGATACGCTGGCCACGCCGACGGCGATCCAGGCCCACAGGACGACGGGGCGCGGCCCGGAGCTACGCGTCCACCACCACCATCAGCGATGCGACCTCGCCCACGTCCGGCGCGCCGTCGAGCGCCCATGCGGCCGCGAGGAGCTTCTCGGCCCGCTCCTTGCCGATCACGGGCGTCGCGATGGCGCGGTACTTCGCTTCGAGTGCTTCATCCGTCAGCGGGTTGCCGGGGGAGCCCGTCGCGTGCTCGATCTGCGTCTCGACGGTGCGCCCGTCGACGAGCGAGATCGCGACGTGGACCTGGTCCTCGCCCATGGCCTCGTCCGGCGTCGCCGAGACGAGCGCACGGAGCGCGGCGATGGCCGCGTCCGCGACGCGCTCGTCGCTGAACTGCGCGTCGTGGCCTGCGCCGTCGATCAGCGCGGCGGCGGCGCAGTGCTGGAAGGAGAACTTGCCCTCCAGCCCCCGGCGCGGCTGTGGGCGGTCCATCAGCTCGAGCACCAGCGGGTTCACGCGCGCATGGATCGCCGTGACCTGCTCCGGGCGCAGTCCGTGCTCGTTGCGGAGCTGGATGACGGCGTCCTGGATCGGGTGCGAGACGACGCCGTTCGCATAGGGCTTGAGCCCGTTGTTCGCGAGCTCCCACCGCTCGCCGAGCCCGCCGAGCAGCTGCTCCTCGCTGTGGCCGGCGGCCGAGAGCACCGCCCAGAAGCCGCGCCTCCCGCCCAAGATGTCGTCGGCCGAGGTGAAGCCCGCCTTGGCGAGCTGCGCGGCCTGGAGGCCGTTGGCGGCTCCCTTCGCCGGGTGCATGGCCTTCGAGTCGCTGCCGAAGACCTCGCGCACGCCCCCGGCCTGCGTCCCGGCCACGCCGAGGGCATGCGTCATCTGCTCCGCGCTCAGCCCCAGCAGGCGCCCGGCGCCGGCCGCGGCGCCGAAGGGGCCGGCGGTGCCCGTGATGTGCCATCCGGCGTCGTAGTGCCACGGGTGGACCGACATCGCCACGCGGCAGGCGGCCTCGGCGCCCAGCACGAAGGCCGCGCAGGCCTCGCGGCCCGAGGCCCCCGTGTCCTCGGCGGCTGCGAGCACCGCCGGCCATACCGGGGCCGTGGGGTGCAGCACCGTGGGGAAGTGCGTGTCGTCGTAGTCCTGGAGGTGCGCCAGGTAGCCGTTCAGCAGCGCGGCGGTGGCCGGGGATGTCCGCAAGCCCGAGCCGATGACGCTCGCGCGGGGCGCGGCGGCCTCGGCGGCTGCCCACTCGAGCATGATGCGGGCCGCGGGCATGACGGAGGCCGAGAGCGAGACGCCGAGCAGGTTGATGAGCGTCCGCTTGGCCTCATGAAGCGTCCAGCCGGGCAGGCCGCCGGCCTTGGCGCTCACGAGGTAGCGGGCGAGGGACGCGGTCGCCGTCATGGGGACCTCCAGGTCCGGGCCGGGGCTAGGGCGGGTCCGGGCCGGGGCTAGGGCGGGTCCGGGATGGGGCCGGGGATGGGGCCGGGGATGGGCGCGAGTATAGCGCGCCCACCGCGCGGGCGGACGTGGCATAATCCGCCCCGGCGCACACCATCGGGAAGGGAGAAACCCATGCCATACGAGAAGTACGGCTCCGACGTCATCGTGGACATGCTGAACCTCTACGGGATCAAGTACCTGCCGCTCAACCCCGGCGCTTCGTACCGGGGCCTGCACGACTCCATCGTCAACTACGGCGGCAACAAGCCGGAGATCATCGAGTGCACGCACGAGAAGATCGCCCTCGGGATCGCCCACGGCTATGCGCGCGTGACCAAGGAGCCGAGCGCGGCCATCGTCCACGACCTCGTCGGTCTGCTCCACGGCACGATGGGCGTGTACTACGCCTACGTGGACGAGGCGCCGGTGATCCTGCTCGGCGCCACGGGGCCGATGGACGCCACGCGCCGCCGTCCCTACATCGATTGGATACACACGGCGCAGGACCAGGCCGGTGTGGTCCGCGACTTCACGAAGTGGGACGACCAGCCACACACCCCGGCGGCCGTGCCGGAGTCGTTCGCTCGGGCGTACCGCGTAGTCTCCACGCCGCCGTACGGGCCCGCGTACTTGGTCTACGACTCCAACCTGCAGGAGGACCCGCTGCTGGTCGACGTGCCGAGCGTGGACCCCAAACGGCTCATGCCGCCGGACCCCGCCGCGCTCAACCCGCGCACGGTGGAGACGGTCGCCGAGATGCTGGTGCAGGCCAAGAACCCGGTGATGCTGGCGGACATGCTGGGGCAGAACCCCGTTGCCGTCGAGCGAGCGGCCGAGCTCGCGGAGATACTGGCGATGCCTGTCTACGACGGCGGCCGCCGCTTCAACTTCGCCAACACGAACAGCCTCGACGTCACGGGCTCGCGCGACACGCTCGCGGAGGCCGACGTCCTCTTCGCCGTCGAGGTGCGCAACTTCGACGGTCCGCTGACGCGGCTCAACCGGACCACGCGGGAGACGGAGGAGATACTCAAGCCTAGCTGCAAGATCATCGACATCAGCTACCGCGACGCGAACATCAAGGCGTGGGCGCAGGGCTTCTTGAAGCTGCGCGAGGTGGACGTGTTCGCCACCGCCGACCCGGCCATCGCGCTCGGCCAGATCGCGGACGCGGTCAAGGGGCTGCTCACCAAGAACGGCAAGGCCGATCTGAAGGCGCGGCGGGAGCGCGTGACGCTGGTCCACGACAACCTGCGCTCGGCCGGACTGGAGCGGGCGAAGGAGGGCTGGAACGACAAGCCGATGACGCTGGCGCGCCTGTCATGGGAGATATGGGCGCAGATCAAGGACGAGGACTGGGTGATGACGGGTGCCGTGCTGAACGGCTGGAACCGGCGGCTGTGGGAGTTCACCGAGCCCGACCAGTTCCCAGGGATGCCGCTGGGCACCGGCACGCAGGTGGGGCTATCGCTCGGGGTGGCGCTGGCCTACAAGGGGACCAACAAGCTGGTGGTCTCGATCCAGCCCGACGGCGACCTGATGTTCGACGCCGGCTCGTTGTGGATAGCGGCCTACCACAAGATGCCGATGCTGGTCGTCATGTACAACAACCGGGCTTACTACAACGACTGGGAGCACCAGATCGCCATCGCGAAGGACCGCGGGCGCGACGAGGAGATGGCGTATCTGGGCATGGAGCTGACGCACCCGGCGCCGGACTTCGGGTTGCTGGCCAAGGCCATGGGATGGCACGGCGAGGGTCCGATCGAGGACCCCAACAAGCTCGGGCCTGCGATCAAGCGGGCCATCAAGCACATCAAGGAGACGGGCATGCCGGCCCTGGTGGACGCGGTGACCCAGGCGCGCTAGGGCTTAGCTCGCGGCCGTTGCCTCTTCGCGCGCCTTCTCGCGCTCGGGGGCGGGCGGCGGCGGCGTGCGGTCCTCGACCGGCGTGAGCGCGCGCTGGCCGGAGTGGATCGCGTTGAGCACGGCGAGCGTCTGCTCCTCGAGCTCGGTGAGCGCGTCGAGCGAATACTTGTTGGCGCCGGCCCGGCGGTTCTTGGCGTCGGCCTCGACGGCCGCGAGCATGCGGTGCGCCTTGGCCTCGGCCTCGGCGATGATCTCTTCGCCGCGGCGCTTCGCGACCTTGACCATCTCGCTGTCCTCGACCAGGTGACGCGCGTCCTGTTCGGCGGTGGCGCGGATGCGGCGGGCGTCGAGCGTGGTCTGGTTGATGATCTGCTCGCGCCGCTCCAGCACCTCCTGGCCCTCCTGGACGTTGCGGGGCACGGCGAGGCGCATCTGGTCGATCAGCTCCAGCAGCCGGTCGGCGTCGATCATGGCGCGCCCGGTGATGGGCACCCTCGGGGCCTGCCCCGCCATGGTCTCCAGCTTGTCGATGAGCTCCAGTATCTCCATGTCTTCCTCCTTCTTACTTCAGACGATCGGGTGGCCGTGCTACCGGCCGAGTCGCTCCTTGAGAGCCGCTATCACGTTGGTGGGCGCGAGCCCGGTGATGTCGCCGCCGAGGCGGGCAACCTCCTTGAGCAGGGTGGCGCGGACGAACTGGTACTGGATGTCGGTGATCAGGCAGACCACGTCGATGTCCGGCGCGAGCTTCTTGTTCATCAGGGCCATCTCGAACTCGTACTCGAAATCGGCGGTCATCCGGATGCCGCGCACGATCGCCCCGGCGCCCTCCGCCCGCGCACAGTCGACCACCAGCCCGCCGAACCCCTTGACCTCCACGCCCTCGACCGTCTTCGTGGCGTCGCGGAAGAGTGCGATCCGCTCTTCGGCGCTGAAGAGCGTGTCGTGCTCCGGCGCCTCGAAGACCGCCACCACCACGCGCTCGAATAGCTTGGCCGCGCGCTGGACGATGTCCAAGTGCCCGGCGGTCACCGGGTCGAAGCGCCCTGGGTAGATCGCCACGGTCATCGGCCGCTCCCATGCACGCTGTAGAACGCGAGCGAGCTGTCGCCGTAGCGGCGGTCCTGGTCGCGGACGAGCTGCCCGCAGACCAGGGGCGCCTCGACGCGGCTGGCGTGCCCGGCCACGACGACGGCGTCGTCCGCCAGCAGGCCCAGCTCGGCGATCCGCGCGACGACGGCGGCCGGGAAGGGCTGCGTGTACGGCGGGTCCATGAGCACCAAGTCGTAGCGCCGGCCGAGCCCGTCCAGGGCCCGCTCGACGTCCGCGTGGACCAGCTTGGCACGCTCGGCCACCTTGGCCGCCCGCACGTTCGCCCGGATCACGTCCATCTGCCTCCGATCGGCCTCGACGAAGTCTGCCTGCGCCGCGCCTCTGCTCAGGGCCTCGATCCCAAGCGACCCGGTGCCGGCGTAGAGGTCGGCGACGACCGCCCCCTCGATGCCGCGGGCCGCCAGGACGTTGAAGAGCGCGGTCCGCACGCGGTCGGTGGTGGGCCGCACGCCCGGGGCCCGGGGCGGTCGCAAACGCACACCCCTGGCCGCTCCACCGGTCACGCGCACATCGCGCCCCTACGTCCCTGTCGTGCCCCTGAGGGGGCGGCGGTCGTAACTGGTCGATATTCTATGCGTTGTTTCAATTTCGGTTCAATCGAACTACGAGACCTCTTCGGGCGGTTATGGCGTTCCTGCTCCTCGCGCCCCCGATGCTGGAGCCGGTCGGCGGAGACGTTGGGCGGTTCTTGGGACCAGCGCGGTAGTGTCCTAGTTTGAGAGCCAGACGAGATCGGCGACCGTCCACCGGCGCGGAGTGATGCCAGCGGCCATCGCAGGGGTCATGTGCAGCGTGTGGTGACGCCTCACGAGGTTGTGGGCGAAGAAGTGCAACGCGACCGCTGCACGCAAGGTCTCCACCTTCTTGCTGAACCCGTTCGTGAGCCGGACCCTTGCCGTCAAGAGAAACACGGCACTATCACCGGCTTTCTAAAGGATGACGGTGGCAGAGTGATTGACACCACTGACTGATGCCGTATACCATTCTCCTTCAGGAAAGAGGCCGGACTGTAGATAACTTGCCTATGTTCGGCTATACCACCCATGGATGAACCGGTGCATAGTGGAGATGATATGGCTTCTCAGTCTGCAACCGAAGATGTCCAGCAGATACCTAGGGCGACGCATACGGGAGATTTGGTCATCGGAGACTTGGTCATCCCCTGTGCCGTCCTTGAACCCCAAGGCAGGCAGTTCCCTCTCAGGGTGTTGTCAGAGCGGGGCGTCGCGAGGGTATTTGGCAAGACCGGGCGAGGCAGCCCGTCGTGGTATAGGTTGCGTCAAGGCGCAACCGGCCCAACCCTGCCCTTGTTCCTTTCTGCGAAGAATCTGATCCCATTCATTCCATCGACTCTCCTTGTTCAGCTATCCGATCCTATCGTTTACAGGGGACTCCGCGGCGCAAGGAGCTACGGCATCCGCGCGGAGCTGCTCGGTGAGATTTGCAAGGTCTGGATAGATGCCGGACACGCTGGCATCCTTGGGACACAGCAGGAGCGCATGGCGTTCCAAGCAGAAGTCCTTCGGGACGCGTTGGTCGGGGTCGCCCTCAGTGCTTTGGTGGATGACGCGACAGGATATGTTCGAGACCGGGACCGGGACGAGCTCCACCGCATCCTTGAGGCCTACATTGCCCCTGCCCTGATGCCCTGGACCAAACGGTTCCCCGATGAGTTCTACGAAGAGCTTTTCAGGCTTCGTGGCTGGACGTACAACCCCCCATCGGTGAAGCGGCCCAAGATTGTCGGGAAGATTACGAACCAACTTGTCTACGAGCCGCTTGCACCGAGCGTTCTCGATGAGTTGAAGCGGTTGGAGCCCCTGACCGAGACGGGGCATCGCAAGCACACCCTCCACCAGCACCTAACTGATATCGGCAACGAGCATCTAGGTCGACAACTGGCTTCAGTGATGACACTGATGCGCGTCTCGAATAGTTGGACGACGTTCGACCGCCTCTTCAAGCGCGCCTTTGGGCCAAGAGACCCCCAAGGGCGACTAGACCTGGGGTTCGAAGACGACGAGGAAGAGGATGCCTGAGGATTTAACCTCGCTGCGCCAAGCGATACAGGACCTACATGGCTGCGACTCAGTTTGGGTCGCTGCCGTTCCCGTCCACGAGGCGTTTGAGGGCCTGACGGTCTGGGATGGCGAGGTCCACGTGTTCGATCTGATAGGTCCACCCCACCGCGACCCGCTGCTACGCCTGGTCGCACGCTACGGCTGGCGAGAAGCGCCGGTTCGTGGCCGTGCTGCACCAAGGACAAGTAGACTCACCAGAGGCAGCGGTGCGCGCCGCTACCGTCCAGGAACAGCGGGGATGATCGCGTGAGGTTACCAAGACGCCGCCGCCGCTATGAGAAACCGAAGTTCTGGCACCTCGTCATCGCTTGGGGAGTGATCCCTGTCGGATCTGTGGTCGGATTAATGGCGATGAGCAACGCCTGGACATCGGTTGGCATGTGGGCGTCCGTGGCATTTGTTGCTAGCGTGTCAGGGTTCGCTCTCTTCATGGCATCGCGCACGCCTTAGCCGTCGGTCAAACTAGGACACTACCGACCGGCGCGGGCTGTTGCTATCGCGCCGGGGCGCGCGTAGAATCCCGCGCGGCCGGGGACTCGCCCGATACGGGGGCTCCAAGGGGGACTCGGTCTTTCCTTTGCCCTGATATCGGCCTGCTTCGAGGAACGAACGATGACGTCTGGAAGAACGTATCTCACGACGGATGGCCTGCGCGAGCTCGAGGGGGAGCTCGAGCAGCTTCGCAGCGTCCGCCGCCATGAGGCGGCGGCCCGCATCCAGGAGGCGAAAGAGGTCGGCGAGCTCGACAATGCCGAGTACGGAGAGGCGAAGAACGAGCAGGCCTTCGTGGAGGGCCGCATCCAGGAGCTGGAGGCGATGATCCACGATGCGGTCATCATCCCGGACCACCGGCGCCGGCGGGGCGCCAGGTCCGCGGTCGTCGAGGTCGGCTCGATCGTGAAGGTGCAAGCCGTCGCCAGCAAGCGATCGGACACCTACACTATCGTCGGGAGTGCGGAGGCCGCGCCCGATGAGGGGCGCATCTCCAACGAGTCGCCCCTTGGGAGCGCACTGCTGGGCAAGAAGGCCGGAGATGTCGTCGAGTTCACCGTGCCCGCCGGGAACCAGAAGATCAAGGTCGTCTCCGTCCGCTAGCCCGCTCTTCACGCGCTTCCCACGCATCCCTCGTCCCTCGGGAGGACCCGGTGCCACAACGCGGTGAACGGCTCCTCAGGAGCCGCCGCTCCAAGCTGGAGCGTTTGATCGAGCGCGGCGTCGACCCGTTCCCCGCGCGCTTCCACCGCACGCACACGACCGCCGAGGCCGTCGCGCTCTTCACGGGCGCCGAGGCCGCGGACCCGAGCGCCGCGCCGCCCGCGACCGTCGCCGGGCGCATCTCCCGCATGCGCGGCATGGGCAAGGCAACCTTCGTCGACATCGAGGACAGCGGCGGGCGCCTCCAGCTCTTCCTCCGCCAAGACACGCTGGGGGAGGGCTACGCGCTGCTCGACGACCTGGACCTCGGCGACTTCGTCGGAGCCTCCGGGACGCTCACGCGCACCAAGGCGGGCGAGGTCTCCCTCGCCGTCGAGGCGCTGAGCCTGCTCGCCAAGGCGCTGCGCCCGCCCCCCGAGAAGTTCCACGGCCTCCGCGACGTGGAGCAGCGCTACCGCCAGCGCTACCTGGACCTGATCGCGAACCGCGACGTGCACGACGTCATGCGGACCAGGAGCCGGGTCATCTCGGCGGTGCGCCGCTTCTTCGACGAGCGCGGCTTCTTGGAGGTGGACACGCCGGTGCTGGTCCCCGTGCCGGCGGGCGCGATGGCCGAGCCGTTCGTGACCGAGCACCGCGCGCTCCACCGGCGGCTGTACCTGCGCATCGCCACCGAGCTCTACCTCAAGCGGCTCATCGTGGGCGGCATGGACAAGGTGTACGAGCTCGGCCGGGTCTTTCGCAACGAGGGCATCGACGCCAACCACAACCCCGAGTTCACGATGCTGGAGAGCTACGAGGCCTACGCCGACTACGAGGACGTGATGCGTTTCGTCGAGACGATGATACCGGCGGTCGCGCTGGAGGCCACCGGCGGCACGACGGTGAGCTTCGACGGCCACGAGCTCGACCTGAGCCCGCCGTGGCCCCGCATCCGGCTGCACGAGGCGGTCCGCGAGCACAGCGGCATCGACCTCGACGACTATCCCGACGCCGGCGCGCTGGCGGACCGGATGCGCGAGGCCAACGTGCCGGCCACGTATGCGGAGAGCCGCGGACGGCTCATCGACAAGCTCGTGGGCGTCTTCGTCGAGCCGAAGCTCATCCAGCCGACGTTCCTCGTGGACTACCCGACGGAGATGTCGCCGCTCGCCAAGGCGAGCGCAGCCGACCCACGCTACACGGAGCGGTTCGAGGCGTTCGCGGGCGGCATGGAGATCGCGAATGCCTTCTCGGAGCTCAACGACCCCGACGTGCAGCGCCAGCGGCTCGAGGAGCAAGAGACGCTCCGCAAACGCTACCAGGGCGAGGAGCTCGACCGCCTGGACGAGGACTTCCTGCTCGCGCTGGAGCACGGGATGCCTCCCACGGGCGGGCTCGGGATGGGGATCGACCGGCTCGTCATGCTGCTGACGGGGAGCACGACGATCCGCGACGTGCTGCTGTTCCCGCAGGTGCGCGAGCCCGGCCCCGCCGCGGGCCCTGCCGTGGGCCCTGCCGCGGGCCCCGCCGCGGGTAAGACGCCCGATGCTTAGCATCGAGACCGTGCGCCGCGAGCCGGAGGTCGTCCGCCGCTCGCTCGAGCGCCGGCGCGAGGACCCGGGCGTCGTCGACGAGCTGGCGCACCTCGATGCGGACCGGCGCGCGCTCGTGGCCGAGGTCGACGGGCTACGCGCGGAGGTGAACCGGAACAGCAAGTCCGTGGGCGAGGCGATGAAAGCGGGAGACAAGGCGGTGGCGGAGGGGCAGCGCAAGGCCGGCCGTGAGGCCGGGGAGCGCATCAAGCGCATCGAGGCGGCCGAGCGCGACGCCGACGCGAAGCTCCGCGCGCTGCTGCTCACGGTGCCGAACATCCTGCTCGACGACGTGCCGGACGGCGACGACGAGAGCGCCAACGCGGTCACGCGCCAGGAGGGCGAGCCCCGAAGCTCAAAGAGCTACGACTTCGCGCTCAAGCCGCACTGGGAGCTGTCGGAGGAGCTTGGCATCACCGACTTCGAGCGTGGGTCGAAGCTCTCCGGGCGTATGTTCTCCGTGCTCGGCGAGGCGGGGGCCCGGCTCCAGCGCGCGCTCATCGCGTGGATGCTCGACATGCACCGGCAGCGGCACGGCTACGCGGAGCGCGGCGTCCCCTATCTCGTGCTGCGCGAGACGATGGAGGGCAGCGGCAACCTCCCCAAGTTCGCGGACAACCTGTACCACGACGATGAGGACGACCTGTGGCTGATCCCGACGGCGGAGGTGCCGCTGACGGGCCTCCACCGCGACGAGATACTCGCGCCCGGCACGCTGCCGCTGCGCTACATGGCCCACACGCCGTGCTTCCGCCGCGAGAAGGCGGCGGCCGGCACGCAGGTGCGCGGGCTCAAGCGGCTGCACCAGTTCGACAAGGTGGAGATGTTCCAGCTCGTCGAGCCGGAGCAGTCGGCGGCGGTGCTGGAGCAGATCGTGGAGCACGCGTCGGACGTTGCCCGGGGCCTTGGCCTGCCGTTCCGGATCCTGGAGCTGTGCAGCGGCGACGTCGGTTTCCAGTCGGCCAAGACCTACGACGTGGAGGTCTGGTCGCCGGCCTCGGAGGAGTGGCTCGAAGTAAGCTCCTGCTCCAACTGCACCGATTTTCAGGCTCGCCGGGCGAACATCCGGTTCCGGCGCGAGCCCCAAGGGCGGCCGGAGTACGTCCATACGCTCAATGGCTCCGGCCTCGCGCTACCGCGCGTCATCATCGCGCTGCTGGAGACCAACCAGCAGCGCGACGGCACCGTGCGCCTGCCGGAGGTGCTGGTGCCGTACATGGACGGCCAGCAGGTGCTGGAGCCCGCGCGGTAGGCCGGCCACGACCCGTTTGACTCGCTAGCTTTGGCGTGCCCTACAATGCCAGGCGCCGGCGCATGGCGCCGGCCGTCGGAACCATTGCCCCCGCGTCCCGTTGCTACGGGAGAGGAGAGTCTGTGTACGAGCGTTCGGTCCTACCCAACGGCCTTCGCGTGCTCAGCAGCACGATGCCCCACACGCGCTCGGTGTCCGTCGGCATCTTCGTCGGCGCCGGGTCGCGCTACGAGGACGAGGCGCACGCCGGCGCATCGCACTTCCTCGAGCACATGCTGTTCAAGGGCACCGAGAAGCGCCCCGAGCCGCAGATGATCAGCGGCGCGATCGAATCGGTCGGCGGTGTGCTGAACGCCAGTACCGACCGCGAGGCCACGCTGTACTACGCCCGCGTCGCGCGGGACCACTTCGATATCGCCCTCGACGTGCTGTCCGATATGGCGCTGCACCCGCTGTTCAAGCCGGAGGAGGTCGAGCGCGAGCGCGGCGTCATCATCGAAGAGATATCGATGATCTACGACCAGCCGGACGCCATCGCCGACCTGCTGATCGATCAGGCGCTCTGGCCGGACCAGGCGATGGGGCGCGACGTCGCGGGCACGAAGGAGACGGTAAGCGCGCTCTCAGGCCAGGCGCTCGCCGACTACCACGCCAAGCAGTACGTGCCTGGCAACGTCGTCGTGGCGGTGGCCGGGAACGTGGAGCACGCCGAGGTCGTGGCACGGGTGGCCGAGTGCATGGGCGACTGGTCGGGCGGCCCGCCGCTCGGCTGGGAGGCGGTGCGCCCGGCGCCCGCCGGCGTGCGCGTGAACGTCGGCAACAAGAGCACGGACCAGGCGCACCTGTGCCTGGCCGTGGACGGCGTCTCGAACGTCGCGCCCGACCGCTATGCGGTCGATCTCATGAACACGGTGCTCGGCGAGGGGATGACGAGCCGGCTGTTCATGGAGGTGCGCGAGCGGCGAGGGCTTGCCTACGAGGTGCACAGCAGCTCGTCGCACTACCGGGACTGCGGCGCGCTGGTCATCGGGTGCGGCGTGGACACGGCGAAGGTCAACGAGGCGGTCGAGGCGATCGTCGGTGAGCTCGACAAGATGCGTGAGGGCGTGCCCGAGGAGGAGCTGGAGCGCGCCGTCGAGTTCGCGGTCGGACGGCTTTACCTGCGCATGGAGGACACGCGCTCGGTGATGGGCTGGATCGGTGGCCAGGAGCTGCTGCGCGGGACCGTGCGCACGCCGGACGAGGTCGTTGCCGACGTGCGTGCAGTCACGCTTGCGCAGGTCACCGACGCGGCGCGGAAGTACCTCGCGCCCGGCTCTTTCAAGTTCGCCGTCGTCGGGCCATACCGGTCGGAAGCACGGTTCCGCAAGCTCCTCGCGGTGGCGTAGCCGAGACGCCGCAAGCAGGCGGACCGAGACACGCACATGGAAGGGGCCTCGCCGGTCGGCGAGGCCCCTTCGCTTAGGTCAGTAGGTACGTGGACCTAGAAGTCCATGTGCTCGCCGCCGCCCGGTGGCATCGCGGGTGGATGCTTGTCCGGGACGTCGGTCATGGCGGACTCGGTCGTGAGCACCATGCCCGCCACGCTGGCCGCGTTCTCGACGGCGGCCCTGGTGACCTTGGCCGGGTCGATGATGCCGCGCTCGAACATGTCGCCCCAGACGCCCGCCTCGGCGTCGAAGCCGATGTTGCCCCCGGCTTTCTTCGCGCCGTCGACGATCACCTCGCCGGGCTGGCCGGCGTTGACCGCGATGATGCGGATCGGCTCTTCGAGCGAGCGTTTGACGATGTTGGCGCCGGTGAGCTCGTCGCCCTTGAGCTTGAGCTTGCTGACGGCTTCAGCGGCGTGGACGAGCACGACGCCGCCGCCGGGCACGATGCCCTCTTCGACGGCCGCCCGCGTTGCGGACAGCGCGTCCTCGACGCGCGACTTCTTCTCCTTGAGCTCGATCTCCGTGGCCGCGCCGACCTTGATGATGGCGACGCCGCCGGAGAGCTTGGCGAGGCGCTCCTGAAGCTTCTCGCGGTCGAAGTCCGACGTGGTGTCGTCGATCCGCGACTTGATCTGGGAGATGCGGTCCTGGATGGCTTTTTCGGTCCCATGCCCTTCGACGAACGTCGTGTCGTCCTTGGTGCACACGACGCGGCGGGCTCGACCGAAGTCCTCGGGGCCGGCGGAGTCGAGCTTGCGGCCGATCTCCTCGCTGATGACCGTGCCGCCGGTGAGGATCGCGATGTCTTGCAGCATCTCCTTGCGCCGGTCACCGAAGCCGGGCGCCTTGATGCCGACGACGTTGAGCGTGCCGCGGAGCTTGTTGACCACCAGCGTGGCGAGCGCTTCGCCCTCCACGTCCTCCGCGATGACCACCAGGTTCTTGGTGACCTGGAGCACCTTCTCCAGCGCGGGGAGCAGGTCGTTGACGGCCGTCACCTTCTTGTCGGTGATGAGGATGTATGCGTCCTCGACCACGGCTTCCATGCGCTGGGCGTCGGTCAGGAAGTAGGGGGAGATGTAGCCGCGGTCGATCTGCATGCCTTCGACGTACTCGGTCTCGTAGCTGAGGCTCTTGCCCTCCTCGACCGTGATCACGCCGTCCTTACCGACCTTCTCCATGACCTCGGCGATCAGCCCGCCCATCTCGTTGTCGTGGGCGGAGAGCGATGCGACCTGGCCGATCTGCTCCTTGCCGCTGACGGGCTTGGACTGGGCTTTGATGCTGTCGCGGA
>JADFRC010000081.1 GCA_022561455.1 Chloroflexota bacterium | reverse complement strand
GCCATTCTTAGCAGCGGCATCAGGGACGAGGCTATTGAAGGACAGGTTGCGGCGCCCTTGGCGGACTTGCTCGACAGCCCCATAGAAGAGTTGTTCGAGAACATCGCACCAGGTTTGCCGTTTGTTCTGCTCGCCACCACGGAGGGAGCCCAGGTTCTGATGGGTCGCCAGACCTTTCAGCAGGCAGTGGAGCGCGCTTTGCGGCGTGGAACCAGGACGGGCGCGGCGATGGGCGCTGCTGCTCTAGCTGCTCTCGCCGGCGCGGGCATGCTGAGCCTCCCGGTTGCGTTCTTAACGCGGTTGGGCATAGATCGGCACCAGATAGGCTCCGGCTTGGTCCGGAAGCTTCGCTCAGACCGCGCGCAGCTTGAACCGCTACAGGCTCGCAGCGCTAAGGACGGGAAGCGGCGGGCTGGCCCAGAATGATGGGTACGTGTCGAGGGGCCGTTCAGCCCTTCACCACGCGGAAGAAGCGGCGGCGGCCCACCCGGACGACCGCGCCGTACGGCACCGGCGCCTCGCGCTCCCGCAGCGTCTGCCCGCCCACCTCGACCGCGCCCTGGCTGAGCAGCCGCGCCGCCTGGGCCACGCTCGGCGCCATGGCGTTCGCGGCCAGGAACCGGGGCAGGTCCAGCGTCGCCTCGCCGGCCCCGACGGCCAGCACGCCGGCGTCGCCCTCGTGGACCTCGATCGAGCGCACGTCCGCGGGCTGCTCGCCCCCCTGCACGACGCGCTCGAACTCAGCCTTCGCCGCGGCCGCGGCATCGGGCGAGTGGAACCACGAGACCATCTCGCCCGCGAGGCGCTTCTTGAGCGCGAGCGCTCCGGCGCCGCCCGCCTCGACCGTGGAGCGGATGCTCGCAAGCTCGTCGTCCGGCGCGTCCGTCAGCAGCTCGAAGTAGAGCGGGACGACGTCGTCCGGCAGCGAGAGGATCTTGCCGAACATGTCGGCGGGCGGGTCTTCGAGCGCGATGTAGTTGCCCAGCGACTTGCCCATCCGCCGCACGCCGTCGGTGCCCGGCAGGATGGGCATGAGGAAGACGCATTGGGGGCGCTGGCCCATGCGCTGTTGGAGCTCGCGTCCGACCAGCAGGTTGAACTTCTGGTCCGTGCCGCCGAACTCGACGTCCGCCTCGATCGCCACCGAGTCGTACGCCTGAAGCAGCGGGTAGAGCATCTCGGTGACGGCTATCGGACGCTGGTCCGCATAGCGCTTGGCGAAGTCGTCCCGGTGCAGGAACTGGTTGACCGTGAAGTGGGACGTCAGCTGGATCACGTCGGCGAGCGTGAAGCTCCCGAACCACTCGCTCTGGAAGGCGGCCCGCGTCCGCTCCGGGTCGACGACCTTGTAGAACTGGGCCATGTACGTCTCGGCGTTCCGCTTCACCTCGTCGGCGGAGAGCATCGTGCGGGTGTCGGACTCGCCCGACGGGTCGCCGATCTGGGCGGTCCAGTCGCCCACGATCAGGATGAGCTCGTGGCCGAGGTCCTGGAGCTGACGGAGCTTGCGGAGGCCGACGACGTGGCCGAGGTGCAGGTCGGGCCGCGAGGGGTCGAAGCCCATCTTGAGCTTGAGCGGCTTGCCCTCTTCGAGCCGCGCGATGAACTCCGCCTCGGGGATGATCTCGGCGACGCCGCGCCGCGTGATGCGGTGCAGCAGTTCGGGGTCGAGCTTGGCCACGGCGTTAGGCCCGGGAGGCGGCTGCGGCCGCCTGCGCGAGTGCATCGCGCGTCGCATCGACGTCGCGGTGCATCTGCGCGACCAGCGCGTCGACCTCGGCGAACCGCTCCTGGCCACGCAGCCGCTTCACGAACTCGATGCGCACGTGCCGCCCATAGAGATTCTCGTGGAAGTCCAAGACGAAGGCCTCGACGACGCGCGGGCCGTCTTCGTGGAACGTCGGCTTGATGCCGACGCTCGTCGCTGCTGGATAGCGCTTCCCGTCGACCGTGAGCCACGTGGCGTAGATGCCGTCCGCGGGGAGCGCCTGGAGCGGGCCCAGGCCGAGGTTCGCCGTCGGGAAGCCCAACAAGCCATCGCCGCGGCCCTCGCCTTCGACCACCGGGCCGTCGAGCGCGAAGGGCCGGCCGAGCAGGCGCTGAGCGCCCTCGATGTCGCCGGCGCTGAGTGCCTGGCGGACCGCCGTGCTCCGCACGGGCGCGCCGTCCAGCGAGAACGCGTCGGCCGCCCGGACGGTGTAGCCGAGCTTCTCGCCGAGGGCCTCCAGCACCGGCAGCGTGCCCTCCCGGTCGTGGCCCAGCACGAAGTCGGGCCCGGCCACGAAGTGGCTGAGCCCGACGCAGTCGCAGAGCGCGCGCATGAACCCCTCGGCCGTCCGAAGCGACAGCTCCTTCGTGAACGTGATCGGGATGACGTGGTCGACGCCCGCTGAGCGCAGGAGCGCGAGCCGTTCCCGAAGCGACGAGATGAGCACGAGCGGGACGTGCGGGCGCAGGACCGACAGCGGATGGTTCGCCAGGGTCACGATGACGGGCGTGAGCCCACGCTCGCGGGCGTCTTCTTGGAGCTGCCGCAGGAGGTGGAGGTGGCCGAGGTGGACGCCGTCGAAGACGCCGAAGGTGAGCGCGGCCGGGCCGCCGGGCCGTCCTGCCTCGAGCTCCGCGCAGAGGTCAGCCACGCGCGCCCGTCACGACACCGGCACGAGGCTCAGGGCCTGGTGCGCCTCGGTCAGCAGGGCGTCGGTCTCGTCCCAGCTGATGCACGCGTCGGTGACGGAGACGCCGTAGCGCAGCTTGGATGGGTCGTCGCCCAGGTCCTGGCGTCCGTCGAAGAGGTTGCTCTCGACCATGAGGCCGACGATGTTGTCGTTGCCGCCCACGCGCTGCCCGACCACGTCGCGGAAGGCGATCGCCTGGCGACGGTAGTCCTTCTCGGAGTTCGCGTGGCTGCAGTCCACCATGAGCCGCGGCGGGAGGCCGGCGCTCGTGAGCTGCTGCTGCACGGCCGCGACGGTCGAAGAGGCGTAGTTGGAACCGCTGACGCCGCCGCGCAGGATCAGGTGGCCGTAGGCGTTGCCGGTGGTCTGCACGACGCAGGTGCGTCCCTCGACGTCGATGCCGAGAAAGGCATGTGGCGCGCGCGCCGTGCTCATCGCGTCCACGGCGATCTGCGAGTTGCCGTCGGTGCCGTTCTTGAAGCCGACCGGCATGCTGAGGCCGCTGGCCATCTCGCGGTGCATCTGACTCTCGGTCGTGCGGGCGCCGATGGCCGCCCAGGACACGAGGTCCGCGATGTACTGGGGCACGATGGGGTCGAGGAACTCGGTCCCGGCGAGCAGCCCCCGCTCGGCGAGCTCCAGCAGGAGCTTGCGGGCGCGATAAAGCCCATCCGAAACGTCGAACGAGCCGTCCAGGTTGGGGTCGTTGATGAAGCCCTTCCAGCCGAGCACGGTCCGGGGTTTCTCGAAGTAGACGCGCATCACGATGAGGATGCGGTCGGCAAGGCGCTCGGCGAGCGCGCCAAGGCGGTCGGCGTACTCCAGCGCCGCCTTCTCGTCGTGGATCGAGCAGGGGCCGACGATGACCAGCATGCGCGGGTCGTCGCCGCCCAGGATGCGCTCGACGGCTTTGCGGCCTTCCACGATGGTCTCGGCGGCGGACGGCGTCAGCGGGACCCGGCGCTGGAGCGCCTCCGGGGCGATCAGCGGTTCGATGTTCGATATATTCACGTCACGTACGGACTGCGCCACGACGCATTCCCCTTTCGATTCGTTCTGTTGCGGGCCAGCGGGCCGGTGGGGAGAACGGAAAGGGGGCTAGCGATACGTATAACGAGCGCTCCCCCGCCGCGTAAACAGGGGGGAAAGGCGGGCGCCGCTCGATGTCCACAGGCCCCGGGCGCGCGGCGCGCGCTCGGCGGCGAGGGTGGTGTGGTCTGGTGTGCTCATCTGCTGGTTGATCCGCGGCTGCGAAGCTGCTTGGCACCCTTGAGGTAGACGTGGACCAGCTCCTCTTTGCTCTTGTCGGTGTTCACGAGAAGCATGGCCCTGATGACCGATGCGGTCGCGTCCGGGACCGGCACCTCTTGCGACGTCATCAGCGCCGTGTGCTCCCAGCCCAGCCGCACCCGGGCGGCGACCGCCGGGAACTCGGCGTTCAGGTCTACCGTTGTCGTAAAGAATACCGCAGCGACGTCGCTTTCATCAATGCCGTTGGCCGCCACCATCTCGCGGAGGAGCTCCTCCGTGGCGTCGACGATGCCGTCGGACGTATTCGCGTCCGCGGTCGTCGCACCTCGCAGTCCTAGGCAGTGGCTCATACCGCGTCCCAGCGAGAAAGGGGTTATCGGCGTGCGCCGGCGAGGGCCGCGACGAATGCGCCCGCACGGGCGGCCCGCTCGCTCGGCGGCGCCGAGTCTATCACGTCGATCAGCGCGCTACCCACCGCGGCCGCGTCCGCGTACTTCCCGATGGCCTCGACGTGGCGGCGCTCGCTGACCCCGAACCCAACCGCGATCGGCAGGTCCGTGCGCGCCCGTACGCGCCCCACGAACGCGGGCAGGCCCTTCGCCAGCTCGCGGCGCGCGCCGGTCACGCCCGTGACGCTGACGCAGTAGACGAATCCCGCCGCGCCGCGCGTCCCCATCTCGATGCGCTCGTCCGAGCTCGTGGGCGCGAGCAGCGAGATCAGCGCCAGCTCGCGGCGCCCTAGCGCGTCTCGCATGGGGCCCGACTCCTCCGGCGGCAGGTCGACCACGATCATGCCGTCGAGCCCCGCGTCGGCGCAGTCGCGGGCGTACGCGTCGATCCCATAGGACAGGATCGGGTTGTAGTAGCCCATGAAGAGCAACGGGAGCTCGACGCCCGCCTCGCGCAGCCGCGCGACCACGTCGATGCAGGTGCGCGCGTTCACGCCCGCCTGCACCGCGCGGTAGCTCGCCGCCTGGATCGTCGGGCCGTCGGCGAGCGGGTCGCTGTAGGGCACGCCCAGCTCCACGGCGACGGCGCCGGCCGCCTCGATCGCGGGCACGATGGCGAGCGTGTCCTCCACGGACGCCGGGAAGCCGACGGTCACATACGGCACGATGCCCGTTTGCTTTGCATCGCGCATGCGCTGGAATGCGGTATCGAGTCGCTTCGTCATAGAAGGCTTGCCACCACGGCCAAGGCTACCCCGTTTCGGGCGGTGTGTGCGAGCACGACCGGCCAGAGCGACCCCGTCCGCCAATACACCCACGCGAACACGAAGCCGCTCACGAACGCGGGGCCCATCAGCGCAGGGTCCAGGTGCGCGAGGCCGAAGAGACCCGAGCTCGCCACCGCGGCGCCCCAGAAGCCCCAGCGGCCGACGAGGCCGGCGAAGCAGAACCCGCGGAAGAAGATCTCCTCGGCCGCCGGCCCCACGAGGACGACCAGCACCAGAGTCAAGAGCGGCAGCTCCTCGAGGAAGCTCGCTGGTATCGGCGAGGGCACGGCGGCGTCCGTGACCGACTCCGCAGCCAAGACGTAGACGAGCGTCGCGGCGTAGCTCGCGAGGAACGCCAGCGCCGCCCAGCCGAGCATCCGGGCGGGGGAGCTCCGGCGCCCGCCGAAGAGCGCCCGGAGCCCACCGGCGGCCCGCGGACCCATGCCATAAGCGGCCGCGACCATCACGACGCTGACGAAGGCACTCGCGGCAAGCACGGTCGCCACGGGGGTGGCCGCGCTGTCGCGCTCCAAGAAGCGTCCGACTGCGAAGACCAGGGCGATCGCCAGAGTCACGAGGCCGGCACCAAGGGCGACCTGACGCGGGCTCCAAGGAACCGCGGGGCGGACACGAAGGGGCGGACGGTTGCTCACGAGGCCGCTTCCTCAGCCATCGAACTTTGCACACCGGCGGATGTCGGAATCATGCTAGCGCCAGGCCGTGGCCAGGGGCAAGGCATCTGGCCCCGTTGACAGATGGTGTGTGTTTCGGGTAGCATGTGTCTCGTTTCAATAGAATTCCCGCGAGGAAGGGAAGTAGTAGGGGGCACACCCACCCCAGCGAGCCGGCGCGGATGGTGAAAGGTCGGCGGTGAGGGGTCTCCGAACTCATCCTGGAGCGGCCAGCCCGAAGTAGCAGTAGGGCAGCGGAGCGCACCGTTACGGCGCAGTTGAGCGTCCCCCGCACGCCGGGGGGAAATAGGGTGGTACCGCGGGCTTCACGACCCGTCCCTTCGATCAGGGGCGGGTTTTTTCGTTGCCGGTCCCCCGGTCGCCGTGATCCCTGGTGAGCGTGGCGTTGGTGAGGAGAAGATGCAGCTGACGGGCGCACAGATGATCTGCGAGAGTCTGCTACGCGAGGGCGTAACGGTCATCTTCGGGCTGCCCGGCGGCGCCATCCTCCCGTTCTACCAGACGCTGCCCGAGTACCCCGACCTCCAGCACATCCTCGTGCGGCACGAGCAGAACGCCGGCCACGCGGCCGACGGCTACGCGCGCGCCTCCGGCAAGGTCGGCGTCGCCGTCGCGACGTCCGGCCCCGGCGCCACGAACCTCGTGACGCCGCTCGCGACCGCCATGATGGACTCCGTGCCCATCGTCGCACTGACCGGCCAGGTCCCGCGGGCGGCGATCGGCCGTGACGCCTTCCAGGAGACCGACACCACCGGGGTGACGGCACCCATCACGAAGCACAACTACCTGGTCATGGACACCGCCGACATACCGCGCGTGATGAAGGAGGCCTTCCACATCGCACGCAGCGGCCGGCCTGGCCCCGTCCTCGTCGACCTGCCGCGCGACGTGCTGACCGAGCGCGCCGAGTTCGACTACCCGGAAAGCGTCAACCTGCGCTCGTACAAGCCGACGCTCGAGGGCCACGCCCAGCAGATCAAGCGTGCCGCCAAGCTCATCCGCGACGCCCGGCGCCCGCTGATCATGGCGGGCCACGGCGTCACCATCTCCGGTGCTTTCGCGGAGCTCAAGGAGCTCGCCGAGAAGGTGCAGATCCCCGTCATCACGACGCTCCTCGGGATCGGCGCGTTCCCCGGCGAGCACATCCTGAGCATGGGCATGCCCGGCATGCACGGCCAGGCCCACAACAACTGGGCCATCGAGCGCTCCGACCTCATCGTCGCCGTCGGCATGCGCTTCGACGACCGCGTGACCGGCCGCCTCAGCGCGTTCGCCCCCAACGCGCAGATCATCCACATCGAGGTGGACCCGGCCGAGATCGGCAAGAACGTCGGCGTGGCGGTGCCCATCGTGGGCGACGCACGCCGCATCCTGCATGCGCTCGCGGTCGAAGTCGAGCCGGCGACGCACGCCGATTGGCTCAAGGAGATCGACGTGCTCCGCGAGGAGCACCCGTTCGTCATGCCCGAGTCGGACCGGCTGCTGCCCCAGTACGTCATCCGCGAGCTCTGCGAGGCCACGGACGGGCGCGCCATCGTCGTCACCGGCGTCGGCCAGCACCAGATGTGGGCGGCGCAGCACTATGTGTTCAAGGAGCACAACTCGTGGATCACCTCGGGTGGTCTCGGCACGATGGGCTTCGAGGTCCCCGCGGCGATGGGCGCCGCCTTCGCGCAGCCTGAGCGGACGGTCTGGAGCATCGCCGGCGACGGCGGCTTCCAGATGACGTTCTCGGAGCTGGCGACGATCGCCGAGCACAACGTCCCGGTGAAGTTCGCCATCATCAACAACAACTCGCTGGGGCTGGTCCGCCAGCTCCAGGACCTCTTCTACGACCGCAACCGCGTGGCGGTGGAGTATTCGGGGAACCCGGACTTCGTGAAGCTCGCCGAGGCCTATGGCATCTGGGCGGTCCGCGTGACCGACAAGGCAGCCGTGCGCACGGCCATCGACGAGGCGGCGGCGGTGGACGGCCCGGCGATCATCGACTTCCGCGTGGAGCGGGAGGAGAACGTCTACCCCCACGTGCCGGCCGGCGGCAGCGTGTTCGAGATGCTCGAAGGCCCAACGCCGCCCGTGCCGTCTGTGCCGTCTGTGCCGCCAACGTCGGACGAGGCGCACGCATGGCGCAAGTAGAGACGCACACCATCACCGCGCTGGTCCAGGACCGCCCAGGCGTGCTCGCGCGCATCGCGGGCATGTTCAGCCGCCGCGGCTTCAACATCTCCAACCTCGCCGTCGGCCACAGCGAGACGCCGGGCCTCTCGCGCATGACGTTCGTCGCCGAGGGCGACGAGTGGGTCGTCGAGCAGGTCATGAAGCAGCTGTACAAGCTAATCGACGTCGTGCAGGTCTACGACATCACGGCGGAGAACATCGTGCTGCGCGAGCTGGCCCTGCTGAAGGTCCGCTCGAACGCGGAGAGCCGGCCGGAGATCATGCAGCTCGTCGACATCTTCCGGGCGAACATCGTGGACGTGGCCAAGGACGCGCTGGTGATCGAGGTCACCGGCGACGAGGAGAAGGTCGACGCGCTGATCCAGCTGCTCCAGCCCTTCGGCCTGCGGGAGGTCATGCGCACGGGGCGCATCGCCATGAGCCGCGGCCCGGCCACGACGGGCCCGCGCAAGGGCGTGAAGCCGACGATCGACCACAGCGCTCCGGACACGGAGGTCGTGCCCTGAGCGCCCGATACGCGAACGCGATCCGAACCAGCTAAGGAGAGGCACAGCGATGGCAACGATCTACTACGACAAGGACGCCGATAAGTCCCGGCTCGACGGCAAGCGCGTGGGCATCATGGGCTACGGCAGCCAGGGGCACGCCCACGCCCTCAACCTGCGCGACAACGGCGTCGACGTGATGGTCGGTCTCCAGGCGGCCAGCAAGAGCAGGGAGAAGGCCGAGGCGGAAGGGCTGCGCGTGACGTCGCCCGCCGAGGTCGCGAAGGAGTCCGACGTCATCATGATGCTGGTGCCGGACACGGTCCAGGGGGCGCTCTACAAGGAAGCCATCCAGCCGAGCATCGATCCCTCCAAGACGCTCATGTTCGCCCACGGGTTCAACATCCACTACAAGGAGATCGTGCCGCCGCCCGACGTGGACGTGTCCATGATCGCCCCCAAGGCGCCCGGCCACCGGATGCGCGAGGTGTTCGTCGGCGGCTCCGGCGTGCCGTCGCTCGTCGCCATCCACCAGGACCCGTCCGGGAACGCGCTGGCCAACGCGCTGGCGTATGGGTGGGGGATCGGCAGCATGCGGGCGGGCATCGTGGCCACGACGTTCAAGGAGGAGACCGAGACGGACCTCTTCGGCGAGCAGACGGTGCTCTGCGGCGGCGTATCGAGCCTCGTCAAGACCGCCTTCGAGACGCTGGTCGAGGCGGGCTACCAGCCCGAGATCGCGTACTTCGAGGTGTGCCACGAGCTCAAGCTCATCGTGGACCTGATCTACGAGGGCGGCCTGAAGTACATGCGCTACTCCGTGAGCGAGACGGCCGAGTACGGCGACTACTCACGCGGCCCAAGGGTGATCGACGACCACGTGCGGGCGACGATGAAGCAGGTGCTGGCGGAGATCCAGGACGGCACGTTCGCCAAGGAGTGGATCGCCGAGAACCACGAGGGCCAGCC
>JADFRC010000004.1 GCA_022561455.1 Chloroflexota bacterium | reverse complement strand
GCGGGATGCCGTTCTCGTCCACGCCTGGCATGGGCGTGCGGTAGACGGGGATGTCCTCCGGCTTCTGGTGCGCGTCCTCGCCGGGGTGGGCGGGCCGGATGTTGTAGTAGACGTAGTAGGTATGCGTGTCGTCGATCGGCACGCGGATCTGGAAGCCGCCGCCCCCCGTGCCGTGCTCGTAGTTCGGGATGAGGATGGGGTGGCCGATGTTCCAGCCCGGCGAGTTCTCCTCCGTCTCGTCTGCGTAGAGCCGGTGCTTGAGGATGCCGTGCTCGAACTTCGAGAAGCTGACCTTGGTGTGGTGCCGCATCGTGGCCCCGCCGCGCCAGTTGTCCTTGAGCCCCGGCGCAGCCTTGTACGACTTGCCGTGCGTGATAACGCCGCGGTCCTCGAGCAGACCCTGGCGCTCCAGCACGTAGTTGGCGAAGTAGTTGTGGAGGAACTCGCCGTGCATCGGGTCCAGCGAGTTCTCCTGGACCTGGAGCCAGTTGCACCCCACGATCGCCCAGCCGATGTCTCGGACGCCCTCGTTCACGAACGGCCCCCAGCGCGGCACGAGCGGCACGGGCTTCGGGCCGAGGTAGGCGAAGACGAGCCCGCCCAGCTCCTCGACCGGGTAGGCCTTGATCTGCACGCGGCTCGGGAAGGTGCTCTCCGGCGCCTCGGCCGGCATCTCCAGGCACTGGCCGCTCTCGTCGTAGAGCCAGCCGTGGTAGGGACAGCGCAGGCCATTGTCCTCGGGGATGCCGTAGAGCATGTGCACACGCCGGTGCGCGCACGAGGCCTCGATGAGCCCGAGCGTGCCCGAGCGGTCCTTGTAGAGCACCAGGTCCTCGCCGAGCAGGCGGACGGCCTTGGTCGGGTTCGCGGACAGCTCGGAGTAGCCCGCGATGGGCTGCCAGTAGCGCCGCATCAGCTCGCCCATCGGCGTGCCTGGCCCTACCTTCGTCAGCCGGTCGGTCTGCGCTTCCGTCAGCATGGGGGCCTCCTGTCCTGCCCTGTTCTATATCTGGAGTCCGTCTGCTAGCCGAGCCACTCGGCGAAGCCCATGGCGCAGCCGTTGCCGGCCTCGGTACGGTAGCACGGCACGTAGTCCACCACGCTCATGTCAAGGCCCGCGCCGCTCATCGCGCCGCCGAGCGCGATCCAGTTCTTGATCTCGGACGTGCCGCCGCGGAAGCGCACGTCCGGGTAGCCGGTGAGCTTCTCGAAGTCGTCGTGCTTGAGCCCGTCGAGCACCCGGGCGTCGAAGTCTTCTTCGATGACGGTGTGGCTGAGCCCGCCCGAGGCGATGATGGCCACGCGGGCGTCCGAGTCCCACGACTCGACGGCGTGGCGCAGCTCCCGGCCGAGCGCGTAGCTCCGCCGCGCGGTGGGCACGTTGGGCGGATAGTAGGTGTTCACCATGATGGGGACGTGCGGGATCACCTGGTTCCCCATCAGACGCCGGTAGAGGTAGTGGAAGGCATGGCCGATGACGCCTCCGTCCCGCCCATCCGGCAGGCGGCTGGTGCGCGCGACGTCGAAACCGGCCTCGATGAGCGATCCGATGAGGTGGTCGGCGAGCACGGCATCCGTCGGGTGCGAGATCCGCTCCTTGGGCGCGTTCTCGACCTCTGAATCGATCATACCGCCCAGGCCTCGGCCGGAGGGCGGGGCGTCGTCGACCGTCTCGCCGTTGTAGATGGCGAACACCGGCATGTTCTCGTCGAAGAAGACCTCGTGCTGGTCGTCGCCGATCATGATGCAGACGTCCGGCGCCGCCGTGCGCAGCGTCTCGCCGAGGTGGGCGATCGCGGCCTGGCAGGCGTCGAAGCGGCGCTGGAACTTCTCGTCGGTGCACTCGCGCTCGAAGTGGTCGGAGGCGCGCAGCTCCGCGAGCTCCTCGAAGGTGTAGGTCTTGCCGGCGTACCAGTGCTCCGCCAGCGTGCGCCCGCGGTCTCCGTACTCCCGCCAAGCCTCGGGCCGTATCCGGAGCTGCGGGCCGTGGGACGAAGCGATGCCAAGGACGATCTCCGCCATCGTGCTGCTCCTTACTCCCGTGTGGGCTGCCGGTCAGGGCCGGTTGTCTGCCCTTGCGATGGTACCGCGACGCTCGGTGGCGCGCTACCGCTTGGCGAGCGTCTCCTTGACGACGAACGCCAGGAGCAGCGCGGATACCCCACCGGCGCCCGCGAGGAAGAAGAACGCGGCGCCGAACCCGGAGACGCCGGTCAGCACCGCGAAGCTGAGCGGCGCGGACATGAAGCCTGCCTGGCTCACCATGCGCCCAGCGCCGAAGAAGCGCCCGCGTGCGTGGGTGGGGGCGATGTCGGAGCCCAGGACCTGCATCGATCCGGACAGCAAGCTGTTGACGACGTGGACCCAGACGAAGCCGATCACGAAGCCTGTGAAGGAGAGCGGGGCTATGGCGACGACCGCGAGGAAGACCATGCCCGCCCCCATCAGCGCCTGCCCCGGCACGATGGTCACCATCCGGCCGAAGCGGTCCATCAAGTAGCCCGCCATGAGCGTGATGGGGATGCCGACGACCGCCATCGCGCTGCTCAGGATCCCCAGCTCCGCGGGCCCGCTGTTGTAGGCGTAGGCCGCGAACAGGAACAGGACGCCGCCGCCGAGCGACGCGCCGCGGGCCGTCGTCGCCAGGTACTGCGCGCTGAACAGCGCGGGGATGGGCGGGCGCAGCAACGAGCGCCACGAGTACTCCTCCTGCTCCCCAGGCGCCGCATCGTGGCCCCGCTCGCGCGCGGCGGGGCGCGCGGGCGCCGTCTCGCGGACGACGAAGAAGCTGGGGACCACCGCGAGGAGGGTGACGACGCCCTGGACGACGAAGGGCACCCGCAGCCCAAAGACGGCGGCAAGGAGCCCGCCCGCCAACGGGCCCGACAGCATGCCGACGCGCTGGATGCCGAACATGCTCGTGATCTGCCGCGCGCGCGAGCGGTCGGAGCCCGTGTCGGCGATGACCGTCAGGCGGCTGAGCGTCCACATCTGCTGTCCCCAGCCGCCGATGAAGCGGTAGACGACCAGCTCGGTGAACGAGCCGGACGTCGCCACCAAGAAGGCGGCGCCCGCGGCGATCACGGGTCCGGCCAGCAGGACGTTGCGGCGTCCGAAGCGGTCGATGGCATAACCGGCTGGGAGGCTCGCCGAGAGCCCGCCGGCCATCGTGGCCACGAAAACGAGCGAGGCTACGCCGACGCTGACGTCGAAGGACTTGGCGAGCACGGGCAGGACCGGCGCGGCCATGCCGGTGCCCAGGCCGATCGCGACCGCCGGCAGGTGGAGCGACAGGAACAGCTGGAGATAGCCTCCGCGCGAGAGGCTCGCCGCTGGTGCGGCCGGCGCCTCGCTTTCGGCTTCTCCCTTCGGCTCCTCGCTCATCCTGCCGTGGACCTCCGCCTAGTCCACGTGCACGTAGGCGGCGTAGTCGCGCACCCCGAGGCGCTCGGAACCCGTCGCCGTCACGACGACCGCCTCCCCCACGTGGCCGACGTCCCCCTGGCCCTTGTAGTGGATGCCCGGCTTGACCACGAAGACGTTGCCCTCGAGGACAGGGATGTCCTGGACCGCCGGCTGCGAGGAGTTCGTGATGAGCGGGCCGTCGTCGCCGAGGCCGCGGCCGTGGAGCGTCATCGCTCCCTCGTAGCCGTCGTGGCGGTTGACCTTCCGCGCCGCCGCCTGGAGCTCGCCGAACGTCGCGCCCGGCTTGAGCGCGTCGATGATGTCGTTCGTGCACTCGACCGCGACGGCATAGGCGTCCGCGGCCCAGCTCGGCACGTCGCCGAAGGTGATGGACTGGTCGATCTGCGTCACGTAGCCGGCCCAGCGGCCCTCGATCTCCACGGCCAGGAAGTCCCCGCTCTGCATCCGGCGGTGGACCGGCTGCTCGATGCGGTGGTACCCGGCACCGAACGGGCCGGAGTACCAGCCGAGCATCAGCGGCATGCTGCCCCCGGCCGCGATCTCGGCCTGGATCATATTCGCCATGATCTCAGGCTCGAAGACCCCGACCCGCGACGTGTCGATCATCGCGCGCCACGCAAGCTCCGCGAGCTCGGTGGAGTGGCGCAGGACCTCGATCTCCTCGGCGCTCTTCACGAAGCGCGCCTCGCCCATCAGGTCCGAGGCGCTCACGAACGTCGCGTTCGGCAGCGCTTGGCGCATGTTCGTGACGGCGGTGTATCCGGCGTACCCGTCGGGCTGGCGGACCACGGAGTAGAGGCCGGGCGTGAGACCGGAGACGCCGATGGTCGCGCGCTCCATCCCTGCCTCCTTGAGGCAGTCGGCCAGGCTGCGGGACCAGGCGCGGCCCGAGCGCATCGTCTCGCCGATCCAGTCGCCCGCGGCCCAGTAGCCGCCGCGGTTCGTGATCGCCGTGACCTTCCCGTCGATGGGGAAGCAGACCGCGACCTCATCGCAGTTGTTCCCGATCTGCGTTAGGTAGCGGACGTCGGCCTGGTTGCGGTTGTGCGTCCCGGTGCTGTTGAGCCCAACGATGCAGTCGATGCCGTCGCGCCGCATCAGCTCGCGGACCCGGCCCCACCGCAGCTCCCGCTCCGCGAGCGAGAAGGTGGGTAGCGCCCAGTCCGCGAACGCGGGATCGGGATCGGGCTGGAGACCGCTTTTCGTCGTCATCGGGTGCCTCCTCGCTGGCGTCGTCCTCCGGCCACGGATACTACGCTCCTTGGGTCGTGGCGGCGAACCGGAGCGTGGGCCCGGCCGCCTGGTGGACGGCGTACCGGCCTCATGGTAAAAAGGGGCACCCCAAACCGAAGCCGGGCCGCGCGCGTAGATCCGAAGTGAGGGGTGCGGCCCCGCTGTCCGCCACGAAAGGGTCACCTGTGGACTCCTTCCCACCGACGGACGCCGACCTGACCTCGCGCGTGTCTAGCGGTGACGCCGAGGCACTGGAGGAGCTGTACAGCCGGTACAGCAAGCCCGTCTTCGGCATGTCCTACAGCATCCTGCGGGACTACGCCACGGCTGAGGACGTGACGCAAGAGGTCTTCGTGGCCCTCTGGACGCGAGCGGACCGCTTCGATCCAGCGCGGGGGGAGTTCCGGCACTGGTTCCTCCACCTCGCGCACAACCGGATCGTGGACGAGCTGAGGCGGCGGCGGCGGGCCTCCCTGCGGAGCGCGGACAAGACGCCCGAAGACGTGAGCCTCGGCCTCGTCTCCCGGGGCGATACCGCCGACCAGGCGGTGTCCGCCGTGATGTTCGGCGCCGCGGCCGAGGCGCTGAAGCTGCTCCCGCCAGAGCAGCGGGAGGCCGTCATGATGGCGTACCTCCAAGGCGCGACGCAGAGGGAGATAGCGGAGCGCACGGATGTCCCGCTGGGGACGGTGAAGACGCGGCTGCGTCTCGGCCTGATCCGGCTGCGGCGGATACTGGCACAACCCGCCAGCGAGGAGGCCTGATGGTCCAGCGACCCGGAGACCCGCCCACAGACTCGCCCGGAGACTCGATCGAGGAGCTGCTCCCCGCCTACGCGCTGAACGCGCTCGATGCGGACGAGCGCGTGCTCGTCGAACGCGCGCTCGCCGATAGCCCACGCTATCGCGCGGCGCTCGCCGGATACCTGGAAGGCTTCGCGCAGCTGGCCGAGTCCCAGGTCGTCCTGCTCCCTTCGCTCGACCTCCGGGACCGCATCATGGCCGCCGCGGGCGCCCAGGGCCCCGCCCGGCTCGCCACCGAACGAGGACGCCGCGAGCGCCCGCGCCCGGCGTTCCGCGGGCTGTGGGCGGCCGTCGCCGCTTCCGTGCTCGTCTTCGCCGGGCTCGGGGGGCTGGCCGTGGCGCAGTCGTTCCGCGTCAACGACCTCGAGGCCGAGATGGAGGGCCTCTCGGTCTCCGCGGCGGCGACCCAAGCCAGCCTCGACGGCCAGCGCGCGGAGATGGCGACGCTCACCGCGTCGGCTGCTGCGACGCAGGTCAGGCTCGACGGCCAGATCGATGAGATGGCAACGCTCCAGGGGACGGCGGCCGAGATGGAGGCCAAGCTCGTCAGCCAGCAGGAGCTCACCTACTTCGTGGCGCACGAGAGCACGTCGCTGACGCGCATGTGGGCGATGGCGACGCCCGAGCCTTTCGCCAAGCCCGCCCGCGGCATGCTGATCGCCGACCCGGACGGTGGTGGGCAGCTCCTGATGACGCTGTTCCTGCGGCCGCTCGGATCCTCCCAGGCCTACCAGGCTTGGGTCTGGGAGTCGGACGAGACGGCGTTCAGCATCGCGGTCTTCGTCGTCGACCACAGCGGCTACGCGCTCGTCCCCGTGGACTTTCCGGGGGGCGACGTCCACGTCAACTGGGTGAGCATCAACATCGCGCCCGCGGGAGGCGAGCCGACGCCGACCGGGCTGCCGGTGCTCGCGGGGCCCATGGAGTACCGCTAGCGGCGCCTAGGAGACCGTCAGCACCTCGTAGAGGTGGCCGTTCGGGTCCTCGAAGTAGAAGCCGCGCCCACCCCTGCGCTCGTTGATCTCCATGTTCTCGTGGGAACCGGGCCCGCTGCCGTACGTGAGCCCCTCTTCCTTCACGCGCTCGAAGATCGAATCGAACTCCGCGTCCGTGATGTGGAAGGCGTAGTGGTGGGACTCGAACGTGTCGCGGTCGTCGAAGTCCATCGTCAGCCCATCGCCGACGCGCACCGGCGCGAAGTGCCCGTGCGTCCCTTCGTACGTCAGCCCCATGATGCGCGCGAAGAACCGGGCCGAGGCCTCTTTGTCCTTGGCAGGGACGATGGTGTGGTCCAGGTGCATAGCCAGCCTCCCTCCGCTACAAAAGCCGCTCGTTGCGGGCCCAGTGTAGCACCGCGCTCGGGGGGTATAGCCGCGACCCCCTTCCCGCGCACTGGATCAGCCCCGGACCCGAGGTAAGCACTCCCGATGGGGCGTGCAGCGGCGCGAGTCCCCCTCGCCGGGGCACAGGGCGGGGTGTGCAGAGGGGCCTCTGCCCCTCTGCCGGGGGCACGGGGGTGTCCCCCGTGCCCGGCTTCATCACCCCCTTCCTGGCGAGGAAGGGGGACGGGGGGATGGTCGAAAGGGTCGTGGGGAGCCGACTTCGCTCTTCACGTGCGAGGTCCCGCGCGAAAGCTCCTACGGGAACTTGGCGGGCTGGCGCCCGGCCCACGGGTGCACTGCCTCGTAGGCGGCGGACGCCCGCAGCACGCTCACCTCGTCCCCGGGCTGCCCCACGATCTGGAGCCCGATCGGCAGGCCGTCGGCGTCGAAGCCGCACGGGATGCTGGCCGCGGGCCGGCCGGTCAGGTTCGCGTGGTGGCAGAAGGGCGTGAACCCCCAGCTCGGGTGCACCGAGCGGCCGTCGATCGAGCGCGGATTTCCCTCGATGGGGAACGCCGTCGTCGCCATCGTCGGCAGCAGCAGCAGGTCGTAGGACTCGAAGAAGTCGTCGAAGCGCCGGCGGTGCCACTCCAGCTTGCCGAGCGCCTCGGCGTGGCGGGTCGCGGGCCAGGTGATCGCCTCCGACACCCATTCGAGCAGCCGCGGGGGCATCATGTCGGCCTTCCCCTCGTCGATGGTCGGGCCGAGACGGGCGACGAGGCCCGTCAGAGAGAGCGTCGCGTACATCCAGACCGCATCGCTCGTGGTCACGTCCGGCGCCGCCTCCTCGACCGCCGCGCCGAGCGCCTCGAACGCGCGTGCGGCTGCGGCCGTGGCGTCCCGGACCTCCGGGTCCACCGGCTGGTCGTCCATCGCCGGGCTCCATGCGATCCGCAGCCCCCCGAGCGAGAGGTCGCCCAGCGCGTCTTCGTACGACGGAGGCACCGAGCGGATGGACGTGGGGTCGCGGGGGTCCGGGCCGGCGAGCACGGACAGCAGCAGGGCCGCGTCGCGGACGCTTGAGGCGAGCGGGCCGCCCTGCGAGAGCGGGCGCCAGGCGCCGGGCGGGAGGAGCCGCGGGACGCGTCCGTACGTCGGCTTGATGCCGTAGACGCCGCAGTAGCTGGACGGGATGCGGATCGAGCCGCCGGCGTCGCTCCCGTTCGCGATGGGCACGAGGTGCGCCGCGACCGCGGATGCCGATCCGCCGCTCGAGCCGCCCGCGGTCCGCGTCGTGTCCCAGGGGTTGGCGCACGGTTCCGTGAGCAGGTTCTCGGTCGTCCCCTTCCATCCGTAGTCGGGCGTGTTCGTCTTGCCGATGATGATGGCGCCCGCTGCGCGGATCCGCTCGACCGCGATCTCGTCGTAGTCGGGGACGAAGTCCCGCATGAGCATCGAGCCGTACGTCGTGCGGAGTCCCTTGGTCGCATCAAGGTCCTTGATGCCGATGGGCACGCCGTGCAGCGCCCCCAGCGGCTCGCCCGCGATGACCGCCTCCTCGGCGCGGTGCGCCTGCGTCATCGCCTCCTCGGCGGCCACCGTGATGAAGGCGTTGAGCTCGCCGTCGTAGGCGGCGATGCGGTCGAGGAAGTGCGCGGTGACCTCCACGGGCGACACGCTTTTCGCGCGGACGAGCTCCGCGAGCTCCGATGCGGTGGCGAGCGTGAGGTCGTTGGGCGGCACGGCGCGGCCTAGGCGGCGCCGGCGAAGCGCGCGGGCGAGTAGTCGTCCAGCGCCACGTCCGGCGCCTCACCCGTCATGAGCTGCGCCAGCGACCGCCCGGAGACGAGCGCCAGCGTGACGCCCTTGAAGGCGTGGCCGGTGGAGATGTAGAGGTCCTGCCAGCCCTCCACCGCGCCGATGATGGGCAGTCCGTCGGGCGTGGAGGGGCGCAGACACGCGGTCAGGTCGCGTATCGGCGCATCGATCACCGCCGGCGCCAGCCGCACGACCGCCTCCATGATGCCGTCTTGGGCCTCGGACGTCGGTTGGCGGTCGAATCCGGCGAGCTCTTGCGTCGTGCCCGCGAGCAGGTCGCCGCCAGCCTTGGGCAGCAGGTAGCCGGTCTCGTGGAAGATCGCGTGCTGCGGCATGGGCATGCCTCCGGGCGGCGCCAGGTGCACGATCTGTCCACGGAGCGGGCTCACCGGCACCGTAGCGCCCATCCATGCTCCAGCGTCGACCGCCCACGGCCCGGTGGCGACGAGCACCGCGCCGGCGGCCAGCTCCTCGCTGCCGATCCGCACGCCCACGGCGCGGCCGCCTGAGCGGAGGACGCCCGTCACCTCGCCGGTGCGGATCTCGACGCCGTGGTGCTCGGCCGCCTGGGCGACCGCAAGGGCGAACGGATAGGCCTCGAGCTGGCGCTCGACGGTGAGCGCGGCGCCCAAGGCATCCGGCGTGAGCCAGGTCCCCAGCCCCCGCACGGCCTGCGCGTCGAGCCACTCCACGTCCATGCCGAGGCCATGCTGCCAGCGC
Source organism: Chloroflexota bacterium (assembly GCA_022561455.1). Classification (GTDB taxonomy): domain Bacteria; phylum Chloroflexota; class Dehalococcoidia; order Lucifugimonadales; family Australimonadaceae; genus JADFRC01. The sequence goes on along the minus strand of JADFRC010000004.1, from coordinate 27,001 downwards.
ATCTGCTCGCGCAGCTCGGCGGCCTCGGACTCCTCGAAGGCCGGGCGCAGCAGCGGTATGTCCCCCAGGAGGTAGTCGACCCCGGACTCCTCGCGCAGGGCAGGGGCCAGCTCCGTATGGAGCTCGATGCCCCGCATGATGAAGCGCGTGAACGCCTCGGAGAAGCGGTGCCGCCCGACCGCGCCCAGCTCCCCCGCCGCGCCGCCCGATGCGCCGCTCGCGATGCCGTCGCGCTCGATCACCACGACCCGCAGCCCGTGCTCCGCGGCGAGGAAGTACGCGGTGGCGCAGCCGATGATGCCGGCGCCGGCGATGACGACGTCCGGCGCGCTGCGCGTGCTCGTGGTCATGGCCCCGGCTGCTCGAGCGCTTCGTGCCCTGGCTGCTCGATCGCTTCGTACTGGTAGGCGCCCGCGTACGGCGCGTCGGTGGGGGCATCGAGCGTCAGGAACACCATCTGCACGATACGCGCGTCGCGGCCGAGCTCGATGCCGGCGGGGTTGTGGACGACGATGAGCACCTGTGAGCGGCCGGAGTAACCCGCGTCCCACACCGCGTTGTGCACCGACGCACCCATGCGCAGCAGGCTTGAGCGGGGCCGGGCGATCGCCATCACGCCGGGCGGCAGCGAGACGATTTCGTTCAGGCGCGCGAGGTACGGCCCGGGGGCGAGGCGCACGAGCCCGTCCGCGCCGAAATCCAAGTCGTCGGTCTCGGGGAGCACGCGGTCGCCGCCGGTGCCGAGGCGGCCGCCGCCCGTGAACGTGCCGATGGCCCGCAGCGTCAGGTCGATGCCGTTGGCCTGGAGCTGCTCGTCGAGGTCGATGAGGCCGGCGACGAGCGGGTGGGGAGGTGCGAGCATGGCCCGTATCTGCTGGGAGGAGAGAACGCCCACGGCCTGCGTCACCTCGCGGTGGAAGGGGGAGTTGTGGGAGACTATAGGGACGCGCCCGATGGGTGTCAAAGCCCGCTGGACGTCGAAGTGAAGACCCACCTCGCGCGCCGGTACCCGATCGCTCCTGCGCTGGGGGCAAGGCCGTCATCTGGGGTGCTGGGGGGCGGTCGGCATCGAACAGTTTGCTGGCTTGCCGTTTTTCGGACGGATCCAAGAACTTTTTAAGGTCCCAGTGCCGGTTTGCGCAGCATGACATCGGTATCCGGTGAAAGGGTCCGCGGATCGCGGCCAAGTCCGCTGTTTTCCTATTGACGCACGCCGGCCGCACTCTCTAGCATGCGAGCTACGGCGCCGGTCTCTAACCGCACCCCCAACGCTCACTGAGGAGGGCTCCCCGTGAAGGGCTACTGCATGAAGTGCCGAGAGGAACGCATGATCGCGGACGCGAGAGAAGTCAGGATGAAGAACGGCCGGCCCGCCACGGAGGGGAAGTGTCCGGTATGCGGCACTCGCATGTATCGGCTGGGGAAGACCACCTAAAGAACGCCCGAGCGGAGTTTCTGTCCATCGGCTGAAGAGCGGCCCGCTTCAGGCGGGCCGCTCTCGTTGCCGGAGACGTAGGCCCGGCGCTCCCACCCCCGTATAATGGCCGTCCCATGAACTTCGAGCTGACCATGCACGGCCTGTCCATCGGAGCGCTCGAGCTGCGTTGGTATTCGGTGATGATCCTGAGCGGTCTGCTGGCGGGGATCGTGCTGGCGCAGCGCGAGGCCAAACGCCTGGGCGAGAACCCCGAGCACGTCGTCAACATCGCCGTCCTCGGGGCGGTGGCCGGGCTGATCGGCGCGCGCACCTACCACGTCATAGACAAGTGGAACGAGGTCTACGTCCACGATCCCGTCACGGTCTTCTTCATCTGGAAGGGCGGCATCGGCATCTTCGGTGCCGTCGCCGGCTCCGCACTCGCGCTGGCCGCATACGTGTGGTGGGTCAACCGCGGCACGCGGGCGGGCAAGCCGGGCGCCAAGCCGATGAACGTGCTCCGCTGGTTCGATATCGGCGCCCCCGCCTTCCTGCTGGGCCAGGGGATCGGCCGCTGGGGCAACTTCTTCAACCAGGAGCTGTTCGGCCCGCCGACGGACCTGCCGTGGGGCATCCCGATCGACGCCGCCAACCGGCCGTTCCAGTATCTGAGCGACACGCACTTCCACCCGCTGTTCCTCTACGAGTCGCTCCTGAGCCTGCTCGGCGTCGCCGTCATCCTCTACCTGGCGCGCCGGCTCGCGCACCGGCTCCGCGTGGGCGACCTGCTCCTCATGTACTTCATCTGGTATCCGGCCGAGCGCTTCGTCCTGGAGTTCCTCAGGACCGACAACTGGAGGATCGGCGACGTCCCGATGGCGCAGATCGTCTCCACGTTGTTGGTGGTCGCCTCGGTCCTCGCGCTGGTCTGGTGGAGGCGTCCTCGCGCCGCTGACATCCATGGCGCACTGGACGACTACACCTCGGCCCGGGAGTCGCGGTCCGCGGCGCGCCGCCGCCGCCGCCGAGGGGAGGCCGCGCCCGAGCCACCGTCCGTTGCCTGACGGCCCGCGCGACGCCTGGCTCTCGCCCGCCCGGCTTCGCGCGCCAGCCCGCCGCCAGGCGCTCTTGGCTCTTCAAGCGTGGCTCGATGCCTCCTGGCGCTCGCTCAAGGCCGTACGGCCGAGCGGCGCGCGGCGCTGGTTCCTGGCGCGATGGCCCGCGGTGCGCGCGCTGGGGCGGGACCACGGGCTTGCGGCCGGACTCTACGTCGTCGCGGTCACGGCGCTCATGTGGCCGATGTTCGCTCCGGGCACCCCGCCCGGCGTGGATTCGCCGACGTTCCTGCACCTCGGCTGGGTGACCGAGCTCGCGCTCACGGGGAAGCTCGATTCCGTCCTGATCGACCCGTATTGGTACGGCGGCTGGCCCTACCTCCAGGCGTATCCGCCGCTCGCCTACGGCGCCGTTGGGCTGCTGTCGGCGCTCTCGCCCATCCCGATCGAGATCTCCTTCCGGATCATCATCTTTTTGGCTTATGTTGGGTTGGGACTATCGGTCTACGGCCTGGCGCTTGAGTTCGGACTGCGGCGGTCGACCGCCGTCTTCGCGGGCTTCCTTTCCCTCCTGTCGTACCCCATGTTCGTCTCGCTGGGCATCTTCGGATGGTTCTCCACCGTGGTCGCGCTTCCGTTCGGGGTCGCTGGCTTCTTCATGTTGGAGCGCGCGATCCGGACGGGGGAGCGGCGTGCCGCGGTGTGGAGCGGCGTGCTGCTCGCCGGCAGCCTGCTCGCGCACCACATGACCGGCTTCGCGTTCGGATTGGGGATGATGCCGTGGGCGCTCTACCACCTCGCGTCGGGCGCGAATCCCCGCCGCCGCACGCTCCGGATGCTCGGCTACGCCGCCGCCGCGGCGCTGGCCACGGGCGGCGTATGGCTCGTGTTCTTCGTCGTGCACATCACGGCGGTCGGCTTCGAGCGCGAGGTCGCGGGCAACTGGCTCGTCGACCTGAGCGCGATGGGGCGGCGGGCGTTGGACCGCGCATTCATCGGCAGGGAGCTCTATCCGTCGTACATCGGCCTCGTGCAGGTGCCGCTGGCCGTGGGCGGCGTGCTGTACGCCGTCGTCGCCCGCTCGCGGGCCACCGGCGCGGCGCTCGTGCTGATCACCTTCACGCTCTTTGCCATGGGGCATTCCGCCATGCCGCTCATCCGGTACTATCCGTTCTCGGGCCTCGACGTCGCCCGCTTCACCATGTTCATGGCGCCCTTCCTGGCCTTCTTCGGCGCGCTGTTCCTGGAGAGTGCCGCTGCCGACGTCCTCGCACTGGCGAGGTCGCTCATCAGGCGGGCTCCGCCCCGCCCGGCGGTGGCCGTCGTCTTCGGCGCCGTGGCTGCCGCGGTCCTCGTCGTCCCTGTCCAAGACGCCGTCGAGGCGCGCAAGACGCTGGCCCCCATCACGCCGCTGCCCCAGGTCGAGCTGGCCATGGAGTGGCTCCGGACGGAGACGCCGCCGGGGGCTCGTGTCCTCAACGTCGGGTTCCAGAACTGGGATGCGTGGTGGGTCCCCGAGAAGTCGGGCCGTCCCATCATGGACGGCTGGAACGACGAGGGCGCGCCGGGGTGGCAGACGGTGCGCGAGGTGCGCCACATGGGATGGTCCGGCCGTGTGAACAGTCTGCGGCTCTACGACATCATGGAGGAGCGGGAGACCGACTACGTGGTGATCTACCACTGGCATCCCGCCGACTCGCCGGCGCTGTTCGAGACCGCCCTCGCCCAGGACCCCGTCCTCTTCAAGCGCCGCGCGGCGTGGAGTGGCCTGTCGATCTACGAGCGCCTCGGATCGCCCGCCGCGTCCTCGGCCGCCGGGGGCGCCTAGCCTCTGCGGCCGAGCCACCAGCGGGGGCGGGGCCGAGGCTCGACGGGCAACAGCGGCTCGTCCTGCACGACCCCCGTGACCCCGCGCTCCGAGGCGAGGCGGAGCATGTCGAGCGCCATCCCCTCGTTGGCCGCGCCGTCGTCGATGTCGAACAGCACGTGCGTGTGCACGTCGTACAGCAGCTTCGCTGGGGCGGTTTCCTGAGCCACGGTTCCTATCCGGCTATTCGACAGTCACGCTCTTGGCCAGGTTCCGGGGCTGGTCGACGTCGTTGCCGAGGTGGACGGCGGTGTGGTAAGCGAAGAGCTGGACGGGCACGGCGGCAAGCATCGGCGCGAGGAGCGGCGGGCAGGGGGGCACCCATAGCACGTCGTCCACCTGGGCCTCGATGGAGTCGTCGCCCGCCGTCGCGATGGCGATCACCACCCCGCCGCGCGCCTTGACCTCCGAGATGTTGCCCAGCATCTTCTCGTAGAGCGCATCGCGCAGCACGAGCGCCACGACGGGCGTCTCCCCATCGATGAGCGCGATCGGCCCGTGCTTCATCTCCGCCGCCGCCATGCCCTCCGCGTGGATGTAGCTGATCTCCTTGAGCTTGAGCGCCCCCTCCCGCGCGATGGGGTCGAGCAGCCCGCGGCCGAGGAAGAGGAAGCGCCGCGCCTTCACGTACGCCGCCGCGAGCCGCTCGTACACGCCGCGGTTGAGCTCGAGCGCCTCGCCCAGCAGCGCCGGCAGGCGCGCGGCCTCCTCGACGTGCGCCGCGGCAGCCGCGTCCGTGAGCGCGCCGCGCGCGTGGCCGAGGTGGGCCGCCAAAAGGTACATCACCAGCATCGAGTTGACGAAGGTCTTGGTGGACGCCACGCCGATCTCCGGCCCAGCGTGCATCAGCAGCGTGGCGTCGGCGCCGCGGTCCGCCTGGCTGCCCGCGACGTTCGTGATGGCGAGCGTCCTCGCGCCGCCGCCGGCCGCGAGGTGCATCGCTTCGAGCGTGTCGGCCGTCTCGCCCGACTGCGACACGGCGACCGCGAGGGTGCGCTCGTCCACGACGGGCTCGCGGTAGCGGTACTCGGACGCGTCCTCCGCGCTCGCCGGCAGGCGGGCGAGCAGCTCGGTTGTGCGAGCGCCCACGCGCGTGGCGTACTGCGTCGTCCCCATGCCCAAGAACACCACCCGCGAGAGCGACCGTAGCTCCTCGGACGTGAAGGGAAGCTCACCGAGCACCGCGGACGGCGGCGTGAAGCCAAGCCTGCCGCGCAGGCAGCTCATGGCCGACTCGGGCTGCTCCATGATCTCCTTGAGCATGAAGTGCCTGTGCCCCCCCCTTGCCGCCGCCACCGGGTTCATGGCGATGGTCTGCCGCGCCGTATCGACCCTGCGGCCGTCAAGCGTCAGCATCTCGCACCCCTCGGGCGTGACGACCGCCATCTCGCCGGGCGCGAGCGGCGCGACCGACGTCGTGAGCGGGAGCAGCGCGGGCAGGTCGCTCGCCACGAACATCTCGCCGGACCCGAACCCGACCGATACGCCGCCCGCGTTCCCGATCCGCAGCGCGACCAGCGTGCCGGGAGACCCGGCGTGCATACAGGCGATGGCGTGCGCGCCGCGTAGCTCCGCGGCAGCCAGGCGCACCGCTTCGGCGAGCGTGTGGCCCTGGGCCAGCAGCTCCTGGATGAGGTGCGGGATGACCTCGGTGTCGGTCGCGGAGGTGAACGTGTGGCCCTCGGCGGCGAGGCGCCCCTTCAGCTCGATGTAGTTCTCCACGATGCCGTTGTGGACGACGACGACCTCGCCGGTGCCGTCGAGGTGCGGGTGGGCGTTGGCGTCGGTCGGCGCGCCGTGCGTCGCCCACCGCGTGTGGCCGAGCCCGGCGTTGCCGGAGAGCGGCTCGCGCTCGAGGAGAGACGTCAGGTTCGCGAGCTTCCCGGCGCTCTTGCGGACCTCCAGATGGCCCGCCCGGTCGATCACGGCGACCCCGGCGGAATCGTAGCCGCGGTACGCGAGCCGCTCCAGGCCGGCAAGCACCAGTGGCGCCGCGTCCTGATGGCCCAGGTATCCGAAGATGCCGCACATGCGATCCGCTCTCCCGCCGTTCACGGCCTGCTAAACGGGCAAATCAAGCTTAGCACGGCCGGCTCGCGCGAGGAACCCGCGATTTTGCGTAGGGGCGCACGGCGTGCGCCCTGGGGGCGGCTCCTACCCCGCGTGGGGCAGCAGCGACGCGGCCTCGCGGTCCAGCAGCCACGTCAGCTTGCCGTTGGCCGGCCGCACCATCGATGCGGGCAGCACCACCGTCTCCGCCTCGGGGAACAGCACCTGGCGCAGCGTCCGGGCCTTGGCGGTGCCCGTGACGAGGAATGCGATGCGGCGCGCCGCGTTCAGCAACGGCAGCGTCGCGGTGATGCGCCACGTATCGAGCCGCGGCACGCGGTTCGCCGCGTAGAGCGCAGTCCGCTCGCCGAGCGCGGCCGTGCCGGGGAACAGCGACGCGGTGTGGCCGTCCTCGCCGAGTCCCAGCAGGACGAGGTCGGGCCGCAGGTCCGGGCCCAGCAGCGTGCGGACCGCCCGCTCGGCCGCTGCGGCTGAGGCCTCCGGCTCGATGCCCGTCGTGACGATGGGCCGGACGTGGTCCTGCGGCAGTGGCACGCGCGACAGCAGCTCGTCGCGTGCCATCCGCGCGTTGCTGTCCGGGTCGTCGGCGGGCACCCACCGCTCGTCGCCCCAGAAGACGTAGGTACGGTCCCAGGGGAAGCTGGCGGCGTACGGCTCGCTCGCCAGCTTGCGGTAGAGCATCGCGGGTGTGTTGCCGCCGGAGAGGCACCACGTGAAGCGCTTCCGGTCGCGGACGGCCGCTCGCGCGGCGTCCAAGACCAGGTCGGCGGCGGCGGTCGTCAGCTCATCGGGGGCGTCGAACGTACGGATGTCCGCCACGGCTACGTCGTATGGCGGACGGCATGCCCGCCGAACTGCTGACGCATCGCCGCAAGCAGCCTGAAACCGAACGCGGCCTCCTGACGCGACCGGAAGCGCGCCTGAAGGGCGATCGAGATCACGGGAAGTGGGACCGCGAGCTCTATCGACTCCTCCACGGTCCAGCGGCCCTCTCCGGAGTCCTCGACCCACGGCTGGATCCCGGAGAGGTCGGCGTCCTCGTCCAACGCCTTGGCGGTGAGGTCGAGGAGCCAGGAGCGGACCACGCTGCCGTGGCGCCAGATCTCAGCGATCTGCGCGACGTCCAGCCCGAACTGCTCCTTGGCCTTGAGCAGCTCGAACCCCTCGGCGTACGCCTGCATGAGCCCGTACTCGATGCCGTTGTGGACCATCTTCACGAAGTGGCCGGAGCCCACGGGGCCCACGTGCGCGTACCCCAGCTCCGCCGACGGCGCGAGCGTCAAGAAGAGCGGCTCGACCATCGCGATCGCGTCGTCCTCGCCGCCCACCATCAGGCAGTAGCCCTCGGCGAGCCCCCAGATGCCGCCGCTGACGCCCGCGTCGATCATCCGCACGCCGGCCGCCTGGAGGGACGCCGCGCGCCGCATGGTGTCCTTGTAGTTGGAGTTACCGCCGTCGATCACGACGTCGCCCTCTTCGAGCACATCGGCGAGTGCCGAGATGGTCGCCTCCGTCGGGTTGCCCGACGGCACCATCACCCAGACGGCGCGGGGCTTCGAGAGCATCTCCACCAGGTGCTCGAGCGTATCCGCGACGTCGATGTCGCGGCTGGCGGCCGCCGAGCGCGTGTCCGGGTCGCGGTCGTACCCGACGACGCGGTGGCCGCCCTTGCGGAGCCGCTCGGCCATGCTGCCGCCCATGCGGCCCATGCCGATCATGCCGATGTCCATGGGACCTCCAATGCGATCAGGCGATACGATCGGGCAAAACGAGTGGGCTGCGGTCGGTTGTGCCTGGGGACGTGGGCAGCGGCCTAGGTTGCCGCCTCGGCCAGCGCGCCGCACTTCGCCTCCACGCTCGCCAGCACCGCGTCGTAGGAGGCCGCGAACGAAGCGACGCCGTCGCGCAGCAGCTTGGCGGTCACCTCCGCCATGTCGACGCCCGCCGCCTCCAACGCGTCGAGGGTCTGATTCGCGCTCGCCCCGGTGCCTTCGAGCGTGGGGGACACCGCGCCGTGGTCGAGGACGGCGTCCAGCGTCTGGGGTGGCATCGTGTTGACCGTGTCGGGCCCGATGAGGCCGTCGACGTACATCGTGTCGGGGTAGGTGGGGTCCTTGGTGCTCGTGCTGGCCCATAGCGGCCGCTGGACGCGCGCGCCCTTGGCCTGGAGCTTGGCGAACCGCTCCCCGCCGAACGCCGTCTTGAACAGCGCGTACGCCGCCCGCGCGTTGGCGACCGCCGCCATGCCCAGCAGGTCTCGCGCCGCGGCGTCTCCCCCTTTGGCCCGAGCCTGTAGCAGCGGGTCGATCGCGGCGTCGACGCGGCTCACGAAGAAGGAGGCGACCGACGCGACCCGCAGGCCGCCGCCCTTGCCCGCGCGCTGCTCGAGGCCGCGCAAGTAGGCCTCCATCACGCCGCGGTAGGCCTCGAGCGAGAAGATGAGCGTCACGTTGACGTTGATCCCCTCGGCGATGAGCGTGCGGAACGCCTTGACGCCCTCGGGGGTCGCCGGCACCTTGATGAGCACGTTGGGCCGGCCGACGTCCGCGAACAGGCGCCGCCCCTCGCTCACCGTCGCACGCGCGTCGTGGGCGAGCGGCGGCGGGAGCTCGATCGAGGCGTAGCCGTCCACGCCGTCCGTGCGGTCGTAGACGCCCCGGAGGATGTCGGCCGCGTCCTGGATGTCCTTGACGGCGAGGGCCTCGAACACCTGGGCGGGTGGCCGTCCGGCGCGGCTCAATTCCACGAGGGCCTCGTCGTAGTCGGTGCTGCCGGAGATCGCCTTCTCGAAGATGGTGGGGTTCGACGTCAGCCCGGTGATGCCCTGGCGGACGAGCGCACCCAGCTCGCCGGTCGTGAGCATGCTCCTCCGGATGTGGTCGATCCACACCGACTGCCCGAGCGCCTGGATGCGGGAGACCGTGTTTTTGCCCACGGTTGTCCTCCTAAGCTGGGGGCCTAGGGCGTGCCCAAGGCCTGAGCCGACTCGATCGCCTTGATCTTCGCCACCCGCCGCACGTGGCGCTCCTCGCCCGAGAACGCCGCGCCCAGGAACGACGTCACGACCTCCCGGGCGAGCTCCTCGCCGATCACGCGCGCGCCTATGCACAGCACGTTCATGTCGTCGTGCTCGACGCCCTGATGAGCGGAGTACGTATCGTGGCACATGGCGGCGCGCACGCCCACGACCTTGTTGGCCGCGACGCTGGCGCCCACTCCGCTGCCGCAGACGAGCACCCCGCGCTCAGCCGCACCCGTGGCCACGGCCTCGGCCACGAGGCGCGCGAAGTCGGGATAGTCGTCGTCTGGGTCGTAGGAGTGCGCGCCCACGTCCTCGACGTCGTGGCCGAGGTCCGCCAGCACGCGGGCGACCTTCTCCCGCAGCTCGAACCCCGCGTGGTCGGTTCCGAGGGCGATACGCATGCGGCGCGCCTCCGAAGTGCTGGATCGCACTCCGTAGCCTACCAGTTCGCTCACCCGTTCGCCCATCCATTCGTGCGATGCTCGGCGCGTGCTGGCCAGTGTACGGTGAGGCCGCTATCGAGCGGTTCCGTGTGCCCGTTGGCCTCCGCGTTTACGGCACGGCGGCCCGTTTGCTATCCTTCGGCGCGTCGCCGTCGTGGTGCGTCGGACGACAGCTCGGAACGGCCCGGGCCGTGCCATCCGCGACACGCTGCGCCGCGGTGCGCTCTGGGGCGACACGACGTTGATACTCCTCTCCCATAGACCCCGACTCGCGCTCGCGCTGCTCGCGGGGCTGATACCGGCCGCCGCGGCGTGCGGCGGCTCCGCCCCCGGAGGGATCGAGCGGTTCACCGGCGAGCGCATCACCGTCGAGGCCTCGGCCGACATCCATATCGTCGCCTCCGCCGTCTCGCGCGTGGCCTCTGTCCGGCCCGTCCCGGACGGGCTCGCGGTCCCGCGGGGCGGCATCATCGTTTTCACGGCGGTGGCCGAGGACTCCGCGGGCCGGTTCCTCGCCGACGTCGACTTCCGATGGCGCATGCGGGACCCCCTGGCCGGGACGGTGAGCGACCGCGGCCTGTTCACCGCGGGGAGCGTTCCCGGCGTCTACACCGGCGTCGTCGAAGTCACGGCGGTCCAGCGGACGGACGCGGGCGAGTTCGTCGCGACGGGTGTCGCGTCGGTGGTCGTGACGAGCGGGTTCATCGACATCTCCATCGTCTCGGTCACGATCTTTCCGAGCACCGCAACGGTGCGGCCGGGCGAGCGCGTTGCGATGCGTCCGGGGGCCCTCGGGAACTTCGGCGGACTCGTGCAGGACCTGGCGCTCGTCTGGCGGGTCACGGACCCGGCCGTCGGCGAGATCGACCAGAACGGGATCCTCACGGCGGGGTCCACGCCGGGCTTCTACGAGGACGTGGTGCAGGTCCAGGCGCGGCGGCTGACCGGCTCCGCGCCGCCCGTCATCGGCACCGCCTCCGTACGCATACTCTCGCTGGAGGAGGCGCGGGGCGGGGTCCGGGCCGTGGTCGGCCCATCGGTCGTGGTCGGCCGGCCGGGTGAGCGCTTCCCGCTCGTGCTCTTCGCCTTCGACTTCCAGGGGCGCTCGGTCCCGCTCGGCGACGTACGGTGGCAGGTCCGTGACCCCGATGTCGGCGTGGTGGACCGCGACCGTCTCATCCTGGGAGACACGCCGGGACAGTACCCGGCGTCCGTGCGGGCCACCGCCACGCTCGGAGGAGCGTACGAGGGCCGCGCCGTGAGCGCCGACCTCGACGTGCTCGTGCAGCGGCCGCTCGCACAGGCGCTCGGCGTACCCGGTGACGCTCAGGTGGTGCCGGAGGTGATACGCCTCGGGCACGGAGCGCGCGCGAGGGTCTCGCTCCTCTACTTCGACGCGGACGGCGTGGCCGTGACGACCGGCGACGTCGAATGGCGGTTCGACGACGACATCGTGACCGTGGACGCGCGTGGCCGGGTCTCGGCGGTCGGACCCCCTGGTGTGTATCCGGGCGCGATCAGCGCCATCGCACCGGCGTTTGACGGAGAGCCGCAGATGGCCTCCGCGACCGTTATCGTCCTCGGACCGATGGTCCGGGCGGAGATCGTTCCGGGCGTCGTGTCCTTGGACGTCGATGGCCTGGCGCAGTTCGCGGCGCTGGCCTTCGATGCCGCCGACAACCGGCTGTTCGACGTCCAGTTCGCGTGGGAGCTTGCGGAAGGCACGCCGGGTAGCGTGACGGCCAGCGGGCTGTACGTCGCCGGCGACCGTCCCGGAGACTACGACGGAGGCCTGCGGCTCAAGGCCACCCAGCGCTTAGCGCGCTGACGGGGCGGCGTTGACCAAGACGATGGTGCCGAGGCTGGCGAGCCGCGTCGTCAGGAGCTGCCGGGACGCGTCGAACGAGGTCACGAGCCACCGCACGCCATCGCCCTCCACCACCGCGAACAGCAGCTGCTCGCCCGCGATGCCAGCGGCGGTGAAAGCCTCCGCGGAGACCTGCAGCCGTATCGGGCGCTGAGGCAGGCTCGTCAGCGGCCGTGCGTCGAGGTCGAACGCCTCGAGGTCGAACGCCAGCAGCGCCGTGCCCCCCTTCAGGCCGGCGGGAGGGCTGGCCGGGGTGGCGCGCAGCTGAACGCCCTCGGCGTAGGTGCCTGCGTCGATCCGCAGCGTGACGGCGGGTCCGCCGGTGCCCGTGGTGAAGATGACGTCGGTGCTGGGGACCGGCGGGATCAGGGGTATGACCCCCGGCCAGTCCGGCCGCACGAGGGCTAGCTCGCCGCCCGGGCCCGTCGCGGGCACCCGGACGTTGGCCCGTATCGCGTCGGGGGCCGGCAGAGCGAATGCGGGCCCCGGTGGCGGTGTCGGCCAGGCGGGGCCGCTCTGCGCGTACGCGTCCCCAATCACGACGAGCCGGAAGGTGACGAGCGCGGCCAGCGTGAGCAGCGCGGCGCCGAGCCACAGGACGTTGTCGCGGCGCGCCAAGCGCGGGTCGGCCATCAAGAAGACGCTCCTCCGGGCGGGGTCAACGTTGCCGCGCTCCATCGCCGCTGTCAAGCGCGGGCGCTTCACATTTCGCCGTTGCCACGTTACGCTGCGGGCCTGCGCGGCCGCCTGGCCGCCAGCCCCACCCATGAGCTCCAACGGCCCTCCAGACCGCAATCCGACCTTCCGGCGCATCCGGCTGTTCCTGTACCCCGGGATCGGCATCAAGCGCTGGCTCGCGGTGGGCGTCGCCGGCGTGCTGCTCGTCGCGCTCGGCATCGCCTTCGCCGTGTCCGTCTCGCTGACGAACACCATCGTCGAGGCGGGCCGTACGCTGACGTTCGGCGGGTTCCTCACCGGTGTGCAGCGTGGTGCGGTCTTCGGGATCGCCGGACTCGCCATCACCGGCCTCTCCGCCTACATGCTCTACCGGAGGGTCGTGTTCGGCGCGCGCTACCGGCAGGGCGGCATCATCGAGAACCTCTCCAGCGAGCGCGTGCGCAGGGGAGGGCCACGGGTCGTCGCCATCGGCGGCGGGACCGGCCTGTCGTCGCTCCTGCGCGGGGTCAAGGAGTACACCGTGAACATCACGGCGATCGTGACGGTCGCCGACGACGGCGGGAGCTCGGGGCGGCTGCGCGAGGAGCTCGGCATCCCCCCGCCGGGCGACGCGCGCCAATGCCTGATCGCGCTGTCCGAGTCGGAGCCGCTGATGGAGGAGATGCTCTCCTACCGCTTCGGGTCCGGGGCGAGCGCCTTGAGCGGGCATAGCCTCGGCAACCTGCTCCTCGCTGGCCTTGCCCATACGCGGGGCAGCTTCCACGAAGCGCTGCGCGCGGCGGCCGAGCTGCTCGCCGTCCGCGGACAGGTCATGCCGTCCTCGATCGCCTCCGACCTCAAGCTCGCCGCGAGGACTGCCAGCGGGCGCGTCCTCGAGGGCGAGACGGCGATCGGGCAGGCGGGCGAGCCGATCGTCGATTTGTGGCTCGACCCGGCGGACTGCGCCGTCTACTCGGAAGCGGTCAGGGCGATCGAGGACGCCGACGTCGTCGTCATCGGCCCTGGCAGCCTGTACACGAGCATCCTGCCCAACTTCTTGGTCCCGGGGATACCGGAGGCTCTTGAGCGCTCCCGAGCGCTCAAGATCTTCGTCTGCAACATCGCGACCCAGCACGGCGAGACGGACGGCCTCTCGGCCGGGGACCACCTGCGCGTCTTCAAGCGTCACAGCGGCGTTTCCGTCACGCACGTCCTCGTGAACAGCCGCATCGTGTCCCTGGCGCCCGAGTTCCAGCAGGAGCCGCTGCTCGCGGACGACCCGTTCGACGGCTTCGACGGCGTGATCATGCGCGCCGACGTTATCGACGCCTCGCTGCTCAGCCGGCACGACTCCGCCAAGCTTGCCGCGGCCGTCAGCAGCATCGCCCGCCAGACCTAGCGTCGGGGCTGGGCACGGCGTCAGCACCCACGTGAAATCCCCCAAAAGATGCAAGGCTGGCACTCATGCGCTCCTGGCGGGTGGCTGGTAGGTTGACCCCATATCGTGCAGGGCCGCTCGGCGCGGCGGCCCTTGAGTCTCCTCAGTGGGAGGAACCGACATGGGGCACTTGCAGCGTGTGGACGAGGTGGTTGCCGAGATCGATCAGCGCCAAGGCGTGTCCGACTCGCGTACGGCGAAGGCCTATTCGCCGATCCAGATGCACTTCCTGGCGCGGCTCCGTCGTCTGGACGGCGTCCGCGGCCAGTTCGATGCACTGCCGGCCCGCGATCCATACATGAAGAAGCTCGTGGACCGTGGCATCTTCGCCACCTACCGCGACTGCATGGACGAAGGCATCGGCGACGAAGCGCGCCAGATCCTCAACATCTGACCGCTCCAGTCCCAGGGTTTTCACTCCACCGGACAGCGCGCGCTTAGCCCACGCGAGCCGCTCGCGCACACCTTCGTCCGTCTGTGGAAGAGGGTCCCTTCAGGAGCCGCGTGTGCGGCGGCGTCTGCCGTTGCCCGGTTGCACCCAGAAGAAGACCGTGTCGTTGGACCGGCGCATGACGAGCTTCTTGCCGGTCGCTTTCGCGGCCGCTCCCAGGCGGCGGCGCACCGCGTTGGTCGTCTCGCCGGGACCCGCTTGGAGCTGCCCGGCCTGGCCGGCCGGCACCCGCCCGAGGTAGTCCATGTATTCCTGAAGCAGTTGTGCGCGCTTTCCGGTTGCACTTCGCGCCTGTGCTTGTGGGATCGTCAAGAGTGCGAACGTCGGCATCAAGATCCTCCTGAGCAACGGTCAGAGCGAGCCATCTACCGAACTTCCGGTGGATGAGCGGCGAGGATACCGGAACGTAATCGTCGACGCAAACGGGCCCTTCCTGCGTGTTTTTCGCCGTCCGTTGCCCGCCGTCACCGGCCGTTGCATAATGCCGCTGCCCTACGCAACCCCCCGCTTGAAGAACGAGTGTGACGACACCACCGCCAGCGCCCATCGTCGATGCCCACCATCAGTTCGTGGAGAGCCCCGCCCGGCGGCTCCCCGCGGACCTCGCGCCGTTGCTCGCCTGGCATGGCGTCGTGAGCACCGTGCTCGTCCAGCCCCTCGCGTCCGATGAGCAGACCGGCCGGGCGGTGGCGCTTGCCGCCGAGACCGGCTTCGTCGCGGCCGTCGTGCCGTGGGTCGACGTGACCGCGCGGTCGCTGGCGAGGCGGCTCGACACACTCGGCGAGAGCCCCAAGCTGCGCGGCGTCTGCGTGCTGGCGTCCGCCGAGGCGGACAACCGCTGGCTGGTGCGCGACGACGTGCTGGCGGGGCTCGGGATGGTGGCCGAGCGAGGGCTGTCGCTGGACGTGCTCGCGGAGCCCCGCAACCTGCCGTCGGTGGGCGAGCTTGCGGGCCGCCTCCCCAGCCTGTCCATCGCCGTCGCTCACCTGGGCGGCCCGTCCATCGGCTGGGGCCGGCGTGAGCCTTGGGGCGTGTACCTGCTGAACCTGGCACCCCGCCAGAACGTGGTGATGAAGCTTTCGGGCCTCCTGAGCCTGGACGCGCGCCCGTGGAACGCCGCGCACATCCGGGGCTTCGTCGAGCAGGTCGTCCGGCTGTTCGGCTACGAGCGGATGATGTTCGGGTCGGACTGGCCGGCCCACGACGACGTGGCGACCTACGCGCAGGTGATGGAGTCCGCGATCGCCGCGGCCGAGCCCATGACGAGCGCCCAGCGCGAGCGGCTCCTCGCCGGGACCGCCCAGGAGTTCTACCGCATCGGGTAGGGGCGCGATTGATCGCGCCCTCGGGCGCCATGAATGGCGCCCCTACCCATTGAGGAAACCCGGCATGACCCGCTCCGCGAACAGATCGATCGACTCCGCGTCCCGGTCCGGGAAGAACACCATCGCGGTCGCGAGCCCCGCGGCCTCGTACGCGCGCAGCTGTGCGATGACGTCCGCCGCCGATCCCACGAGCCCCCGATGCCCCCCGCGCTCCGGCGAGCCCAGCGCCTCCCACTTCGCCTGAGCCGCCTCGCTTGTCGGCGCGAGCACCGCCTGTTCGAGCACGGAGACCTCGATCGCGGCCGGATCCCGCCCGGCGCCCGCGCACTCGCGTTCGAGGGCCTCGATGAGCGCGGCGAGCCGGCCGGGGCCCGGCAGCACGAAGTTCGCCAGATCGGCGTGGCGCGTGACGCGCCTGAGCGTCAGCGCGCCCGAGCCGCCGATGAGCAGCCGTGGCCGGTGCAGCGGCTTCGGCTCGAGCACCGCGCCGCGCAGGGTGAAGTGGCGCCCGTCGAACGTCGTCGTCGGCCGCTCCCACAGCAGGCGCACGGCCTCCGCGGTCTCATCGAGCATCTCCGCGCGCGCCTCGGCGTCCGGGTAGGGGAGCCCGAGCGCCTCGTACTCGGCGCGGTAGCCGCCGGAGCCGATGCCCAGCAGCATGCGCCCGCCGCTGATCACATCGAGCGTCGCGGCCGCGCTTGCTAGCTGCGCGGGCGTGTGCAGCGTGACGTTGCTCACGAGCGTGAGCAGGCCGATGCGCTCGGTCGCCGTGGCGACGGCTGCGAGCGCCAGCCACGGGTCGAGCATCGGCGCCGACGGCGCTCGGGCGGCCGGGAACGGGACGACGTGGTCGCTCACCGAGAAGTAGGCGAACCCAGCCGACTCGGCTGCGCGCGCCCGCTCACGGAGCTCGGGGTAGATGTCCGCCGCGCTGCCCGTCGAGGGAGCGTGGGACCGCGTATGGAAACCGAACCGCACGCGGCGTTCTTACGTCGCGCTGACGGCGGCCTCGACCGGCTCGAGCTGGGCGACGATCTTGGCGGTGGAGACGAAGTGACGTCCCAGGCCAAGCCCCTTGGGGTCGAGGCCGAGCGCGAGCCCCACCATCTGTGGCAGGTGGAGGATCGGCATCTCGATGGTGCGCCGCGCCGCCGCTGCGGCCTGCGTCTGCTCGCCGTCCAGCTCCAGGTGGCAGAGCGGGCAGGGCGTCACCATGGCGTCCGCACCGTTGTCCTTGGCTTCGCCCGTGTGCTTGGCCGTCATGGCCAAGGCGTTGGGCTCGTTGATGGTCAAGCTCGGGAACCCGCAGCACTTCCCCTTGCCGCTGATGTTCACGACCGTCCCACCGAGGACCTCGGTGATCTTCTCGATGTACGTCCTGCGCTCCCGCCGGCCGACCACGTCCGCCGGCCGCCGCAGGTAGCAGCCGTAGAAGGGCGAGAATCCCATGCCTTCCAGCGGGCGGCGGACGAGGGCCTTGAGCTCGTCGAGCCCGACGTCCTCCACGAGCACCCAGAGGAAGTGCTTCACCTCCGTCGTGCCCTTGTATTCGAGGCCTTCGGCCGCCAGGTACTCCTTGTTGATGAACGCGCGGTACTCCGGGTCTTGCAGCCGCAGGGCCGCCGCCCCGATGACGCCCTGGCATGTGCTGCAGATCGTCATCAGCGCAAGCCCCATCTGCTCCGCCTTGGCCAGCGTGCGCGCGTTGATCGGGTCCGAGACCTCGGTGGTGAGCACGCCCGCGCCACTGCACCCGACGTCCGTCAGCTCCTCGACCTCGATGTCGAGCAGGTCCATGACCTGCTCGACCGACTCGTACAGCTCGGGGCACGATCCCTTGGATACGCACCCCGGATAGAACGCGAAGCGGTTCATCGCACGGTCTCCTTTCATCGCTGGGCCTGGGTCATCGCTCGGTCCGAGTGACCTCGCGGTAGCGCGCGAACAGCGCCTTGATCGCGCTCGCCCCGGGGCGCTTGCGGTGCGGCAGCAGGTTCGCCTTGCCTCGACGGAGTGCGGCGAGCCCGGTGGGCATCATCTTGAGCCCGCCCCTGATGAGCCCGCCGTAGGACTGGATGGCCACGTTGCGCTCGTCGAGCCAGCCGTGGTGCTCCACGGAGCGCTCGAAGGCGTTGTAGTGGCGCGCCGCCTGGCGGTTGCCGGTGCCCGACTTCACCCCGAGGCGTACCGACCGGTCCCGGAGCTCCATGATGCGGTGCGTCGGGTCGATGTCGAAGGGGCAGTGGTCGGAGGCCTCCCAGCAATGCACGCAGTCCCAGACGCCGTTGGTCTCGCCCGCCTCGACGACGCGCTCCTTGGCGCGCCCGTCGCGGGGGTCGAACACGTAGCGGAAAACCTTGTTCAGCGCCGCCGGTCCCTTGAAGTCCAAGTTGACGTCGATGACCGTGCAGCCCTGGTCGCAGATGCCGCACATCGTGCAGCGCATGGCCCGGCGCACGGGGCTCAGCTCTTCCTCCGTCACTTGCTCCACGCCGTTGAAGACCACACCCGGGCTGAAGGAGTTCACCTTGTCCCAGATGAACCGCTTGGCGTCGTACATGACGTCTTTGACCGTGGGTGCGTAGGGGATGGGGTCGATCTTGATCTCGTCGTCCTTCTGGGCCTTCCCCACCGGCATCAGGCACACTACCTCCTGCCTGCCGTTCACCAGCATCGTGCAGTCCCCGCAGAAGCCCACCCCGCAGTTGCCGCGGAAGGCGAGCGTCCCGTCCTGCTCTTCGCGCACCTTGACCAGCGCCTCGAAGACGCTCGTCTCCGGCTCCACGTCCACGTGATAGGCCTGGTGGGAGTCGTCAGCGCTCCGCCGGGTGCCGCCGCGCCGTACGTTCAGGGTCAGTTCCACGGACGTCTCCTTTCCACCGGGTCCCAATGCCGCTCAGGCACAGTGGGCCGCTCAGGCACCGGGCGGGCTCTCGCGCAGCACCGGCCCCGCCTCCGAGGCGCTCACCAGCTGATGCACGCTCCAACGGGCGTCGTCCCGCGCGGCGTGGTCGCTCCGGAAGTGTACGCCTCGGCTCTCCTCGCGGGCATGCGCGCTGGCGACGACCGCCTCGGCCACGTCCAGCAAAGACCCCAGGTCGAGGTAGTGGGCGAGGCCGAAGTTGTAGTCGCGGCCCTCAGAACCAGCGCCCAGGGACCCATGCGTCTCTTTCATCTCGGCGATGCGCTGCGCCGCCTCTTGGAGCCCGACGGCTTCCCGCACCATGCCGACGTGAGCGTGCATCAGCCCGCCCAGCTCCCGGCGCATGGCGGCCAGCGGCTCGCCACCCGGACGCCTGAGCGCCTCTGCCACCCGCGTGCGGTCCCGGTCGAGGGCCCCGCCGGCCGCATCGGGCTCCTTGGTGGACGAGGCATGGTCCGCCGCCGCCAGCCCCGCCGCCCTGCCCGAGGAGACGGCGCTCAGCAGGAAGTTGCCGTCCAGCCCGGCTGCGCCGTGGAACCCCGTCCCCGCGCACTCCCCGGCCGCATAGAGCCCCTCGATCGACGTGGCGCCCCCGGCGTCGACGGCGACCCCACCCAGCAGGCGGTGCATCGCCGGACGGACCGGCAGCGGTTCCTTCGCCATGTCCAGACCGGTGAGCTGCTTGACCCGGTACGAGGTGTTGTAGAAGAGGCCCTTCGCCTGATCGGCGTCCCACGTGCCGCTCAGCTCCACGTGCCCGCCGTTCGCCACGGCTGCCTGCCCGATGGCCCGGAGGAAGGCGCCCGGTCCCGGGTCGTCCTCCCCGACGCCGGTCCCGCCGGCGGTCGCCAAGGCAGCGCCGTGGGCCCAGGCGATCTCGGTGATGGCCATGCGCTGGCCCTTGAGCACGGCCGGGTGGTACTGGACGAACTCCATGTCCACGAGCGGCGCTCCCGCGCGATACGCCATCGCGATGCCGTCGCCGGTGCAGTGCAGCGAGGCGGTGCTCGGCTCGTACAGACGCCGGGGACCCCCCGTGGCGAGCACCACGGCCTTGGCCCCGAGCAGCTGGAGCTCGCCGGTGGCCTGCTCCAGCGCGACGACGCCCGTGCAGGCGCCGTCCCCGACGGCGAGCGAGGTGGCGGTCCACTCCTCGTAGAACGTGATCCCGGCGCGGACCGCCTGCTCGTAGAGGGTCTGTGTGAGGACGAGGCCCGCCATGTCGTCGACGTAGGCGGCGCGGGCGGTGCGCGCGCCGCGGAGCTTGAGGCACGCCAGCGCGGTGCCGTTCCGCCCCCCGCTACGATTGAACGGGACGCCGAGCTGGTCGAGCTCCCTCACGAGCTCCGGCGCCGACCGGCACACGGCCTCAACCACTTCGGGGACGCAGAGGCCATCGCCCCACGCGCTCGTGTCAGCGGCGTGCGCCTCCCACGCATCCCCCGGGAGCAGCGCCGCGTTGAGCCCATCTTGGATGGCGACGGAGTAGCTGCGCGTCGGGTGCGACCTCGATGCGATGGCGACTTCGGCCCCGCGGCTGCTCGCCGCCAGCGCCGCCCGGAGCCCGGCTATCCCACCACCGACGACGAGCACATCGTGCATGCACTTCTCCATGAGGCCAGGCCACTGCCGTGGGGCAGAGGACGGCGGTTCGATCTCAGGTACCTTGCCTCAGAAACATCTTCGTGCACCGGATCGTGCACCGGATGGGGAGCGCTCAGAGGCGACGCCCTTTGCCGCAGAGCACGGGGAGGCCACCGCGCTTGACTCTATCATCCCGTTCCTCGCCAGGGGCCTTGCCCCAACGGTTGTTTCATGCTCCAGACGGGGAGTGCAGAGGGGTAAGGCCCCTTTGCCGGGGGCACGGGGGTGTCCCCCGTCCTTGGCTTCATCGCCCCCTTCCTGGCGAGGAAGGGGGACGGGGGGATGGTCGAAACGGTTGTGGGGCACCGGCGCTACGGTAAGGAAAGTCCGTCTCAGGACGCGAGCCGCTCCCGCCCCGTCGCGAGTCCGATGAGCTGCTCCAGAGCGTCCGGAAGGCGGTCGTTCATGACGACCGGCACGCCGAGCGCGTGCGCGCGGTTCACCAGGTCCTCTTGGAGCTGGAGGAGGCGCGCCAGCTGCGCTTCGTCAAGCCTCCGGTGCACGTGGGCTGTGCTCAGCGCGCGGGAGTGCAGCGCTTCCCGGTCGGTCACGTCGAGCACGCACAGGAGCGTGGCTCCGATCTCCGCGGGGTCCAGCACCCCGGGGATCATGTGGCTCCCTTCGATCACGAGCCCCATCCCCTCCCGCACCGCGCGGCGTATGCAGGACTCGATGGAAGGCTTGAGCATCCTCGCCTGGTGCAAGACGCCCTGGAAGACGCGGCTGGTCCCGTCGTCGGCCAGCTCGGGCAGGGCCTCCCCCACGTCGAAGGCGTGCATGCCCAGCAGCCGCTGCTCCGGCTCGGGAAGGAGGGGCCGCACGCTCGCGCGTATGAACCCGGTGCTGAGGTGGTGGTCCAGCCCAAGCTCGCGCACGAGCAGGTTCCCCAGCGTCGTCTTACCGGTCCCCGGTGACCCGCCCAACAGGATCACCTTCGGCTCTTGGGCCATGCACCGTTTCCCCTGCCTACGCAAAAGTAGCCGCGCGTGCGCATCCTTACCGGAGCGGCGCGGGAGGCCCAACTCTAGCAAACGGCCGCTCGGCGTGTCCAGGGACGCGCAGCGGCGGGAAGCGGGCCGCTCCCGAGACGCGAGCGCCGACCTGCTCACGGCCTACAACACCTTCGCGCTTGAGATCGGCCCGGTCCAGGGCACGCCGCTCGTCGTCGAGAAGGTTATCCCCCAGAGCCTCAACCCGATCATGAACCTGCGCTAGCGCTCCCCTCGGCCTCCCACGCTCACGTTACGATTTCGTTACGTTTTTCACTAACCCCCCTCCAGGGCGTTGTCGCCCCGTGCGCAATCCCGTACCCTCTGCCTGCGGCGCTGGCCGGCGCTGACTCGCCAGCGCACCGCGGGCTCTCTCGATGTGGATACGCCTCAACCTTCTTCTCGTGCTCACGGGCCTCGCGCTGGCCGCCGCTGCATGCGGCGGCGGCCCAGTCCCGACACCCACGCCAGCGACCATCACAGGAGCGACACCCACACCAGCGACCACCACAGGAACGAATAAGTTGACCCAATACAATGCGCCCCCGCCGCTCACCATCGACCCCGATGCCTCCTACACGGCCACCTTCAAGACGGCCAAGGGCGACATCGTCGTCGAGCTGTTCGCCAAGCAGGTGCCGAACACCGTCAACAACTTCGTATTCCTCGCCCGCGATGGGTTCTACGACAACATCACGTTCCACCGGGTGATCGCAGACTTCATGGCCCAGGGCGGCGACCCGACCGGCACCGGGCGCGGCGACCCGGGTTACAAATTCGCCGATGAGTTCGACCCGAGCCTGCGCCACGACAAGCCGGGCATCCTGTCCATGGCGAACTCCGGCGTGGATACCAACGGCAGCCAGTTCTTCATCACCCACGTGCCGACGCCGCACCTCGATGGCAAGCACTCCGTCTTCGGCCAGGTGACCGAGGGCATGGACGTGGTGCTGAGCCTGGCCAACGGCGACGCGCTCACGACGATCGAGATTACCGAGAAGGCGCCTTAGGGGCCCGAGCCCCCCCACCCCCCCATCCCACTTAGGAGGAGCCGACGACATGGCCAAGGAAGCAGACCCCGTCCTCAAGCTGATGAAGGACAACGACTGCGACGAGCTGGACATCAAGTTCATCGACGTGCCCGGCACGTGGCAGCACGTGACCCTGCCCATCGGCGAGGTCGACGACGCCCTCTTCACGCGAGGCACCGGCTTCGACGGCTCGAGCATCCGCGGCTTCCAGGTCATCAACGAGTCGGACATGCTCCTGATCCCAGACCCCGCCACGGTGGTCGTGGACCCGTTCATGCACCGCACCGCGAGCATCGTCGCTGACGTCCGCGACCCGATGACCGGCGAGGCCTACCCGCGCGACCCGCGCTACGTCGCCCAGAAGGCCGAGCAGCACCTCAAGGACTCCGGCATCGGCGACGTCTCCTACTGGGGGCCGGAGCTCGAGTTCTTCGTCTTCGACTCCGTCCGCTTCGGCCAGACGGCCAACACCGGCTTCTACGAGGTCGACTCGGAAGAGGGCATCTGGCGCTCGGGCGAGAGCTTCACGCTCGACGAGGGGGGCCCGAACCTCGGCATGAAGCCGCGGCACAAGGAGGGCTACTTCCCCGTGCCTCCCGTCGATACCTTCACCGATTTCCGCAACGAGTGCGTCCGGGAGATGGCGCGCTACGGCATCATCGTCGAGAAGCACCACCACGAGGTCGCGACCGCCGGCCAGGGCGAGATCGACATGCGCTTCGACGGGCTGCTCAAGATGGCCGACAACGTCATGGCCTACAAGTACGTCCTCAAGAACGTGGCCAGGCGCTATGGCAAGGTCGCCACGTTCATGCCCAAGCCGCTGTTTGGCGACAACGGCACCGGCATGCACGTCCACCAGAGCCTGTGGAAGGGCGGCGTCCCGCTCTTTGCCGGCGACGGCTACGCGGGGTTCAGCGAGCTTGGCCTGCACTACGTCGGCGGCCTGCTGGCCCACGCCCCGGCGCTGATGGCCTTCGTCGCGCCCACGTCCAACTCCTACAAGCGGCTCGTCCCTGGCTTCGAGGCCCCGACGATCCTGGCGCTCTCGGCGCGCAACCGCAGCGCCGCGGCGCGGATCCCCATGTACTTCCCCGACCCGAAGGCCAAGCGCGTGGAGTTCCGCCCGCCCGACCCGACGGCGAACCCCTACCTGGCCTTCGCCGCCATGCTCATGGCCGGGCTCGACGGCATCGCGAACAAGACCGACCCGGGCGCGCCCGTCGACCAGGACCTCTACTCGATGCCGGAGGAGGAGCTCGCGAAGCTCCGGCAGGTCCCCGGCAGCCTCGACGAGTCGCTCAAGGCGCTGGAGGCCGACAACGACTTCCTGACCAAGGGCAACGTCTTCACCCCCGACCTCATCGAGACGTACGTCTCCTTCAAGCGCGAGACGGAGGTCGACGCGCTGCGCCTCCGTCCGCACCCGTACGAGTTCTTCCTGAGCTTCGACGGCTAGGGCGCCGGTCGGGATGAACCGTCACCCCATCTGTGGCGAGGTGTAGGGGCGCGATTCATCGCGCCCTCGGGCGCCATAAATGGCGCCCCTACCGGTTGAGGAGGTCGCCCATGCTCGAGTCGTATCCCAGCGTCACCGTGCAGCAGCAGGTCGAGCCGCTCCAGGTCTTCACCGGCCTGGAGGCCAAGAACCGGTACCGGATCATCGACCCGGACGCCACGGCAGCGAGCCGAGGTCTTGAGGCAAAGCCCCGGCCCCGGCGCTACGCCTCGAACGTTCGCCTGAACCGCAGCAGGTTCGCCTCGATGTCCAAGATGGGCCGCGCCGGCCGCCCGCGCTCCTCGACGTCCGCCACGATGCACCACGGCCCGTCCTCGTGCGCTGCCTGATCCAGCGCCTCCTCGAACGCCTCCAGCGTCGAGACAGCGGCGACGCGCGGGATGCCGGCCGCGCTTGCGATGCCGGCCAGGTCCGTGCCGGTCGCCGTGTGCGTCGGCTGCCCGCCCGTCTCCGCCCACTGGTGGTTGTCCCACACGATGAGCACGAGATTCGGCGGCCGCATCCGCGCGATCGTCGCCAGCGAGCCGAGGTTCATCAGCAGCGAGCCGTCGCCGTCGGTCACGTACACCTTGCGCTCAGGCGCCGTCATGGCGACGCCGAGCCCGATCGAGGAGACGAGCCCCATGCCACCGAAGGAGTAGAGGTTCGCGTCCCGGTCTCCCGCCGCGAACAGGTCCGCCGTCGCCGGCCCCAGGTTCGCGATGATGGGCTCGTCCGTCACGCGGTCGAGGAGCGCCCGGACGCCCTCCTCACGTCGCACGCTTCGCCCCCACGAGCGACGAATACAGCAGCACGGCCACGGGCGCGCGGCCCGCGTAGCACAGCCGGAGCGCGCCGTCGACGACGTTCGGCACATCCTCCTCCCGCTCCGGCGCGTAGTGCGGGATGCCGAGCGTGTCGAGGATGGGCACGACGGCCTGGGCGGGCGGTATCTGCGCGGCGTTGAACTCGCCGAGCCCCCCGCGCATGCCGATGAACAGCGGCACGGAGATGCGGTTGACGATGCAGAGCTGGGCCAGTGCGTTGATCGTGTTGCCGAAGCCGCTGCTCTGCATGAACACGGCCGCGCGCCCCCCGGCGGCGTAGACGCCCGAGGCGATGCCGACCGCCTCCTCCTCGCGCGTCGAGGGGACGGTCGTGAACGCTGGGTCGGCCTCGAGCTTGCTCACGACCTGCCATCCGGCCGCGTCCGGCACGTACGGCACGGTCCAGACCTCGTGCGTCCTCAACCCCTCCACGATGGCGTCCGTCCAGTGCATGGCGGGCATTATACAGAGGCGAGGGGACCGCCCTTGGCGGCAGCCACGTCCACGGCCCCCAGGGCTGCTCCGCCCTGGTCTCAGGCGGGCACGCCGCGCTCGGTCAAGGACTGCGCGCGCGTGGGCTGGGTCGCGAACACCATCAGCACGAACATGGCCACCGCGACACCGGCGAAGATGACGAACGCCGCGGTGTAGCTCCCGGTGGTGTCCCGGAGGAATCCGGCGAGCACCGGACCGATCGGACTGATGGCCCGCAGGGGGGCCGTGAAGCCCTTGATGGCGCCGAGCGACTCTCTGCCGAAGTAGTTGGCGAGAAGCATGACCTCGACGAGGTTGCGCATGCCGGCGCCGATCCCGAAGACCACCGCGAAGGCCACGGCGGTGGGGTACGTATCCGCGACCAAGAGGATGAGCATGGAGGCGAGGACCAGGACTGCCTGCACCATCCCCGCGTACCGGACGTGGACGCGCTCAAGCAGGAAGCCGATCGGCAGGATCGATATCGCCGAGGTCGCCGCAAAGATCGCCGCGATGCTCACCGCCAAGGCGGGCGCAAGACCCTTGTCGTGGAAGTTCACCACCATGTGCAGGTTCACCGCCCCCTGCACGAACGGCGTGAGCGAAAGGAATACCGCTATCAGCCAGAATGTCCGGGTGCGTTTGGCCTCCGCCAGCGTCCACGACACCTCGCCGGAGGGATCGACCGGGTCCCCGGCCACCGCTCGCTGCGGCCCTCGCTCCGCGCCGTCGGGCAGCAGGCCGTGGTCCTCGGGCTGGCGGCGCAAAAGGACGGCGGAGGGCAGCACGATGAACACCGCGGCCAACACGGCGAGCACGACGTACGCCGCCCGCCAGTCGGCTGCGGTCATCACCGCGAAGATGCCCATGGGCATCACCGCCTGCCCCAAGCGCTGGCCAACGGACTTGAGCCCGAGCGCCCGCCCACGCTTGCGCACGAACCACTTGGCGATGGCGACCGACGTCCCCAGCTCGACGCCGGCGATCGCGGACCCGCGCGCGATCCCGAAGTACGCCCAGAACTGCCATGGCTCCCGCACCGTCGAGAGCCCGAGGAGCGCACCCGCTATCAGCAGCCCTCCCACGGCCACGACGACGCGCGGTCCGTAGCGGTCCACCAGCCGGCCCACCACGACCGAGGCCAGCGCCCCCGCCGCGCTGCCGATCATGAACGCCGTGGCGATGGTCGTACGCGACCAACCGAGCTCGCGTTCGATGGGCTCGACGAAGACACCGAGGATCGGCCCGAACGCCGGCACCTCGCCGAAGACCGCGAAGAACGACGCACCGACGATCGCCCAGCCGTAGAACGTTTGGCGGAGCGGCCAGATACGCGGGATCGAAGCGGCCGGTGGTGCGATGGCCCTAGCTCGCCGGGCCGGCGCTGGCCGCGAACGCAGCTCGCAGCGCCGCCGCCGCCTCGGCGATCGCATCCCACGTCCGGTCGACGGGCGATCCGGCGCTGAAGAAGCCGTGGATCATGCCGTCGTACCGCGAGCACGCCGCCTGGACGCCGGCTTGGCGCAGCCGGTCGGCGTACGCCTCGCCGCCGTCGCGCAGCGGGTCGTACTCAGCCGTGATGATGAGCGCGGGGGGCAGGCCGGACAGGTCATGGGCAAGCAGCGGCGCCGCCAGCGGGTTCGAGGCATCCGCCTCGCCGCGCACGTAGTGGTCCCAGTACCAGCGCATCGTCGATCGGTCGAGCCCGTAGCCTTCGCCGTTGTCGCGGCCCCCGCCGTAGTCTTGGAACGACTGGCTCGAATCGTCGTTCTCGACCACCGGGTACACAAGCAGCTGGTGCGCGAGTGCCGGGCCGCCGCGCTCGCGGGCCATCAGCGTCACGGCCGCCGCGAGGTTCCCGCCCGCGCTCGCGCCGCCGACCGCGACCGCCCCCGGGTCGGTGCCGAGCGCCGCCGCGTTCCCGACGGTCCAGACGGTCGCCGCGTAGCAGTCGTCGAGCGGCAGCGGGAACTTCGCCTCCGGCGCGAGGCGGTACCCCACCG
>JADFRC010000080.1 GCA_022561455.1 Chloroflexota bacterium | reverse complement strand
AGGTCGATGTAGTCGAAGTCCCGGAGCACGATGCCGTCGATGGACAGGATGTCGTTCTCGAGGCCGAAGTCGTCCTTGAGGATCGTGCCGACGAGCCCCGCCAGGTCGCGGTCGAACACCAGGTAGATCGGCTTCCCCCCGGCCAGCGTCTTGGGCAGACCGTCCATCAGCCCACGGCAGAAGGCCGCGATCCGGGCCGCGGCCGGCGGCCCCTCCCACAGGAAGACGAGCGCGACCTCCGCCTCTCCCTCCTCGAGGTCGAACGTGCGGAAGTGGCGCTGCACGCGCTCCGCCACCGTCGCGGGGTCGATGTCGCCGCTCAGGTCGACGTCGGGCCGCAGCACCTGGAGGTTCTTGCGCGGCAGCAGCACGTCGGCCGAGCGGTAGAGCGTGTTGCCGCTGACCTGGACGGTGTACTGCGACGCACCCATGACCGTGGCGCGGATGCGCTCCGCGGCCTCTTCGATCGGCCACGGCAGCGCGCCGTCCGCGGTCCGGCGCCGGAGCGCCGCGCCGAACGGCGCCCCGAGGTCCCCGAACGACTGCGGCTCCTTGCCGTAGACGTACTCGCCGACGCCGCCGGAGAACACGACGGCGTCGTATCCCTTCGGCCCTTCGAGCGGTTCCGTGAGCCAGAGCTGCGCCATCTCGGCGGACGGCTTCTCGTCGCGTATGAGCGCGAGCACGGCCGAGGCCATGTGCTCCGCCACGTGCTCGATCTCCTCGGCCGTGGGGCGGTCGCCGAGACTCCAGGTCGAGCCCGCCTGAGCGGCGAGGGCCGCTCCGCCGGGCTCGAGCACGCTGATCGCGCCGCTCTCGTCGGTCGCCATCAGACGGCCGCCGATGTGCAGCGCCGCCGTGCCGACGACGCGGCCTCGCTCAACCACCGCCAGCTTGGTCGTGCCGCCGCCGATGTCGACGTTGAGGACGCGCCACTCGCGCTCGGCGGAGAGCGCGACGGCGCCCGATCCGTGGGCGGCCAGCAGCGCCTCGAAGTTGTGGCCGGCGCTCGCGCAGACGAAGTTGCCGCTCTGCTCGGCGAACAGATCGGCGATGGCGCGCGCGTTGTCCCGCCGGATCGCTTCCCCGGTCAGGATGATGGCCCCGGTATCGACGTCCGCCCGCGCGATCCCCGCCTCCTCGTACGCGGTGTCGAGGAGCCGCTCGAGCGCCGCGTCGTCGATCCGCTCACGGTTGGGCGTGTACGGCGTGAACCAGACCGGCGAGCGGTAGAGGGTCGTGCGCTCCGTGACGACGAAGCGGCTGGAGAGCTCCATGCCGAGCCTGCGCAGCACGAGCTTGGAGAAGATGATCTGCGAGGTCGCCGTTCCGACGTCGATGCCGACGCTCGTGAGCGTGATGGTGTCGAGCTTCCAGAGCGGATGCTCCTCCTCCTGCGCATACAGCGCGTCATCGTCGTGGTCGTGCTCGCCAGGGACGTCGTGCATCGGTTTTCTCCCCACCGCCGGTTGGCCTCAAAGCACCTGCTCCGCTCGTCGTCCGCTCGGAGCTGCGTCACCCTCCTGGGGCACCGGACGGGGTGTGCAGAGAGCCTGCCCTGAGCCTGTCGAAGGGGGGGCGGAGCCCCGGCGCCTGTCCTGAGCTTGCCGAAGGGCCGGGGGCACGCCCATTGTCGGGGGATACAGCGGTGTCCCCCGTATCTGGCTTTATCACCCCCTTCCTGGAGAGGAAGGGGGACGGGGGGGTGGTCGAAGGGGTGGTGGGACACCGACGCCAAGTAGAAGGTTCCGCTCGGTGCCTGTGTCAACGCGGTCTCCGGACGACCGGCCGTGGTTCTATTCGTTCCCGGTGTGCTCGTCGGCGAAGTGGGCGTGGACGGTCTCCGCTCCAGCCTCCCCCTCGCACCACGGGACCATGTTCTTCATGTAACAGGTGAGGCCCCGCTTCTTGAGCTCCTCCTCGAAGATGCGGTGGATGTCGGGGGCCTCGTCCTCGTACTCGGTCTGGTGGCCGCCGGCCTTGGCGCTGATCTCGCCGCCACGGAGCACCGTGGACTTGCTGGCGGACCACCGGTCCCGTGCGTACTTGCGGGAGATGCCCTGGCCCAGGACCAGGTACGTCGCCGCGGTCTCGCCCACGTTGAAGTGCTGGTGGAGCCACATGCCCTCGCCCGCGCCGGAGAGGTAGAGGCTGCCCTCCGCCCAGTCGCAGCGGATCCGCTCCTCGTCTTCCCGCTGTGTCAGCACATACCCCACGCCCTCGGTGATGTAGAGGTGCGCGCCGGGGCCGTGCCGGTGGCCCTTCTTGTAGTGACCGGCCTCGAACCGCGAGACGTGCGACTCGGCCATGCCGCTGCCCATGATCATGAAGGCGTTCGTGCCGCCGCCGCCGCGGCTCTTCCACTCGTAGAGCGGCAGCTTCTTGATGTCGGGGATGAAGTTCGTCTCCCACACCCGGCCGCGCCAGAGCTTCGCCTCCGCGCTGAAGTGGTCGGGCTCGCCCGTGAAGCGGTCCTTGAACACGTAGTTGTTCTCGAAGACGAAGTCCTCGCTGAGCCAGTTCCGCATCAGCGCGGGCAGGTCGGTGACCGCGAACCACCGCGCCGGCTGCGACATGCTCGCGTTGAAGAACTGGTGTGGGGCGTTCGTCGGCAGCACGAAGTAGCTGTTCGGCCCCCACTCGAACGTCTGCTTCTCGCCGCCCTCGTGCCACACGGACGTCGAGCCGTGCCCCGAGAGCACGTAGATGGTCTCGGTATACATGTGCCGCATCGGTGCGGTCGAGCCGCCCGGCGGCAGCTCGACGATGTGCTCGTCCTGGTCGTCGTCGCCATCGAGGTACACGAGGGCGCCCTTGACGCCATCACCCTTGCGCGGCCACAGGCCGACCTCGACGTCGAACATGCTCTTGATGAAGATGCCGCCAACCTTGGGCACGTCCTCGCGCTCACGCCAATCGGCGTAGACGTCGACGCGAACGAGCGACGCCTGCTTCTCGGGGTCCGGGTCCGTGGGTCTCGCCGTGACCATGCGCACCTCCCTCAAACGGCCGTCTAGCGCGCACCTTATCACCATCGGAGTGCCCTCGCGCACCTTCCGTGGTCTCGCCTTCAAGACCTCTTCTTGAGCACCGAATGGGGAGTGCAGAGAGCCTGCCCTGAGCCTGTCGAAGGGGGTGGAGCCCCGGCGCCTGTCCTGAGCTTGCCGAAGGGCCGGGGGCACGCCCATTGTCGGGGGATACAGGGTGTCCCCCGTATTTGGCTTTATCACCCCCTTCCTGGCGAGGAAGGGGGACGGGGGGATGGTCGGAACGGCCGCGGGGCACCGACCCACAGTAGCGTGGCTGCGTGTGCAGCCGCGTACTAGCCCGTGACGAACGGCTCGAGCTTCCGGCGGCCAAGGCGGCGCGCGCCGCCCGCCTCGACCGTCACCGGATCGCCGACCTGCGCGTAGGCGCCCGTCGAGCGCATCGCCAAGCCCGTCTTGATGGTGAACGTCCACCCCTGCTCGATCACCCACTCCCGGCTGTGTGCATTGGGGCCGACGCCGACGCGGGGACGGTCGCCGGCGAGCCCGTTCGTGTGCATCATCACGCCGCCGACGTCCGCGCCGGCCTCCTCCCCAAGCCGGGCGTACTCCTCAAGCAGCTCGCCGACGGTCTTTCCCGGCTTCACCCAAGCGACCAGTGCCTGGAACACATCCACGGCCACGGTCATCGCCTCGCGGTACGCGTCCGCGTTCGCGGAGCCGGCCAGGCCCACCAAGATGGAATGGTTGCTCTGCGCCTGGTATCCCTGGAGGCTCGCGGCGATCTCCTGGCTCACGACCCCGCCGTCCTCCAGGCCGATCGGCAGTGCCGCCGCATTCCCGGCGTTGGCGCGCCGGTCGTTGGAGCCGAGCGACAGGCGCGACGGATACTCGGCCGTGTGGCGGACCAGCACGTCGTTCATCTCGACCCAGACCGCGGCCTCCTCGACGCCCGGCCGCGCCGTCTCCATCATCTTCGCGATGGCGTCCTCGTTGGCCCGAGTGACCGCTTCGAGGACCGCCACCTCCTCCGCGCCCTTCACGACCCGCGCGCGGTCCAGCACCTCCTCGGCGGCGACGAACGACGCCTTCGGAAGCGCCCGGGTGATGCGGCTCCACGTCTCGTAGGGGATGACGCCCTCGGCGCGGCGGACCGACGCCATCCCGGCGACGCCGATGCGCGCGCCCGCGAGGCCGAGCGCCTTCACGCGCTCGGGGACGAGGGCCGAGGCCTCGCCCCACACCGTCTCCGTGGGCCAGGCCAGGTTGTCGGTCCACATGCGCATGTGGCGCTCGGAGCTGAACACGACGGCCGGCTCGCCCGAGGCCGGGAACACGACCCACGCCCCGGCCTGCACGCCGCCGACCTGGCAGAGGTAGCGCGACGGCGCCTGCGGCTCGGCGCCGTCGCCCCCCGGCGCCAGGATCGCATCGAGCCCCTCGCTCGCCATGAGCTCGCGGACCCGCGCGTACCGGCGGTCGCGCTCCTCGAGCGAGAAGGACCGCAGCACGCGGCGGCCGCCGGGGCCGGTCATGAACGGGTCTGCGCGGAACGTCTCCACGGCTGGCCTCCATAGCGGTCCGTCGTGCGCGATTGGACGCGCCGGGCCCGGCCCTGTCAAGGCGCGCCGAGGATGGGCTACACTCCCGCTCGCGGACGCCGTCCGTCGAGACGAGCGGCGGGAGCACACCGGCCAGGGCGCCTATCTGCGGGGCATGCTCACGAGGCCGGGCTGGCTGCCCGGATAGCTGCCCGGATAGCTGTAGGAGGGAGCGCCATCGATGAAGGTCCTCGTCGTCATGCCCAACGGGCCGGAGGAGGCCTACGCCCCCATCGTCGAGGCGGGTCACGAGGTCGCCTTCGGCGTCTCGGGCGACACGCGCTTCGTGCGCATGCCCGACGACGAGCTCATCGCGCTCGCCGGGGGGGCCTCGTGCTTGGTGTTCAACGTTGCGTCGCGTCACGTGCTGGAGTCGCTGCCCGGGCTGGCGACGCTCGTATCGCCGTACGTCGGATTCGACAAGATCGACGTCGAGGCCGCAACGGAAGCCGGGATCCTCGTCTGCAACACCGTGAGCCCGCTCACCCCTGTCGCGAATTCGGAGGCGGCCGTCACGCTGCTGCTGGCCCTCGCCAAGCGGCTCGTGCGCAGGTCCGCGCGGCTACGCCGAGGCGGGTGGACGGACGACGCAGACGCCGCCGTGCTGCTCTCCGGCAGCACCGTCGGCATCGTGGGCCTGGGACGCATCGGCAGCGGCGTCGCACGACGGCTCGCCGGCTGGGACGTGCGTCTCCTGGCGCATACGCGCACGCCCCACCCGGAGCTGATGGCGGAGCTCGGCGTCGAGCCGGTCGACCTGCCCACGCTGCTGCGTGAGTCGGACTTCGTGACGCTGCACGTTTCGCTGAACCCGCAGACGGAGGGGATGATCGGCGAGGCGGAGCTGCGCGCGATGAAGCCGACCGCCTCGCTCATCAACACGTCGCGAGGGCTCGTCGTCGACGAGGACGCGCTGGTCCGCGCCATCCGTGACGACTGGATCGCGGGGGCGGCCCTGGACGCCTACGTCCGGGAGCCGCTGCCGTCAGACAACCCGCTGCGAGACCTCGACCCGGAGCGCGTCATCCTCACCCCGCACGCCATGTCCGGGACCGAAACGATGCGGCGGCGGACCAAGAGCCTCATCATCGAGACGGTGCTTGCGAGCCTCCGCGGCGAGGTCCCAGACCTCGCGCTGAACCCCGAGGTCCTGCCCCGCTGGCGCGGCCGAGCGCAGGCCTAGGAGCGGGGTTACGTCCCGCTCAATGCCTCCGCGAGCGCGGCGGCCGGAGCCACGTGGTCCACGTTCCACCGCTCCAGGCTCTGGTGCTCGCCTGGTTCGTCCGCGGCCGGCGGCAGCTTGCCGCCGTTGTACAGCCGCGCGGCGTTGACACACGTCACGCCCAGGCGCGCTTCCACGCTCAGATGACCGAGGTCCTGCTCGATGATCGCGCTCGACGTCGGCCAGGTGCAGGCCGGGTGCGGGTAGTCGTTGGACCACATGAAGGTGTCCTGGCCGTAGTGCTCCAGCAGGTGGCCGCCGACCCGGTCGCTGATGAACGTGGCCCACACCTGCTTGCGCTCGAAGATATAGTCGCTCGGCGGCCGCGGGATCGATGAGCGCCCGCCCGCGTTGCGCGAGAAGAAGTAGTAGTCGTACTCCTGGGCGAAGAAGGGGACCCAGCCGAGCCCCGCCTCCGCGATCACGATGTTGAGGCCGGGGTGCCGCTCGAGGACCCCGGACCCGATGATGTGACCCACCGCAGACATGCAGTCGAGCTTGCTGACCTGCTCCGGCAGCAGCTTCGAGCCCCTGCCGCTCCGGTTCCCGCGGAGCGCGTTCGGGCCCGTGTTGATGTGCAGGTTCACCGGCACGCCGAGCGACTCGGCCGCCGTCCACAGCGGCTCGTAGTGCGGCGAGCTGAACGGCAGCTCGTCCGGCGGCCCGATCCAGATGTCGGCGCCACGCAGCCCCGCCTTGACGCACCGCTCCAGCTCCGCGGCACCGCGGGCGGCATCCCACATCGAGAGCATCGCCAGGCCCCAAAACCGCTCCGGAGCGACGGCGCAGAACTCGATCAGCCAGTCGTTGTAGACGCGGATGTGCGCCTCCTCGAGCGCCGGGTCGCCGAGCAGCCACGCCTGCTTGGCGTACGTCGGGAACAGCACCTCGGCGCTGACGCCGTCGAGCGCGAGGTCGCGCAGCCGCTCGTGGGGGTCCCAGCCGCCCGCGCGCAGGTGGTGGTTCGTCTCGTAGTACCTGTTCTTGGGGAAATGAAGCGCCCGCTCACGGAGCTCCTTCGGAAGCCGTGTCTCGAAGAGGTCCGGCGGCTCCGCCATGTGCGAGTCCGCGGAGATACGCTGCTCTCCGGCCACGGCGGCCCCGGCGGCGTGCGGGTCGATGGTTGGTCGAGCATCAGGCATGGCGGCCTCCTCGCTGCGGCCCGCGCACGTTCAGATCGGGCTGTAGGGCGGCGCGGCCCCGGCGACGGCAACGCTACGCGCGGGCGCAACGTGCGTCAATCCGGCCCGCTCGCCCGCCCACCTCTGGTAGGGTTGCACCATCGCCGCGAGGCGGCTGTGTCTCATACCCCTTTCGGAGATCGGATGAGGGCAGCAGCAACGGTCTCGGGTGTCAAGGCTTTCGGGCCAAGGGAGGCGACGTGATGCGAGGGCAGCTGTGCGGCCGGCGGCCTCCGTAGGGGCGCACGGCGTGCGCCCTCCCCCCCCTCGCCCTCTCCCCGTCGGGGCGAGGGGATACGTTGGCCACCAGGCGGCCCTCCGGCCTCTTCTCCCCGGTGTCGGGGACTTGGCCAAGTGGCCCGATGGGGAGCGCAGAGGGGCAAAGCCCCTTTGCCGGGGGCACGGGGGAGTCCCCCGCATCCGGCTTCATGACTCCCTCCTAGTGGACGAAGTCGGATGGGGAGTGCAGAGAGCCTGCCCTGAGCCTGTCGAAGGGGGCGGAGCCCCTATGCCGGGGGCACGGGGGAGTCCCTCGCATCCGGCTTCATCACTCCCTCCTAGCGGACGGATCGGATGGGGAGTGCAGAGGGGCTCCGCCCCTCTGCCGGGGGCACGGGGGTGTCCCCCGTATCTCGCTTTATCACCCCCTTCCTGGCCAGAGCCTGCCCTGAGCTCTGTCGAAGGGAAGGGGGACGGGGGGATGGTCGAAAGGTCTGTGGGGCACCACGCACAGTGACGAGAAAGGCGCTTTGAGACACAGCCCACGAGGGGAGGGTACAAGCACATGGCAGACCTGCCGTACATCTCATCGGACTCCCACATGAGCGAGCCGCTGGACCTCTGGGTCGAGCGCATGGACGCCAAATTCCGCGGCCGCGCCCCGCACATGGAGCCCATCTACGACGGCGTCGAAGGCTCCTGGTGGGTCTACGAGGGCTACCCGGCCCACGACCTCGCCGTCGGCATCGCCGGAGGCAGGACCCGCACCGAGGAGGAGAAGGTCGAGTTCATGAAATCCGGCGGCTACGGCGACGCCCGGCCCGGCGGGTGGGACCCGGCCGAGCGGCTCAAGGACATGGCGGTCGACGGCGTCGCCGGCGAGGTCCTCTACACGACGCTGGGGTTCCGCCTCTTCTGGCTCAAGGACCCGGCGCTCCAACGCGAGTGCTTCCGCGTGTACAACGACTGGCTGGCCGACTACTGCCGCTACGCGCCGGACCGCCTCAAGGGCCTCGGACTCATCTCGCTCCACGACCCCGCGCTCGGCGCCAAGGAGCTGGAGCGGTGCGCCCGCATGGGCCTCAGCGGCGCCATGATCTGGGTCATGCCGCCCGAGGACCAGCCGTACCACCTTGAGCTCTACGACGTCTTCTGGGCCAAGGCGCAGGAGCTGGGGATGCCCCTCAGCCTCCACCCGCCGACGGGCATGGAGCGTCCGAAGTACGAGTTCGGCCGCGAGAACCGGGCGCTGCGCTCGACCATCGCACCGCACGAGGTCCAGAAGGCGCTCACGATCTTCATCGCGTCCGGGATACTGGAGCGCTTCCCCAAGCTAGAGGTGATCTCGGCCGAGTACAACGTCGGCTGGGTGCCCCACTGGCTGGGGCGGCTGCGGGGAGCCGTCGGCACCGGCCCCAGCAGGCGCGGCGGCTTCGCCACCAAGCTCTCCATGGCACCCGAGGAGTACTTCGCGCGCCAGGTCCACGTCACCTACATCGACGACCCCGTCGGCATCAAGTACCGGGACGACATCGGCGTCGGACGCATCATGTGGTCGAACGACTATCCCCACGCGGCCTCGACCTGGCCGGAATCGGGCGGGCTCATCAAGCGCGACTTCGCTGGAAGCCCGGAGGACGAGCGGAAGATCACGTGGGACAACGTCTCCCGCCTCTACGGGTTTGACCTGTAGCTCAGGGCAGCGGCCACGCGGCGGACGTGACCTCCCACCAGTTGCGGTCGAGGTCGGCGAAGATGAACGAGGTGTCGTCCTTCCCCTTCGCCTCCAGGTCCCAGACATCGGTGACGCCGATGTCCTTGCCGCTGGCCCTGAACGTCCGGTGCGCTTCCTGCACCTCCTCCGACGATGCGACCTTGAGCGTGTAACGGTTCACCGGCGCCAGGTAGTTGCGCGGCTCCGCGGGCAGCACGACGATGTACCAGGGCGTTTCCGAGTGGGCGATGTAGGTAGCCCGCGACCCGCCGCCGACGATCTCAAGGCCCAAGACCTCGGTGTAGAAACGGTTGCTCGCCTCCTTGTCGCTCGTCTCCATCGTGCCGTGGGCCAGCGCCTGGGGCACGTAGCCCCGTCCCGGGAAGCGCTCGGCCGGGAGCGGCGTCCTCCAGTGGCCCGCCGCGACCCTGCGGCCGTGTCCCGCCGCCTTCGGGTTGTAGTACTCGAGCTCCAGCGTGTTGCCGCCGGGCTCGTCCATGTAGATGGAGTAGGCGAAGTGACTGGCGCCGGGCTCCCGCAACCCCGTGATGCCGTAGTCGTCCTGACGCTCGTGGATGTAGCTCCACGCCGCCTCGATCTCCGTGTGGTCCGCCACGCGGAAGCCGTAGTGGTTGCCGTGGGGCTTGGTCGGCGCATCGGGGCCGCCCTCGTGGACGACGAGCAGCCAGTCCGTGTTCGG
>JADFRC010000196.1 GCA_022561455.1 Chloroflexota bacterium | reverse complement strand
TCGAGCTCGGCTGGCTCACCGCCGGGCGCGGGCCGGGCTCCCGCGGCATGTTCGAGGGCGTGCTCGCCGCCATCGACGACGGCTCGCTCGACGCGCGCATCTCGTTCGTGTTCATGCACCGCGAGCGCGGCGAGGGGGAGGCGAGCGACGGTTTCATGGACCTCGCCGCGTCCCGCGGCATCCCCGTGGAGTCGCTGTCGTCGTCGCGTTTCCGGGAGGAGCACGGCGGCGACTTCGCCGCGCACCGCGCGGAGTACGACGCGCGTGTCATCGAGCTGCTGCGCCCGCACCACGCGGACCTCTGCGTGCTGGCCGGCTATCTGCTCATCATGAGCGCGGAGCTGACGCGTGCCTACCCGTTCGTGAACCTGCACCCCGCGGCACCCGATGGCCCGGTCGGGCTGTGGCAGGAGGTGATCTGGGAGCTCATCGAGACGGGCGCTCGCTCGAGCGGCGCCACGGTGCTGCTCGTGACCGACGAGCTGGACAAGGGCCCGCGCATCGCCTACGCGCGCTTCCCGATCGTCGGTCCGCCCTTCGACCGCCTTCGCTCCGACGCGGCGGGCCGGGTGATCGAAGAGCTGCGCGCGGAAGGCGAGGCCCAGCCGCTGTTCGCCGCGATCCGCGAGGCGGGTCTGCGACGCGAGCCGCTGCTGCTGACCGAGACGCTGAAGGCGCTGGCCGGTGGCGGCATCGCCGTGCGCGGCGAGCGCCTGGTGGACGCGAGCGGAGCGCCCATCGG
The DNA here is from genome assembly GCA_022561455.1 of Chloroflexota bacterium. Taxonomy (GTDB): domain Bacteria; phylum Chloroflexota; class Dehalococcoidia; order Lucifugimonadales; family Australimonadaceae; genus JADFRC01. Next base: position 1,338 of record JADFRC010000196.1, on the reverse strand, counting down.
GCCGCGCGACCTGACCGCGGAAGTGGAGGCGGCGCTGGGTTAGGCGCGGCTAGTAGATGTGCCAGGAAGTGAGCTGCGCGCCATCCCCCGCCTCGAGGACCGCGTTGCCCTGGCCGGTGATGCCGCCCGTGATCGAGCGGACGTCGTAGCTGGGGACCAGGACCCCGCTCGTGGGCCACGAATACGATGCGCAGTACTCCTCTTGCGTCGTGACACCCTCGGCGATGAGGCTGCTCGGCGCCGAGCAGCTCACGTCGGCGAATAACTCGTTGTAGTACGAGCCGGACTCGGTTGGCGTGAACTCCGCCTGGAATCGTATGATGAATGTGTTCCCAGACTGGGCTGACTCGGCGAGGCCCCATCCGGCTCCGCCGGGACCGTCCCAAAGGAGCTCCCAACGGTTGTCAGGTCCGGCGGTCTCCACAGGGGCGGACAGCGCGACGTAACCCGCGATGCTGGAGAAGGAGTCCGCGGCGGGATCGAACGGACCGTCCGCGATCTTCCACAACGCGGGGTCGCAACTCTTGCTGGGGTCCCCCTGCGTTGGGCCGTCGCAGTACAGGAACCCGGTGGGCATGACATCCTTGACTCGCTCGACGTGCTGGGTGTTCTTCTCCAGGTTCTCGATGCTGATGATGTAGGTGAACACCGTCGTCTGATTGGGCAAGGCCAGCAGCCGGTCGACGTGCTTCGTCGCACGCGTGCCGCCGTTCGGACACCCCTCCGAGTCATTCCCTACCTGGACGATAGCAACTGGACCGCTTGACTCGTTGGGCGGGCTCTGCATCTGGAGGAACACGCGGTCGCAATATTCGCCGTCATCCTCGCTGATGCTCGCAACGAAGGTGAACTGCCGCACCTGGCCCTGCGTGAAGAAGATCGGAGACGAGAGGTCCCACTTCCACACTTGGTTCTGCGAGGAGCCTATGTTCACCGGGCTCGCGCTCTCGATCTCGGGGAAGCTACCGTCCAAGGAGTCGACCGGGTTGAGCGCCGGGTCCCAGTCGAATTTCGCGGGGAGCTCGTTGTAGACCGTCGTCATGCCGACGCCGGTGTCGGGGCTGATCTGCTCGAGGGAGACCGTGTACTTCGCCAGCATCCCGGCGGTGTTCTCCGGCAGGTTGAGACAGTCGTCGTCGAAGACCCCGTCGCCGTCCTTCGCGCACACCACGCTCGCAGAGACCCGCGTCCGGTTGTCCTCAGCCCCCGGACCGGTGGAGAGCTGGGAAGAGGCGCCGTTGAGCCGGATCACCACGATCGTCTCCGTTCCGTTGAGGTCGATCGTGTGCAGGACTTCGTCTCCGTCTGCCGTGAGCTGTCCGGTGGCATCGCCATAGA
>JADFRC010000079.1 GCA_022561455.1 Chloroflexota bacterium | reverse complement strand
GCGCTGCCTCCGGAGGGCGCGGCGCTGCTCGCGGCGCCGATCGGCGTGGCCGTGAAGGCGGTCGCGGACGTCGGCGGCGTGGCGCGCGGGCAGACGGTCGTCGTCGTGGGCGTCAGCGGCGGGCTCGGCGTGCACGCCGCGCAGGTCGCGCACGGCCTGGGGGCGCGCGTGATCGGCGTGACGGGCTCGGCCGCCAAGATCCCCGCGCTGGAGGGCATGGCGTGGCTCGATGCGGTCGTCGGACCCGGCGACCTGCCGTGGTCCGAGACGGTGCGCGCGCTGACGGACGATGCGGGCGCGGACCTGGTCGTCGATACCGTCGGCGCAGGCGGGTCGGTGGACGGCGCGGTGCGGTCGCTCGCGCGCGGCGGGCGCGTCGTGCTGCTGGGCCAGATCGCGCGTGAGCCGAGCGCGTTCACGGCGGCGGAGCTCGTATTCCGCGAGGGCTCGATCGTCGGCAGCCTCGGTGTGGAGCGGAAGCACGTCGAGCGCGCGATCGCGATGGTCGAGGCAGGCGACGTCGTGCCGGTGATCGACCGCGTGCTGCCGATGAGCGCGGCGTCGGTGCTCGATGCCTACCGGCTGCTGCGGGAGCGCGCGGTGATCGGGCGCATCGTCCTCATGCCAGCAGACCAGGGCGCGGCCCTGGATCCGCTCGCGAGCGCAACTCGCGGCTGACGGGGACCGCTGGCCGAGCGCCAACCGGGATGTCGGTGCCCTGCCGCCCTTTCGACCATCCCCCCCGTCCCCCTTCCTGCCAGGAAGGGGGTGATAAAACCAACTACGGGGGACAGCGCTGTATCCCCCGACAATGGGCGTGCCCCGGCAAAGGGGCTTCGCCCCTCTGCACTCCCCGTTCGCTGGTGGTGCGCTGCGGCAGCGAGCGCCCGTGTTGGAGTATCCGGAGGAGCACACCGACGGCCTACCCCAAGTGGGTGCAGGGCTGTGCCCTGCCTATGCCCTTGCGCGGCGGAGCCGGCCGAGGAGCGGGATGCGGCGGAACGCATCGCCTATCTCCCCCTGCTCCCATGCCACGAGCGTCAGGCTCGCGATGAAGATAGAGCTGTACGTCCCCACGATCACGCCCGTCATCAGCACGTAGAGCAGCGGGCGGATCGACGGGCCTGCGAACAGCAGCAGCGTCGCCACGACGACGAGCAGCGTGATCGACGTGTTCAGCGAGCGCCCGACCGTCTCCCGCACGCTCAGGTTCACGAGCTCGGCGATGGCGCCCCCCGGATAGCGCGCGACGTTCTCGCGGATGCGGTCGAACACGACGATCGTGTCGTTCACGCTGTAGCCGATCGTCGCCAGCACGCCCGTGATGAACATCGCGTTGACTTCGAGGTCAACGAGCTTGCCCAGGATCGAGAAGACGCCGAGCACGATCAGGACGTCGTGGGCCAGCGCGATGACCGCCGCGGTGCCGTAGCGGAACGGCGAGGGCACGCGTCGGAACGCCCACGTGACGTAGAGCAAGATGACGAAGGAGGCCACGATCACGGCGACGGTCGCGTTGCGCACGTTCTCCGCGCCGATGACGCCCGAGACGAAGTCGAACGCGCCAATCTGCGCGCCGCCGAGCCCAATGAGCGCCTCACGCACCAGCGTCTCGTCGCGTGCCACCACCACGTTGCCCTCGGCATCGCGCTCGTCGAGAGCGAGCGAGCCCAGGCGGATGAAGAAGCGGTTGGCGCCACCGCCTTGGACGATCGCCTCGGGGTGGCCGATGCGATCGAGCGCGGCGCTGATCTGCGCGCCGGTCATGGGTTGCTCGAAGTCGACCGTGAGAGCGGCGCCGCCGCTGAAGTCGATCCCTGGCTTGAGCGCTGGCGGCCAGAGCAGCGTCACCACGGAGGCGAGCACGAGGAGCCCCGAGACGAGGAAGAACCACTTGCGGTAGCGGACGATGCCCATCAGGCGCCGCCTTCAGATGGCGCCGAGGGCGCGGGTGGCGCCGCGGACGTGGGGGCCGCCGCCCGGCCGGGCAGGGGCTCGGGCGTGAACAGCTGCGGCCAGCGCGCCAACGCGGTGGCCCCGACGATGGCCAACAGGTTGCGGCTGATGAAGATGGCCGTGAACATGCTCGTGAGCACGCCGATCATCAGCGAGACGGCGAAGCCGGTGACGGGTGAGTTCGCCGTGCTGGTCCCGAACAGGAACAGGATCCCGGCGATGAGCAGCGTCGATATGTTGCCGTCGCGGATCGACGTCCACGCGCGGTTGAAGCCGATCTGGATCGCGAACGGGAGTGTCCGCCCGATCCGCAGCTCCTCCTTCATGCGCTCGAAGATCAGGATGTTGGCGTCGACCGCCATGCCGAGCGACACGATGAAGCCGGCCAGCCCCGCCAGCGTCAGCGTCACCGGCAGCAGCTTGAAGATGGCGAGCACCATCGCGGTGTAGAAGACGAGCGCGACCGCGGCGACGACCCCCGACGCCCGGTAGTACGCCGCCATGAAGAAGAGCACCAACGCCAGCCCGACGACGCCCGCCACGAGCGCGTCCTCGAGCGACTCGGCACCGAGCGACGCCGCGACGACGCTGGACGATAGCTCGGTGATGTCGATGGGCAGCCGCCCCGACTCGATCTGGATCGCGAGGCGCCGGACCTCCTCGGGCGTGAAGTTGCCGGTGATCTGCCCGTTGCCCGCGAGGATCGCCGATTGCACCGTGGCGGCGACGAGCGTATCGCCGTCCAGCACGAAAGCGAGCTGGTCGGGGTGCAGCGGTGTCGTCGTCTGGGTGGTGAACAGGCGCTGGGTGAGGATCGCGAAGTCCGCCGCGGCGTCCCGGTTGAGCTCGAAGAGGAGGAGGGACCTACCGGTGGTGGGGTCCTGGCCGGCCGAGGCGCGGGCCATGTTCGAGCCGTCCAGGCCCGTCTCGCGGTCCTCGTAGCTGCCGGGTACCGAGTCGCTGCACTGGCGGGGGGTGAACCCATCGGCGCAGATGCGCTCCATGATCTGGAGCACCGCCGTGGCTCCGATGAGCGCCTTGGCTGCTTGGATGTCCTCGACGCCCGGCAGCTGGATCAGCAGCCGGTCGGTGCCCAGCAATTGGATGCTCGGCTCCGCCACGCCGAGGCGGTCCACGCGGCGGGTGATCGTCGCGATGAGCCCCTCCATCTGCTCCGGCGACGGTGGGAAGTCTTCGCTGCCCGCCTGGTAGATCAGCTGCGTGCCTCCCGCCAGGTCCAGCCCCAGCTGGAGGCCCAAGATGTCGTCGCTCCCCCGGCGCAGCTCGATGAAGCCCAGGTCGAGGTTGATCTTCTGGACCAGCAGCGACGAGAAGGCCACCGTCACGATGATGACGATGGTCAGCAGCGATTTCCAACGGAGGAGGCGTAGCAAGATCCAGGGTCCCTTTCTTCGCTCCGGATAGGACGCGGAAGGTCAGCGGGCGCTGGCGGGCGCTCCGCTACAGCTCACGCGCAGCGCCTGCGCCGACGGGCTCTCGCGCATCCTCCGCGGCGCCCTCGCCCTCGCCGTCCTCCTCCGTGCCGGCGGTGACCTCGTAGAGGTCCTCCTTGGAGCGGACGAAGTCGAGGAAGAGAACGCCGTCGAGGTGGTTGCTCTCGTGCTCCAGCGCCTGGGCGAGCAGGTCGGTCACGCCCTTGTACCGTATGGGCTTGCCGTCGAGACCGACGGCCCGGGCCCACACCTTCTCCGCGCGCAGGATCCGCGCCTGCCAGCCGGGGAGGCTCAGGCACCCCTCGGTCACCTCGCGCTCGCCCTCCCTGCGCGTGATCTCGAGGTTCACGAGCACGGTGGGCTCCTCGTCGTCGGGGAGCTGGAGCACGCAGACCCGGCGGGGCACGCCGACCTGGTTCGCGGCGAGCCCCACTCCGTTGTAGTAGACCATCGATTCGATGAGGTCGTCGGCGAGCTTGCGCAGCGCCGGGTCCTTGAGGTCGCGGACCTTCTTCGCCTTCTCACGGAGCGACGGGTCGGGGATGTAGTGCATGGGCAGCACGGCCATGCGCCCAGTATATCGCGCGCCCGCCGTCCGCCGCACGAGCATGCGCTGCGAGGATGCGGCTATGATGCCCTGGTCCGACGGAGGCGCAGATGTCCCTCGCTCGCCGCTATCGCTGGGAGCTGGCGCCGCTGCTGATCGCCGCGAGCGTCGTCTGGCTGCGGCCGCTGCTGCCTGACGAGACGACGCTCGCGCTGTGGCACCTGGGCGGCGCTGCGCTGCTGGGTGTGGGCGTCGTCCGCGTCAGCCGCCTCGGCCGGCCGCTGCTGACCGCGCTCTGGGCGGTCACGCTGGTGCGGCTGGCCGTTCCCGCGGCCACCAATGGCTTCTTCGCCCTCAGGGACGCGGTGCACGAGCTGGGCCCCGTGGACCTGGGTCTCTACCTCACGCTCGTGCAGGTCGTGGTGGTCGTGGCCGTCGTGTGGCTGTCATGGCGGCTCAGTGCGAGCGGCCGCCGCTATGCCATGCTGGTCTGCGGGGGATACCTGGTGCCGGGCTCCACTGCGTGGTTCGGGAGCGTCTGGATCGGTCCCGACCCTGGGTTCGTGGTGCTGGCGCTCGCCGGTGCGACGATCGCGCTGCAGCTCGCTTCGATCGCGGCGGTCGCGGTCGCGTTCGGCCGGTTCGGGGAGCTTGCAGCCGAGCGCCAGCGCCGCGTCGTCGTTTGGCTGCTCGCCCTGCCGCTGGCGGCGGCGGTCCTGCGCTCGCTCCTGCTCTTCGTCCAGTTTGGTGGGGAAGACCGCGGGCCTTCGTTTTTCTTCGTGCCCTTGCCGTTGTCGCCCTTCGCGGCCTACGCTTTGACCGCGGGTGTGCTCCTGGGCCTGACGTGGCTCCTCACGACGCGCTGGGTGGTACGGCGCCGGCCGGTGCACACCGGCGCCTAGCGCGCGGGGGGCGCGGGCCGGGGGCAGGCCGAGGCCCTGGTAGAATGAGCGGGCCATGGCCGACTACCCGACCCATCACTTCACGGCCTCCTCGCGCTACACCGTCTCCGTCGGCTACGACCGCCGGCTCTATGCGCACGACATCGATGCGTCGATCGCTCACGCGCGGATGCTGGGGCGCCAAAGCATCGTGTCGAAGGCCGACGCGAAGGCCATCGTGAGTGGGCTCGAGGACGTGCGCCGTGAGATCGAGGCGGGTGGCTTCGAGTGGCGCGACGACCTCGAGGACCTGCACACGAACATCGAGGCGCGCCTGCACGAGCTGATCGGCGAGCCCGCGGCGCGTCTGCACACCGCGCGCTCGCGCAACGACCAGGTGGCGACCGCCACCCGGATGTACGTCCGCGACGCCATCGCCGAGACGGTCCGCGGCCTGCGGCGGCTCCAGGGCGCGCTGGTCTCGCTCGCCGAGGCCCACCGCGACGCCATCATGCCCGGCTACACGCACATGCAGCGCGCGCAGCCGGTGCTGTTGGCACACCACCTCTTGGCGTACTTCGAGATGTTCGACCGCGACGCCGAGCGCTTCTCGGAGACCGCGCGCCGCACGAACGTCCTGCCACTCGGTGCCGGTGCGCTCGCGGGCGTGCCGTACCCCATCGACCGCGGATGGCTCGCGGATGCGCTCGGGTTCGAGGGCGTCAGCGCGAATTCGATGGACGCCGTGGCGGACCGCGACTACATCGTTGAGTTCCTGGCCGCTGCGGCGATCTGCATGATGCACTGCTCGCGCCTCGCCGAGGAGCTGGTGCTGTGGTCGTCGGCCGAGTTCGGCTTCGTGCACCTCGGCTCCGAGTGGGTGACCGGCTCAAGCATCATGCCGCAGAAGCGCAACCCGGACTTCGCCGAGCTCGCGCGCGGCAAGTCGGGGCGGGTGTACGGGAACCTCGTCGCGCTGCTGACGGTGCTCAAGGGGTTGCCGCTCGCGTACAACCGCGACCTCCAGGAGGACAAGGAGGGTCTGTTCGACACCGTCGACACGCTTGGGGCGACGCTCGATGCCTTCTGCGGGATGCTTGGCTCGATCGAGGTGGACGAGGTGCGCATGGCGGCGGCGGCCGACGACAGCACGCTGCTGGCGACGGACATGGCCGACTACCTGGTCGGCAAGGGCGTCGCCTTCCGCGACGCGCACGCGGCCGTGAGCGCGCTCCACGAAGCGGCGTCCGCGCGTGGCGTGGGGCTGGGCGAGCTGTCGCTAAAGGAGCTGCAGGCGCGCTCGCCGGCGTTCGAGGCTGACGTGAAGGACCTCACGGCGTGGGCAAGCGTGGGCGCGCGCGACGTCGAGGGCGGCACCGCGCCGTCGCGGGTCGCCGGCGCGCTCGCGGGGGCCCGCAAGCGCCTGGAGGCTGCCGGTGGGTAGCATCAAGCTCGCGCCGTCCATCCTCTCGGCCGACTTCGCCCGGCTCGGCGAGCAGGTGCGGGAGGCGTCGGAGGCCGGGGCCGACTACATCCACGTGGACGTCATGGATGGCCGCTTCGTGCCCAACCTGACGATCGGGCCGCTGGTGGTCGCGGCGATCCGTCCGCATACGAGCCTCCCGCTCGACGTGCACCTGATGGTGGTCGAGCCGGAGCATCTCATCCCCGACTTCGTCTCGGCGGGCGCCGACAAGGTGACGGTGCACCAGGAGGCCGTCCCAAAGCTTCGGCGCGCGGTGCACCTGATCAAGGAGCTCGGTGCCACGGCCGGCGTCGCCATCAGCCCGGACACGCCCCCCTCGGTCCTCGATGACGTCATCGCGGACCTGGACCTGGTGCTCGTGATGATGGTGAACCCCGGCTACGGCGGGCAGCCGTTCATCTCAAGCGTGCTGCCGAAGGTGCGGCGGGTGCGCGAGATGATCGAGGCGGGCGGCTTCAGCGCCGAGCTCGAGGTCGACGGCGGGATCAAGAAGGACAACGTGGCGATGCTCGTGGAGGCCGGTGCCGACGTCATCGTCGCGGGCTCCGCGGTCTTCAACGACCGGAGCAGCGTCGCTGTGGCGCTCGGGGAGCTGCGGAAGGGCATCGGCGCGTAGGCAGGCGGCCTGACTAGCTTTGGCTTGTTCACTATCGTCCCTGGGCACAGGGGCTCGGCACCGGAGAAGAGGGAAAGGGGCGTGAGTCCCTAGGAGCTTCCGGCCCTGGCTTGGATCTTCTTCTCTTTCTTTCGCTTGCGCTTTTCTTTCAACGTTTTTACCGCTTGTTTCTTATTGGTCTTATTCGCGTCTTGTCCCTTAGGCATGAATCTCCTCTTCGTATTCGCTCGTTGTGCTAGTCACAGCAAGCCAGCCCCCGTCAGCATGCCTCGCGGGCAGGCAATCTAGGCAGTGTGCTCTGGGTGGTCGGCGGCATCGGTCGCCAGCCCTGCCATGTAGGTCTTTGGGGAGCGGCCAGGCATTCCAGAGGGCCGTGCCAGCATATCGGGCGTGGCCTGCAGGGCGCGTTGGAGTGTGGTGCGGTCCGCAGCTTCCGTTCGGAGAGGCCTCATGCAGGGCCGAGAATCTCGTCGGCTCCGCAGATGTCTTCGATCCCGACGAGTCCAAAGGTCCCAGGGGCCTCAACGTACCGGACCTTGATCCAAGCCCCATCCTCGGTTGGCGAGACGATCTCGGCAATAACGTCATGTTCGAGTCTGACGCGGTTTCCGACTGCGAGTTCCCGAAGATCCATTGTCGGCATCCCCCCAACCTAGTCGCCTGAATCCTAGCTCGATGCGCCTTCTGGGCGCAGGCAAGAACGCCTCCCCCGCCGACACCGGGGGAGTGCGCTGGGACTTCTGGTCACGCTTACCTGCTGGCGACTACCAGGAATTGCCGCCGCGTGAGCCGCGGTCTTCTCGCGGCTTGGCCTCGTTGACGTTGAGCGCGCGGCCTTGGAGATCGGACTCATTCAGGCCGCTAATCGCCTTCCGGGCGTCATCGTCGCCCATCTCGACGAAGCCGAACCCCCGCGAGCGCTGGGTCTCGCGGTCCGTGATGACCTGCGCGCTCACGACCTGCCCATAGGGGGCGAAGGCATCACGCAAGTCATTGTCGCTGGTGTTGAAACTGAGGTTACCGACAAAAATTCTCATCTGGTGCTCCTAAAGCGTTGGATTGCCCATTCGCTCGGAAGCACCAGCACAAGCCTGGCGTATCGGACCGGGGAAGCAGAAAGGTAGCTCACAAGATCGTGGGGGTGCGTTCATCCTACCACGTCGGAGCCTTAGCTCGTTTGCGCGAGCCTCGAGCCCGTCGCCTTCTCCAGCGACGGCTGCCCCTTCATCTCGCGGAACTCGGCGATGGCGAAGTCCAGGTGCCGGAGAGCCTCGCCGTGCTCGCTCAGCGAACGATTCGCCAAGCAAACGCCCCAGGAGGGCGCGTTGCTGCGGCCGCTGGCTCGAGTAAACGGTAAGGCCCGAGGCTCGAGACCTGCGAGCCCACCAAACAACTATCTACAGCTTGTTCTGTGGGCTGCGGCTCGGCCGTTGACGATAAGTGGTCTATGGATAGAGCCGACCTAGCTTGTTTGGCACGGGCCGAACGGGAGTCGTCCGCTCACCCTGAGCTTGTCGAAGGGTAAGGTGGGGTCTGCGTACGCCCACGTCGGCGCGCACAAGCAGCGCTTGCTCGTACTTCGACAGGCTCAGCACGAGCGGTACACGGACGTGGTTCCGGTAGGTGGGGCGGGGCCGGAGGAGCTAGACGAGCAGCCGCTTCTGCTTGTTCTGCGCGGTGCGCAGGCAGCGCGTGCAGACCTTCATCCGCTGGCTCTTGCCGTTCACGACGAGCTTGGCGCGCTGGATGTTCGGGAAGAACCAGCGGTTGGTGTGGCGGTTGGAGTGGCTGACGTTCTTGCCAGCCCGCCTCCGGGCGCCGCATATCTCGCACATGGCCATCGTCGGTGCCTCTGCGGTGCTCAAGCAGGGGCGTGGTTGTGGCCCCGGCACCGCGCTCATAGAATGCGGGCGCCAGGCGCCCGCCGCATCCAAGTCTAGCACGGCCTGGCGGGCCGGCCAAGACGATGGTCCCAAGCAACCCACCCACCATAGACGGCGAGCTGTTCCGGGAGCTCGTATCCGCAGGCACCCGGTGCCTGGAGGCGAACGTCGACGCCATCAACGCGCTCAACGTCTTCCCCGTCCCCGACGGCGACACGGGCATCAACATGCTGCTGACGCTCAAAGCCGCCAACGAGTCGCCCGAGCTGCCCCCGCCGGGCACCGGCACCGTCGCCGAGGTCAGCCAAGCGCTGGCCCGCGGGGCGCTCCTCGGAGCCAGGGGGAACAGCGGCGTCATCTTCTCCCAGTTCATGAAGGGGCTCTCGGGGGGGCTCGCCGGCCGCGAGGAGTGCGATGGGCCCGCCCTCGTCGCCGCGCTGGCCGCCGCATCGGCTGCCAGCTACCAGGCCGTCGGCAAGCCGGTCGAGGGCACGATGCTCACCGTCATGCGCGCGGCCGCGGAGGCGGCCGCGCCGGAGAGCGGCACGCCGGCCGACGTGCTGCGGGCCGCTTTGGCGGGGGCGGAGCGGGCGCTGGAGCACACGCCGGAGCAGCTGCCCATCCTCAAAGAGGCCGGCGTCGTGGACGCGGGCGGCCAGGGCGTCGTCGCATTCCTGGCCGGCGCGCTCGGGCTTCTCGACGGCACCGAGGCGGTGCTGACGATCGCGGTGCCGGAGGGCGGCCCCGCCAAGGCGGCGGCGGGCGTCACGCACGAGTTCCTGGAGCACACCGAGGATGAGCTCTACGGCTACTGCACGCAGTTCATCGTCCAGGGCGAGGGGCTGGACGTGGACGCGGTGCGCGAGCAGGTCATGGCGATGG
>JADFRC010000078.1 GCA_022561455.1 Chloroflexota bacterium | reverse complement strand
GGGCGAAGGCGTCCTGGTCTTCACGGCTCACGCCCCAGCGGACGGCCACCTCCTCTGCCGTATAGCCCATCCCCATGTACAGCTGGGGGTACTCCTGCACCAGAACGGGGTTGGGGGCGGGCCGGAATCCCATGATGGGCACCGCGCTCATGCTTTCCACGCCACCGGCGACGATGACGTCGGCGGCGCCGAGCATCACGCGCTCCGACGCGATGGCGATGGCCTGCAATCCCGACGCGCAGAACCGGTTGACGGTCATGCCGGGCACGCTCGTTGGCAACCCCGCGCGGATAGCCGCGATGCGGGCCACGTTCAGGCCCTGCTCTCCCTCGGGCAAAGCGCAGCCCAAGACCACGTCTTCCACGTCGGCGGGCTCCAGGCCTGGCGTCCTGGCCACCGCCTCCTTGATCACCAGGGCCGCCAGATCGTCCGGTCGGGCATCCTTGAGTGTCCCCGTGTGGGCTTTCCCGATCGGGGTGCGGACCGCTGTCACGATCACCGCTTCTTCCATGGCATAGCCTCCCGTATACGCGCCCTTGAGCGCGTGCCTCCTTAAGCATCAGTTCCGCAACGGCTTGCCCGTCCGGAGCAGGTGCTGCATGCGCGCCTGCGTCTTCGGCTCGCCGACCAGGCTCAGGAACGCCTCGCGCTCCAGGTCCAGGAAGTACTCCTCGTCCGCCATAGTCCCGGCAGGCCGGCCGCCCCCGGTCAGCACGTAGGCGAGCTTGCGTGCGATCTTCAGGTCGTGCTCGGACGCGGACCCGGCCCAGACCATGTGCTGGGCCGCCAGCTCCAAGATGGCCCTGCTCCCCGCACCAAGCACCGGAAGCTTGGCCGGCGCCGGGGGCCGATAGCCCGAGGCGTCCATCGCCAGGACCGTCTGCTTGGCCACGTAGAGGAGCTGGTCCACGTTCGGCACCACCACGTCGGTGGCCCGCAGAAAGCCCAGCTCGCGCGCGTGGGGGGCGCTGCCGGATACCTTGGCCGTGCCGATGGTCTCGAACAGGCCGAGCAGCGCCGGGGTCGGGTCCGTCCCCGGCAGGTAGAGCGGAGGGGCACCCCTCCCTCTCGCCGCGACGCCGTTGGGGAGCCCCTCCAGCGCACGCAGGAGCATCTCCTTGGTGCCCCCACCGGCGGGTATCAGCCCGGCCCCCACCTCGACGAGGCCCACGTAGCTCTCGACCGCCGCGGCCACCCGATCGGCGGAGAGCATGAGCTCTGCGCCACCGCCCAGGGTGAGCCCGTAGGGCGCCGTGACCACGGGGACCGGGAGGCGCTTCAGCCCCAGCAGACTCTGCTGGAAACGGCGGACCGTGGCATCGATCTCCTCCCAATCGTCATCCTGCGCAGAAAGCAGGATCAAGAACAGGTTCGCACCCACGCAGAAGTTGGGTTGGACGTGGCTCCCTATCACGAGCCCGCGGAACCATGGCCGCTCGTCTTGAGCAACGGTATCGAGCATCGCGAGCATGTCGGGGCCGATGGCCTGCTTGGGGGAGTGGAAGTCGAGGAAGGCGACCTCGTCGCCCAAGTCGTACAGGGTGGCGCCTGGGCGCTCAAGGACCGGCCGTCCGGTAGCCCGCAACCGCCGGAGCGATATGGTCCGCTGCCCCTCGGTGAGGGGGACGTTGGTGGACCGAGGCGTAGCCTGGAGCGACCGGTCCGCCTCATGGCGGTAGAACGGCCCGTCGCGCCCGGCCAGCTCATTCACCCAGCCGGGCAGGCTCAGCCCGTCGGCCCGCATCCGCTCGGCCGTCTTGGCAACGCCCAACGAATCCCAAAGCTCGAACGGTCCCAGCTCCCACCCGAAGCCCCAGCGCATGGCCCGGTCGATGCCGGCAATGTCATCGCTCACCTCGCCCACCTTCCACGCTGCGTAGGCGAGGCTGCGCGAGAGGACGCGCCAGGCGAACCGTCCGGCGGCATCGTCGGCGTCCACCAGCATGCTCGCTCGCTCGCCGGCATCCTCCAGATCACGCACGGCCGCGAGCGACGCCGCCTCGATCCTCTTGCGCGGGCGGTATTCGAAGGTATCGGCGTCGAGCACGAGGATCTCCGTGGCCCCCTCCGCCTCGATCCGTTTGTAGAATCCCTGCCCTGCCTTCTCGCCGGTCCACCCCCGTTGGACGAGCTCATGGATGACGGACGGCACCTTGAAGGCGGCCTGCTCCGACGCATCGGAGATGACCGAGGACAGGTGTTCGCATACGTCGACCACTACGTCCAATCCCACCAGGTCCAGCGTGCGGAAGGTGGCGCTCCGAGGCCGGCCCATGGCAGGCCCGGTGATCTCGTCCACCTCGTCGGGACCGAGTCCGAACTCCCGCATGGCGTCCAGCGTGGCCATGAGCCCGTGGACGCCGATGCGGTTGGCCACGAAGCTCGGCGTGTCCTTGGCGATGACGATGCCCTTGCCCAAAACGTCCTCGCCGAAGCGGCGTATGGCTTCGACGACGCCCTCGTCGGTCTCCGGTGTGGGAATGACTTCGAGCAATCGGAGGTAGCGGGGTGGGTTGAAGAAATGCGTGCCCAGGAACCGCGGACGCAGCTTTGGCGGAAGCGCCTCGGCGATGGAGGCGACGGAGATCCCCGAGGTGTTGGTGCTGGCGATGACGTCCGGCCGTAGATACGGGGCGACCCGTTCCCACAGCGCGCGCTTGATATCCAGCCGCTCTGACACAGCCTCGATAACCCAATCGACCTGAGCGAGACGGGAGAGATCGTCGGTGAAGTTCCCAGCACGGATCATCTCGAGGGCGCGGGGGTCATAGAGCGGCGGTGGCTTCAGCGTCCTGAGGCGTCGCTTGCCCTCCTCCGCCAACCTGTTCGGTTCCCCCTCCGATGCCAGGTCGAGCAGGTCGCACGGGATGCCGTTGCTGGCGAGGAGTCCGGCGATCTGGGCCCCCATGGTCCCGGCCCCCAAGACCGCCGCTCGCCGAATCGCTTGCCGAGGCGGTACGCCGGAGCGTGGGCTAGGAGCATCCGACGGCTCGCTGCCGTGGCCCCCCCGGAGTCTGACGCCTTTCGCCGTTCCGGTTGCAGTGCTCACAGGTCACCTCCTCGGCGCGGTTGCCTCGTGGATGCCGGTGTCCTTCCCTTCGGCTTCAGCGGCGCGGGCGGCCTCCTCCCGCTCCACGAGGACGCGCCGCAGCACCTTGCCGATGAGCGACTTGGGAAGCTCGTCGATGAACTCGATCTTCCGCGGTATCTTGTACGGCGCCAGCTCATGACGGCACCAACCCATGAGGTCTTCACGGGAGGCTCCTTCGCTCTCTTTGAGCACCACGAAGGCCTTCACGGCCTCGCCGCTGTAGGGGTCGGGGATACCGATGACGGAAGCCTCCTGCACGGCAAGATGGCTGGAGAGCACTTCCTCCACCTCGCGGGGGTACACGTTGTGGCCCGCGACGATGATGATTTCCTTCTTGCGGTCCACGATGTAGAAGAAGCCATCCTCGTCCATGCGCGCGACGTCGCCGGTACGCAGCCAGCCATCTGTCACGGGGGCTGGCGTCTCGTCCGGCCGGTTCCAGTAGCCGCGCATCACCTGTGGCCCTTTCACCAGCAGCTCGCCGGCTTCTCCGGGCGCCACCGGCAGGCCGGACTCGAGGTCGACGATGCGGCACTCCGTCCCGGCTACGGGCAGCCCGATGCTGCCCGGCCTCTGCGCTCCCTCGAGTGGATTGCAGTGCGTGACGGGCGAGGCCTCGCTGAGTCCGTAGCCCTCGACCAGCCGGCCGCCGGTGAGCTGCTCGAACGACTTCTTGACCTGCTCGGGCAGTGCCGCTGCGCCGCTGATGCACCACTCGACGGATCGCAGGTTGAACCGTTCGATCTGCGAGTGGTTGGCGATCGCGACGTACATGGTCGGGACGCCGGGGAACAGCTGAGGACGGTACTTCTGTATGGCCTTCAGGATCGGCTTGAGCTCGAACCGGGGGAACAGAAGGATCCGCCCGCCGGTCATGATCCCGTAGTTCATGACCACCGTCATGCCGTAGGCATGGAAGACCGGCAGCGCTCCCATGATGGTCATCGGGCTGTCCCCGACACCCGGGTAAAGCAGTCGGATCTGCTGGCAGTTAGCCACGAGGTTGGCGTGGGTGAGCATGGCTCCTTTCGGAGCGCCCGTGGTGCCGCCCGTGTACTGGAGAACGGCCAGGTCCACCATCGGATCCACAGGCACCGCCCGCTCCAAGGGCTCGCTCGCCAGGAGCTTCGAGAAGCGCTCGACGCCAACGTGGTGCTCCGGCTTGGCCCGCCTGCCCTTGCGCCACTGTTTCAGCGTGAAAAGCACCCTCAAGTGGCGCGGCAAACGCTCCTGGATCCCCGTGAGCACGACCTGCTCCAGGCCGGCGTCCTCTCGTATCTCCTCGAGGCGGTCGGAAAACTGGTCCAAGGCGATCACGATGCGCGCCCCGGAGTCCTCGACCTGCGCTCGGAGCTCGCGGGACGTATAGAGGGGGTTGATCATGACGACCGTCCCACCGGCCCAGAGCACGCCGTAATAGGCGATCACCGCCTGGGGGCAGTTGGGCAGCATGATGCCGACCCGGTCGCCCTTGTGGAGTCCGAGTCCGAGGAGCCCGCTCGCGAACCGCTGGACGTCCCTCAGCAGGGAAGCGTAGGAGGTCGAGCGGCCATAGAAGACCAGTGCAGGGCTGCGAGGACTTGCGGCGGCGCTCCGCGTCAAGAGCTCATGCAGCGGGATGGCCTCGAAATCCAACGGCTCGCCTCGTGCGGGATCATCCCGAGATGGACGGCCGCTCGTGGTACCCAAGCCCGAGATCGTGTCTGTGGTCATCACTCACCCCTCCGTGCTCCCGTTTCACTGCGCCCCACGCCAACAAACCGTGTGACGCGATTGGCGTATCGCTTGGTGTGAAGGGATCGACCGCGGTGCCGACGATCATGCCGGGATAGATGCCCTTCTCCCGAAGCGCTTCCGACTGTCGCTCCACGTGCCGCCTCGCTCCTGTTCCGCCAGGCTCGCTGTCGTGCAGACAGCGCCGGGCTACGTGGGATCGCTTGGCCGCACGACGAGCACGGGGCCCGAGCTGTGGCGGACCACGCGGTCCGTCACGCTGCCCAGCACCCAGCGTCCGACGCCGGAGCGACCGTGTGTCGCCATGACGACCAGCTGGTCGCCCGAGCCGCTCAACTCGCCCAGGATCGATGCCCCCGCACCGCCGACGAAGGTTTCCTCACTCACGTCCCGGACGCCCTCGGCACGGATGCGCTTCATCACACCGTTGAGGTATTCGTGGGCTGCTGCCTGTCTCTGCTCGATCCAGTGATTGAAGAGGTCGGGCGACTCATCAGGATTGCTCGTTGCGTACGGCAGCAACGACGTCGCGTGTAGCAATTTGATCCCGATGTCCAGGGCTTTTGCCATCTCCACCGCGTGCGGGATCGCTGCCTCGGCCGTTCCAGAGCCATCCAGCGGAAGGAGGATGCTCTTCAAGAGCGCCGCCGATGGCGAGGGCTCCTCGCGGGCGCGGATCACCAGCGTGGGCTGCTTGGCGTGCCGGACCACCGTGTCCGTTACGCTGCCCAGCAGCCAGCGACCGATGCCCGATCGGCCGTGAGTAGCCATGACGATGAGCGTGTTGGCGCGCTCGTCGGCCCTGTCGATGATGGCCTGGGCTGGGTCGCCCTCAAGCACGATGCAGTGAGCACGCCGCGCGCCCACGAACGACTCAGCCATCCCATCGAGCGCCTTCATGGCCTCGTTCCGCCGCTCGTCCCGCAAGCGGGCCAGCTCGTCGTTCGTCGGCCAGTGTGGCCGGCCGCCTGCAGCGACGGCCGCATACTCCCTCACCTGCGCTCTGGCGGGCGCGTCGATCGGCTCGATGACGCTGAGCAGCTCGACCTCTGCGCCAGTGGCTCTAGACACCGTTCGGGCATAGGGGAGCGCCTGCAGGGCCAGATCGGAGCCATCCTGCGGGACGAGAATCCGCTCGTACATCGGGCACCTCCTGGGACAGGGCCCCCCGTGGCACCAGACCCCGGGTGGGCCTGTGTGCAACGAGCGTACGATCGGGGCGTGAAGGCCGCGTGACGCCGCTTCCCGGCGGCGTACATATCCCGTGAAGGCCCGGCGGGCGGCACACTGACCACGCGTGCCGGGATGTCTGCAACCTGCCCCGCCGGTACGCCTCGCCTCGTTGGCCGGACGCGAGGACGCCGCCGCCCCCAAGGGGTCTCGGTGGACGCGCGATGGTTGGTGCGTGAGCGCTGGTGTGCTCGGCGGGCGGGTACGGAACGCCGGAGCGACCGTCGCGGTCCCCCCGGCGTTAAACGCGACTATTCGGTTGTGAGGGACTCGCCCTCGGCTCCGTTGCCGCTCCCGGGCTTATACCCGGATTGCGCGCCCTCGATCGCGAGGTTCTTGCATGCGCCTAGGTCAGTCATCGCGGAGCCTCGGGCTTCCGTTGGCCCTACCAGTTCGCCCGCTGCTGCCCTCCTCGAGGGCGCAAGGACGTGCAACCGGCGGGCCGTGGATCGATAGCGCGCCTCAGCAAATTGCACCTCCTTAAGCGACCTCTGGGCTCTATAGTGGAGCGGGCTCACCCCGCTCCCTTCCGGCCCAGTTGCAGCATATCCAGCGCTGGTGACGTCGCCGTAAACTCGGCCGTCCAGCCCGTGAAGGTTTGTGAACGCTCGCGCGGCTGCGTAGCGCTGCCGATCACGGCATCGGGGCCACTGGGGGCTGGCCGGGCCCCTCGCGAGGGTCCCGCTCGCGGCTCTGGTCCTCTTCAAGCGTCGTTTTCGATGTCTCGTCCCGAGTCCGCGTCCCCACGAGGTCCGGCGACCGGAGCATCTCGCCCATCGCTTCGAGCCTGGCGACCACCCGTGCGTTGATGCTGCCCTCCGGGTAGAGGCCGCTCTCATCCGCCTCGCCGGCGGGCACGCCGGTCAGCAGCTCGATCCCCTCCTCGATGGAGTTGATCGCATAGACGTGGAATCGGCCTGCCTCCACGGCCGCGGTCACCTCATTGTTGAGCACGAGGTTCCGGACGTTGGAGGCGGGGAGCATGACGCCCTGGTCCCCCGTGAGTCCGTGGGACTTGCAGACCTCGAAGAAGCCCTCGACTTTCTGGGTCACTCCGCCGACCGCCTGCACGGTCCCCTGCTGGTCGACCGAGCCGGTCACCGCCAACCGCTGCGCGATCGGCGCGCCCGAGAGACTCGAGAGCACAGCGTAGAGCTCGGTACTGGAGGCGCTGTCGCCATCGACACCCTGGTAGGTCTGCTCGAACGTGATGCTCGCCCGGATGGGCAGCGTCGCGGTCGTGCCGTATTTGCCGGCCAGGTAACCGATCAGGATCTGGAAACCCTTGGTGTGGATGGGGCCGCTCATCTGACTGGCCTGCTCGACGTGCGTGATCTCGCCGCTGCCAAGTCCGACCCGCGCCGTGACCCGCGACGGCCGGCCGAAGGAGTAGTCGCCCATGTCGACCACGGCGAGCCCGTTGACCTGGCCGACCGCCTCGCCGTCGACTTCGAGGCGGATCGTGCCCGCGTCGTACAGCTCCTGGAGCCGCTCCTCGGTAAGGTTCGAGCGGTGCCGGCGCTCCCTCGCTGCCTGCAAGACGTCCTCGCCGGAAACCTCGTCGTGACCTGCCTCCCGCGCCCAGTACGCGGCCTCAGTGACGAGGTCCGCTACCTCTCCGAACTGGGTGGTGAGCTTGTGCTTGTCCTCCACCATGCGCGACGACTGCTCCACCAGCCGGGCGACGCCGGACGCATCGAAGTGCGGGAGGCCCTCCTCTTGCACGCGGTTCACGACGAAGCTCGCGTACCCACGGATGTTCTCTTCGGATAGCTCCATGTCGTATCCGAAGTCCGCCTTTACCTTGAACAGCTTCCGGACGTCCTCGTCATACAGCTGAAGCATCCGGCAGAGCGCCGGATTGGCCACGAGCACGACTTTCACGTCGATCGGCATGGGCGCGGGCTCGAGGCTGGTCGTGGGCATCGATCCGAGCTGGTCACCCAGGGTCTCGATCCGAGTGAAGCCGCTGCCCAACGCGCGCTTGAGGGCCTGCCAAACGAATGGATACGACAGCAGGTCCTTGGCCTGAAACACGAGGAACCCACCGTTGGCTCGATGGATGTCACCAGACCGGATCATCGAGAAGTCCGTGCTCATGACGCCCATTCGAAAGACGTGGTCGACCTTGCCGAAGACGTTGTAGTACGAAGGGTTCTGCACGAAGACCACCGGGGCCCCGCTGGACTTCGAATGATCGACGAACACGTTGATGCCGTAGCGCTTCAGCGGGTCGCGGCCGGGATCGTCCGATACGGACGGGTGGCCGGCCGATGGACCGTCGTCTTCGAAGAAGAGCCGCAGATGGTGCAGCATGTCCTCGCGCGCTTCGCGGAGATAGACCAGCGCCTCCGCCTCCGCCTCGAACGTTTGCTCGAGCTCCGCAAACAGCGGCTTTATCGCGAAGCTCGCGACGTTCCGGCTGAGCTCCTGCCGGACGCCCGTCTCCTCCCGCTCCAACCGTCGGAGCTCGGCTGACCGCTGTGCCATGAACTCCTGCAGTCCCTGCTCTTGCTCCCGGACCTCGGCGAGTTGCTCCGTTGAGAGGGCCCCGATCTGCTCCTGAGTCATCGGCGTCCCGTCTGGACCCAGGAATGCGCCGATGGCGCCCGCGGGTGTCATGGTCAAGCCGATGCCTCTGCGGCGTGCCTCGGTGACCATCTCCTCCTCGATCTCCTTATGCCGCTTCCGGATCGCTTGAAGTGCATCTTCTACCTGACGCTTGTACTCATCGCTCTCGAAGACGCGGGGCAGGCGTGCCTTCACCTCCCCTACCAGCTCGGCCATGCCTTGCGCGAGCCGCCGCCCCAGACCCGCCGGCAGCCCGATGCCACGCGGCTTCATCTCGTCGGCGAAGTTGCTGACGTAGACCCAGTCGCCCGGCACCGGTCGCTCTTCGGCGACGCGGCTCAGATAGCTCGCCAGCGTCGTGTTGCGGCCCGACCCCGGGACGCCGGTCACGAACGCGTTGAAACCACGGGCCTTCACCCGCAGTCCAAACTCGAGCGCCCGCAACGCCCGGTCCTGCCCGATGGTCCCTTCGAGTGGCGACAGCTCGCTGGTGGAAGCGAAGCCCAGGGACCGCTCATCGATCCGCACGGTCAGCTCGGAGGCGGGCACGCGAAGCCGGTCGGAAAGTTCCTTGGATCTCGTTGCCATCTCTCGGTCCCTCCACTCGGGACATGCGCTCGGTTGGTACGATATCGGATTGTGCCGCAGCTGTGGCCGTTGGCGCCGGGCGGGTGGCATCAGCGTGGGCGGGACTACGGCAGGTCGAGCTGGGCCCCATGCCGCAGCGTCCGAACCGCCACGGTCCGAGGCAAAGCGAACTGCCTCAAGAACCCCGGCTCGCCGGGCGCCAGGCCATCGGCCACGCTGATGAGCGCCTTCACCCAGTCCTGGCCCTCGGACTCGCGGGTGACCGCCAAGACGCCGTGAAGCCGGCGAGTGGCGCCAAGCCCCAGGTCGGTCGCCGCGAACTGGAGCGGGCCGGCGGCGAGCGGGAGGAGGCTTTCTCCGGAGGCCAGGACGAGGACGTGGTCCGGAACCCCGGATCCATGGAGTGCCTCGACCAGCAACCCGGCGAGCGGGGCGTAGCCGGACGAAACCGACACCACCAGGCCGTTGCCCGCAGCAAGCGGCCCGAAGATCAGACCCGCCAGGCTCTCGG
>JADFRC010000077.1:1425-9743 GCA_022561455.1 Chloroflexota bacterium | reverse complement strand
GAGGCGCCGTCGATGATGACGCCGGCGACTCCCTTGGTGCGCGCGGCCGTCGAGAGGATGCCGCCCCAGCCGGCGACGTCGGTGCGGCCGGCATGGTCGATGACGATGACGTCGCCCGCATCCGCGGTGACGACCGCCGTCGCGCCGAGGTGCACCTTGGCCTCCTCGTCGCCCTTGGTCACGAGCCGGACCGTCACAGCCCGGCCGGCGATGCGCTCCGTGGGGTAGAGGGGGACGATGCCGGTGATCGTCCCCATGATCCCGAGCTTGTCCTGCGCGTCGGAAACGGCGCACGTATCGAGCTTGACGAGACGCTCAACCCACTCGTCCACTGCCATGGGCTTCTCCTTCGGATGCGGGGGGCCGGCGGGCCGCCCTCAGGCGACGTACGCGGTGAACTGGAGCTGGAGCTGCATGTTGCCCGCGAGCGCGTCGTTCTGGATCGTGTGGCGCGTCGGCCGGCTCTCCTCGTCCGGGAACATCGCCACCCACTCCTCGTTGATGATCGGCCGCGCGTCGCGGCTCTTCACGAACACGTTCATGTGCGCGATGTCGTCGGTCGTGCCGCCGGCCGCCGCCATGATCCGGCGGACGTGCTCGAAGGCCCACTTCGCCTGCTCGGCGATGTCCTCCGGCACCTCGTTGGTGTCCGGGTTCATCCCCATGACCCCACCCGAGGTCACGAGGGGGCCCGTCTTCGTCGCGGGCGGGATCGGCTGTCCGCCGTGCCACTTGCCGGGGATGTGCAGTACCTTGCGTGCCATGCTCCCACCTCCGCTCCACTCGACGTGTAAGGGGCCATCGCGCGCGGGGCCACCGTGCGCGGCGCGAGTATATCGACCGGCCCCGTGGGGTGTCAAAACACCGCGTACGCCGCTCAGCGAGGGCTCAGGCAGGGCCGTCTAGCGCCAGGCCCCCCCCGAGACGGGCGCGGCGTCCAGCTCGGCCACGATGGAGCGTATCCGCCGTATCTGCCCGCTCGCGGCGAACGTCACCACCGTGACGACGATGACGACCGCACCGCCGAGCGCGATGGCGAACGGCGTGTTCACCCACGTCGCGACCAGCCCGCCCATCAGCGCGCCGAGCGGCGAGAGGGACCACATGATGCCGCGCAGTCCCATCACGCGCCCCCGGAACTCCTCGGGCACGAGCAGGCTCAGGACCGTGTTCGCCGAGATCTGGAACACGCTGTAGAGTGCGCCGCCCCCGGCGATGAACACGACGGCCATCGCGTACGAGCCGAGGGCTCCGGCCAGGCCGAGGAGCACGACGGTCACGCCGAACAGGACCGCTCCCCCTCCCATCACCCAGGCCCGGCTCTGGTACTGCCCGAACGAGGCCACCGTGAGGATGCCGATGATGCCACCCGCCCCGTTCACGGACAGCAGCACCCCCAGCCCGGTGGGGCCAAGCCCCAGGTCGTCCTTCGCGAACGCGGGCATGAGCTGGGCATACGATAGGCCGAAGAAGCCGATGGTGAACCCCAGCAGGAGCAGCACCAAGAACACGCGGTTGCGGCCGACGAAGACGAGCCCGTCCCGGATGTCGTGCAGCACCGTTGCCCCCGTCGAGCGCCGCAGCGGCGGCATGTTGATCATCAGCACCGCGACGACCATCCCCACGAGCCCCATGCTGACCGCGTAGAACGCGATGGCGGCCCCGAGGCGCGGGTTGCCGGTGAGGAGGTCCACGACCGCGATGATGCCCATGCCTATCCCGGGCGCGAAGACGCGCGTCCCGTTCCAGATGGTCTGGTTCAGCGAGGCCGCGAACATGAACTGGTGCCGCGGCACCAGTGCCGGCCACACCGTGCGGCGCGCCGGCTGGTCGAAAGAGAGCGCGGCGCCCGTCAGAAAGGCGAAGACCAAGATATGGAAGACACCGGCCTGCCCGGTGAGGACGACCGTGGCCAGCATCGCCGTCAGCACGGCTGCGGAGCCCTGGCCGATGACGATGAGCCGGCGGGGGTCCACCCGGTCAGCCAGCGCACCCGCCACGAGGTTGAAGACGATGCCCGGCACCGCCTGCGCTCCGGCGACGAACCCCAGGGCCGCGGGCAGGCCGGTGAGGTCGTACACGAGCCAGCCTTGGACGGCGATCAGCGCCTGGTGGCCGGTGACGCTCGAGAGCATACCGATGTAGTAGACGCGGTAATCGCGGTTGCGGAGAACGCTCAGGAACTCGACACGTCTGGCGAGGAACGACGACACGGCCACTACGGTACTCCAGCGGGCGAGGCCGAGTCGAGGGAGAGCGCCGGCGCCGTCTATACTCTGAGAACCCGATGCCCATCCTCTCCACAACCCTGGACCGCGCGCGGTCGAGCTTCTACGGCTGGCGGATGATCGGTCTGATGCTGGGTCCGCGCGCCGCCGGCACCGGCATCTTCGTCGTCGGCAGCACGCTGTTCATCATCCCGCTCGAGGAGAGCCTCGGCATCAACCGGGGTGTCTCGGCGCTGCTCTTCGCCCTCAGCGGACTCGCCGGCGGGCTGAGCGCACCGCTCAGCGGCGCGCTCATGGACCGCTATGGGCCGCGGAAGGTCCTGCTGGTCAGCGTCGCCGTCATGGCCCTTGGCTACGTCGGTTTCGCCCTATCGCCCAACATCGTCGTCGTCTTCGTCGTCTTCCTGGTGCCCATCGGCCTCACGTCCCTCAACGTAGCGTTCAACGGCTCCTCCGGGCTCATCAACAACTGGTTCGACCGCCTCAAGGCGACCGCCATGTCCACCATGCAGGTCGGCTCGGGAGTGGGCGTCCTGGCGCTCGTGCCCGCCCTCGCGCTCATCATCGAGGCGTCGGGCTGGCGCGTGGCCGCCTTCGCGTCGGCCGGAGCGGTACTGCTGCTGGGGTTCCCGGCCACGTGGGCCTCCCACGATACGCCGGAGGAGATGGGGCTGCTGCCCGACGGTGCTCCCGCCCCGGAAGGCGGTTCGCCGCCCGCAGCGCAGGACGCCGGCATGAGCGCACAGGCCGCGATGCGCACGCCCACCTTCTGGCTCATCACCGGCGCCGCCTTCTGCTTCGGCGGTGCGACGGCGGGGCTGGGCATCCACTTCGTGCCCATCATGGCCTGGAAGGGCATCGACCCCGTCAGCGCGGCCCTCATGCTCACCGTCTCGACGGCGTTCGGAGCGGTGATCGCGCTGGCCGCCGGACGGCTCGCCGACCGCTTCAGCCCGTCGCTGGTCGCGGCCATCGTGGCGCTGATGGCGGGGGCCGGCGTCCTCGTCATCAACGTGGTCGAGACGGCCCCGGCCATCTGGGCGGGAGCCGTCCTGGTCTCGGCGAGCTACAGCCTGTACTCGCTGCTGTGGGCGTCGGTGGGGCGCGCATTCGGCCGGCGCGCGTACTCCACCATCCGCGGCTCCGTCATGGCCGGATCGATCGGCGGGACGACGGGCGCGCCCATCCTGGCCGGGTTCCTGTTCGAGCGCACCGACAGCTACGGGCTGGCGTTATGGCTCATCGCCGGCCTGTGGGCCGCGGCGGCGGCGTTCCTCTCGGTCCCGACGCCCAAGCGCCTGGCGGCCTAGGAGCGCGGCTCGCCATCGACTCGGGATCTCGTTTCGAGACCCATTCCCATACCGCATGGGGAGTGCAGAGGGGCGAAGCCCCTCTGCCGGGGGCACGGGGGTGTCCCCCGTATCTAGCTTCATCACCCCCTTCCTGGTAGGAAGGGGGACGGGGGGATGGTCGAAAGGGCCGCAGAGCGCCGACGTGCTTGCAACGGACAGCGGACGCTTTACGGCAGAGCGAGTATGGACAGGGGAGCCTCAGGGCCGCTACACGTCGACCGTCTCGAACCCGCCGCGCTGCATCGCCGCGGTCGTCAGCAGCTCGCCCAGCAGCACGCGCGCCTCGGGCCGGCGCAGGTCGAGCGAGGAGATCGCGATGGCGCGGTAGAGCGCTCCGGTCGCGATGCGCGTGGACACAGCTCCGCCGACCGCGGGCACCTCGAGTCCGAGCGCCTGCGCCATGAACTCGGCCTGAAGCTCGCCCACGCCAGATGCGTGCGTCTTCGTGAGCGCGCGGCGGCCGTGAAAGAGCGTGCAGCCGCTGCGGAAGCGCCGCAGCGTGACCGGCGTCTCGCCGCGCGGGCGGTTCAGCAGCGACTCGGCGTAGTCCTGGGCGCGCGTGCGCGAGATGGCCACGGAGCGCTCCTAGCGGGCCTGGCGGCCCGAAGCGCGGCGGCGCCACCAGCCCCGCACGGGCGTCTCCAGCAACCCCGCGGCCACGAGGCCCCAGACGAGCAGGACCATTGCAAGAAGAGGCGCGGTGTCCGTCACGAAGCGCCTGCTACGTCGTGGTGACGAGCAGCGGCTTCGTGTGGATACCGCACTCCCCACCGCACTTGGATGTCCCGATCCAGCGGCCCGCGCGCTCATCCCCCCCAGCGACGATGGCCGTGCACGGGGCGCACCCCAGAGACCGGTAGCCCTCGGCGTAGAGCGGGTTCACCGGGATCTGGTGGATCGCGATGTACTTCCACACCTCGTACTCGTACCAGAGCAGGATCGGATTGAGCTTGACGAGCCCGATGTCGCGCTCCTCGGTCTCGTCGAGGTCGGTCCGCGTCCGACCTTCCGTGCAACGCAGCCCGGTCACCCAGCACGTGGCCTCCATCTGCTGCACGGCTTGGCGCGTGGGGAGCACTTTCAGATCGAAGCAGCACCCGTCAGGGTCGTAGCTGTAGCGCGCTTCGGGCTGCTCCGAATCGTTGCTGAAAACGCGAAGTTCCGGGAACTGCGCTACCTTCTCCCGCATGAGCTGCTTGGTCTCCCGCGGCTTGTAGCGGGTGGTCACGATGAAGCCGCGTATCTTGGGACTCACGCGCTTGGCGAGGTGCCAGATAACGGCGGAGTCCTTACCCAGGCTGTCGGCGATGACGAGGCCGTCTCCGTGCGTGCGCCATGCCTCATCGATCAGCTGGAGCGAGCGCTCCATCTTCTCGCCGAAGTGCAGCGCCTCCACCAGCTCAGTATTGGATCCGCTCATCTCACTCCCCTTGCCTATCTGTCGTGATGTCGTGCCGCGGGCAAAGCCATGTGCGCCGTCTAGATCGCGCACTCGCCTTCCCCGCGCTCCAGCTTGAAGATGACGGTCTTGCCCCAGTCCATGTAGGTGCCGAGGTTCGCCTTGTTGAGCGCTCCGACCTCGCGGTACTTCCGGGCCAGCTCCTCGAAGGGCGCCGTGCCGACGCGGTCCACGAAGTCGTTGAACCGCTCGCCGTCCGTGCGCTCGCCCTGGTAGTACGTCAGCATGTCCGTCATGAACTCGGGCAGCCGCTTCGCCGGCACCTTGGCCTTGACCCGGTGGCCGAAGCGCACGTCGTCCGCGTTGCCGTAGTTGCCCGCCAGGAAGACCTCGTACGCGGGCACGTGGTTGCCGTCGCCCTTGGTCACGGCGCCCTGGAACCCGATGTTCGCGATGTGGTGGCGGGAGCAGCCGTTCGGGCAGCCGCTGACCTTGACGTGCAGCTCCCTGATCAGCGGATCGTCGCTGCCGAACTCGCGGATCGACTTCCGCAGCGCGATGGACACACCCATCGACGACGTGATGCCCATCTTGCAGCTATCGGTGCCGGGGCAGGCGACCACGTCGGTGATCTGGTTCGCGCCGTCCTCCGAGAGGCCGATGGCCTCCAGCGCCTCCCAGAAGGCGTGCAGATGGCCCTCGGGCACCCAGCGGTAGAGCAGGTTCTGCTCAGCCGTGGTCCGCAGCCGCCCACCGGCATAGCGGCGGGCGATGTCCGCCAGCGGCCCGAACTGGCCGGCGTGGATGTCGCCGAGAGGGAGCGTGACGAACACGCAGTTGTACCCCTCCTGGGACTGCGGGAAGACATTCGACTCCCGCCAGGCCAAGAAGGCCTTGCTCTCGTTGACCTCGGGCACCGGGACGAGCGGCGGCGGGTCCTCGTCGAGCTCGGGCGGCAGCTCCATGAGGGGCGTCGGGTCGAAGTCCTCCTTCGCCCACTCCCCCTCGAGCTCCGCCTCCACCTCGGCCCGGAAGACGTCGATGCCGACCTTGTCCACGTGGAACTTGATGCGCGCGCGCATCCTGTTCTTGCGCAGCTCGTCGGTCCCGTGGAAGACCCGGATCACGGCCTCGGAGACCCGCAGGTACTCGCTGACCGGCACGAAGTCGTACAGCGTCCAGGCGATGCGCGGCATGATGGACGTGCCGCCGCCGACGCGCATCTCGAAGCCGCGCTCCTCGATGCCGTCCTTGCTCGTGCGGACGCGCGGCAGGAACGCGAGGTCGTGGATGTCGGCGACGACGGTGTCGATCGAGCCGCTCGTGAACGCGGTCTTGAACTTGCGGGGCAGCGCCTGCGTCATGGGGTGGCGGATGAACCAGCGCGTGTACGCCGCGAGGTACGGGCCGACGTAGAAGGGCTCGTCCGGCGCCACGCCGGAGAGCGGGTCGCCCGCGACGTTGCGGACGGTGTTGCCGCAGGCCTCGCGCGAGGTCAGCCCGGCGGCGCCCAGGATGCGCATGATCGCCGCCGTGTCGGCGATCTTCAGGAAATGGATCTGAATGTTCTCGCGGGTCGTGATGTGGCCCTTCTTGAGGGGAGCGTAGTTGGCGATCACCTCCCCGAAGGCATCGAGCTGGTCCGCCGTCATCGCGCCCGAGGGTATCTTGACGCGCATCATGTTCACGTCGGCCTGGCGCTGTCCGTAGACGCCGCGGATCAGCCGGTACATCGTGAACAGGTCCTCCGACTCCCACTCGCCCTTGAGGTACCGGGTAGCCTCGGTCTCGAAGTCGTCGACCTCGGAGGGGACATACGGCAGGATGGACCTGCCGTAGTCCATCTTGAGCTTCTCTTCCCTGGTCTGGAGTCCTCGGATCACCGGGCTCTTCGTCGTCGTCATCGGGTCCTCGCTTCTTTCGTCCAGTCCGATCGCGGGCCATGCCGCTCGCGGGCAAAAAAATACTGCGCCTCTTCATCGTTAGAAGGGCGCAGCGTTTACGGGGCGTGTGTCTACGCGGCTGGCCCTATGGCCAACAACACGCGCAGTTTGTGCGAACGAGCGTACTCACGTCACGCGCAAGGGTAGCACCACGGCCTCGTCCGCGCAATACAGTGCGCTAGAGGCGTGCCGCTCCATGTTCCACACCCAACCGGCCTCCCGTCGAATCTAACTCATATAGCGCATCGGTCCGGGTGGTAACACCGCCATTCGCTGATGAACCTCTTCCGTCAGCTTCTTAGCCTATTGCTGCTGAACAATCTTCTGTTACGACATTAATCGACTCTTACAGTATCGTTTGGGCTGTCCGATGCATCGTATCGGCGTACGGGTATAGACCGGCGGACGAAAGGAGGTGCAGGAGATGGCCCAACAGGTGGACGTCAGTTTGGAGGAGCTCCGTACCGAGGCTGAGAGACCGCACGCGAGGGTGCGCCTCGCGTACGCACTTCTTGGGGCGGGACTCACGAGCGCGATGGCGGCGCTGGTCGTGGGCATCGCGCTCGGCGTGATCTCCGGCGACTACTGGAGCACGGCGAAAGCTTCCCGCGACGGTGCGGCCGCAGGTTCGGACCTGCTCGCCCAGATCGGGAGCGTGAGTGCCGTCTCGACGTGGCTAGAGCCGTTCAAGTTCGTTGGGGTCGCGCTGTTCTTCTCAGGCATCGTCACGGCGCTCGCCTCGATCGTCCCGCGCATCAGGCTGCGGGCGGCGGCACTGGCGACGGTCCTACCCATCGCGACGCAACACAAGGCGGGCTCGTAGATTCAGGCTCCATCCATCTCAGGAGGTGGAATGATGGCATCGATTGCAACAGCGACCGGCTCCTATGAGGCGGCCACGAGGACAGCGGACATGACCGGCATGCAGCGCATGGCGCGCAAGATGTGGGCGCCGTGGGCCGTCATGGGCCTCATGATCGTGGGAATCGCGTTCATCCTCGGCGTGGTGCTCCAGGCCAAGGTTGGCTTCATCTTCGAGTTCGACAAGCTCACGAGGGACGGCGACACCGGGGCGATCTTGGACGCGCGGCAGTTCGTCGAGACGACCAAGGCATGGCTGCCCACGTTCAAGTTCCTGGGCCTCGGCATGCTGCTCGGGTCCATCATCTTCCTGCTCGCGACGGTCCTCGGGAACCTGCGGGCGGGTGGCGCGGCGGTCCAACGCTCTCTCGGCGCGGACGTCAAGACGTTCAAGCCTGCCATCGCCAACGTCTTCCCGATGCTGATGATGATGGGCGTCATGGTCCTGGTCGCGGCGTTCGTCGTCGGCATCGTCAACGCGACGACCGTGAGCGACCTCTACGGCCACTCCATCGCGGAGATCGACGCGGCGGCC
>JADFRC010000077.1:0-1328 GCA_022561455.1 Chloroflexota bacterium | reverse complement strand
TCGCGGGCTCCGAGCTGCTCCGTCAGTTGGGGACCGTGAACGCGGTGGCCACCTGGCTCGCACCCTTCAAGTTCGTGGGCATGGCGCTGCTCTTCTCGGGCATCGCCGTAGCGTTGCTTACCATCGTCCGCGTGCTGCGCTGGCAGACGGGACGGCTGGTCGACATCGCCGGCGGCAGGTAGAGGCCGACGGCGGAGGGAGAGGGGCGCACTCGGTGCGCCCCTCTCTGTGCTAGCTTGTCGTAGGGGCGCACGGCGTGCGCCCGGGCGCAAGCAGCTCTACGGCTTGACCATGTCCACCGACACCTGCTTGCGGTAGGAGTTCCACACGCCGTTGCGCGGCGGGTTGCCGCCGATGCGGCGCATCAGGTCCACGAAGTGCGGGTACTCGTCCTGCCGCGGCCGGTTGGTCGCCTCGTCGAGGAAGGCGTCGGAGATCCGCTTATGGCCGGATCCCGCCGCGGCGACCGCCCAGCGGTTCATGCGCGCCTGCTCCTCGAGCTGGAGCATGCTAATGACCGCGTCCGACGTGCTCCGTCCGGTCATCGTGGCGCCGTGGCCCTGCATCAGGACCGCCTTGGCGTCGCCGAGCGTCTCGACGAGCTCCATGCCCTCCGCCTCGCTCCACACCGTCTTCGTATGCGGGTACACGGGGAGCGGCGTGCGCACCAGGTCGGCCCCCTCCTGGCACATGGGCACCAGCGTCTCTTCCAGCACGGTCATCAGGATCACGTTGCGCGGGTGCACGTGCACCACCGACATCACGTCGGGCCGCTCCCGGAGGATGCAGGCGTGGATCTTGACCTCCGAGCACTGCGTGCTGCGCGCCGGGCCATCGATCTTGTAGCCCTCGAGGTCGCACAGGATCATGTCGTCGTACTGCATCTCCGCGAGCGAGTCGATCTCGTATCCCCTGCCCTTGACCACGAACTTGTCGGGCTCGTTGGGGACGCGCATGCTCACGTGTCCCAGCCCCGCCGTCACGCCGGTCGCGAGCCCGGTGGCCGCGAGTATCCGTGTGGCGATGGCCACCTCGTACTTGACCTCGTCTATCTCTCGTCCCATGGGGCGCCTCCTTTTGGTGAGCGTGGGTTCCCACGCCCGCGCATTCTCGACGGCGGCGCCCAAAAAGCAAGGGCACAGCCTTCACTCACTCGCCAGCGCAGACCGACCAGTGGTTCGCAGGCGCGATCAGGCGCTGGCTGGGCCGCTCGTGAACGACGTGCACCGCAATCAGAAGCGCTACCCCTTGTGGGTCAAAGCTGTGCCCCTGTCGCCCACCGGCGGTGCCGGCTACCGTTCGTTCGTACTTCGAGAGCCTCAGCACGA
>JADFRC010000003.1 GCA_022561455.1 Chloroflexota bacterium | reverse complement strand
CGTTCGGCCACCCTGAGCCAGTCGAAGAGTCCCTGGTCCCGTTCGTCCTGAGGTTCTCGAAGGGCGAACAGACGATTGCGGCGAAACCTCCGTACGTGGTCCGAGACCCTCACCACGAACGGGAACCTGGAAGCACTCAGCCGATGGCCGTCCGCAGCGCCCGCAGAGCGCCGACGATCTGGTCGGCGTCGCCGGAGGCGATGCCCGCCGTCCCGTCGCCCTTCTCCTCAAACGTGAACAGCGGACGCAGCCGCGGCACCTCGAGCCCGCTGGCCAGGGCGCGGGCCAGCGCCCGCGGGTTCGCGGGCACCGGCACGGCGCTGATCTCCAGCAGCTCCTGCTTCGAGTACTCCACGCCCTCCACGCCGCGCACGGGGTCCCGGCGGAAGCTGAACGCCTTCGCGCGGAACCCGACGCTGACGGCGCGCAGGAAGCGCTGGCGGTACAGCAGCTCGACCTCGCGTGCGAACGCGGTCGGCGCGAACTCGACCGTGGCCAGCAGCCGCGTGCCCTCGACGCCGACCCACGAGCTGCGGCCGATGGGCGTGCGCGACACGTCGTGGGCCCAGAGGAACACCGGGTTGTGCCGGTACGTGTCGAGCTCCCATCCGTCGGCGCGGACCACGTCGCCGAGGCGGTCCTCGGTCTCGTCGGATGCAACGAACGTCAGCGGCCGGTCCTCGTTGGGGAGGCTGGCCGTGCTGACGAAGTACTTGTGCACCGTCGGTGCGTCGGCGATGCCGCGGCGGTAGGCCTCGAGCGACTCGAAGAGCCGCTCGCGCTCCCAGCGCTCGCGGTCGGTTGCGGCTGCGTTCGTCAGCGTCGTCATGCTTGCGCTCCTCACGCCGGGGCACGAAAAAAGCCCCCGGCCGTCCTGCAAAGGACCTGCCGGGGGCTCGTCCGCCCGGGTGTGTGTGTCGATGACTCGTCACTATGATGACAGATGAGTGACAGTTACACTACATGCGGTTGTCACCTTCGGTTTTGCTTACCCTCACCCAAGCCCCCGCTCCCTGCGCACTTCGTCCACGGTCATGATGCCCGCCTGGACGAGGGCGACGTGGCGGCGGGTGCGCTCGGCGTCCGTCTCGCTCAGGGCCTCGATGGCGCTCAGGTCGAAGGCGACTTCGAGGCCTTGCGCCTGCGGGCCGAGGCGTGGGAGCAGGCCCTCGGCGATGGTCGCTTCTAGGAACACGAGCTCTGGGACAACCGTCTTCTCCCAGAACAGGCGCCGCGCCTCCCGCACGTTGGCGAAGGTGGCGTGCGAGAAGTCCTCGAGGAGCGGCAGTGGGATGCCGTAGACGCGGGCGATGCCTTCCAGGCTCCACCGCATCCCGGCCAGCCACTCCATGTCGCGGTGGTTGATGCCGAGGCGTTGGACCTCCCAGCCCTCGCCGGTCACGATCGGGCGCTGTGCGCGCTGCGGGCCGGTGAAGCGGGCGTCGAGCCGCGCATAGAACGCCGCGACCTGCTCGTCGGTGACCTGCCCGTGCGCGCGGAAGACGATGTCCTGCGGCTGCGCGCCGTTCCGGAAGAACTCGCGGTTGAAGCGCAGCGCGTCTATGCCCATGTCCGCGGTCAGCCGCGCGGCCGCGAGCGGCGAGAGGCCTGCGAACTCCTCGAGCGGATTGAAGTAGCGGAACCAGACGACCTCCTCGGGCAGCATCGGGAACTCGCGCCCGTTCTCCGTGTAGACGAAGCCGGCGACGTACTTGCCGGGGTCGCGCACGACGCGGACGCGGTCCGGCCGCAGCGCCCAGATCTCGTCGGGGTCGGCTGACCCGGCACCTGAGTGCCCTAAAAACCAGAATGCGGCGCCCCAGAGGCAGAGGTACGTCTCGGTGGCGACGAGCAGGTCGACGCGCGTCCACCAGCTGTTGACGGAGTCGATGAGCCGCTGGACCGGGTGGTCGTGCCCGACGGGCACGGAGGTGCCGGAGGCATCGCGCCTGCGGACCAGCAGCGGCGGGCGGGCGACCGACTCGGCGCGCAGCTTGACGGCCGCATAGACGTCGGGGCTGCGGGCGTAGTACTCGCCGTAGACGGTCGCCTGCCACTCGGGGCCGACGCCGTGGTCGGGTTGGAGCATGCGCAGCGCGCCGCCGAGGGGGTCGTTGGCCCTCGTGGTCGTGTCTGGGGTACCGAGCAGGGTCCGTAGGGTATCGAGCATCGCTCACCTCTCTTTTCTGTCCTCGCTATGGTTGGCTGCCGACGGGCGTTTCGACCATCCCCCCGTCCCCCTTCCTCCAGGAAGGGGGTGGGAAACTTGGATGCGGGGGACACCCCCGCGCCCCCGGCATAGGGGCTCCGCCCCTCTGCACTCCCTTCTTTTGTGTCCACTTGCCTGACTGCGGGTTACCTCGTTATGGCGTCGGCTGCCGACGGGCGTTTCGACCATCCCCCCGTCCCCCTTCCTCCAGGAAGGGGGTGGGAAACTTGGATGCGGGGGACACCCCCGCGCCCCCGGCAGAGGGGCTCTGCCCCCTTCGACAGGCTCAGGGCAGGCCCTCTGCACTCCTCATCCCGCCCACGGAACGGGCATTCCGCAGGGCCCCCTCTGAGGAGGGGGGGTCACGGCGCGTTTTGCGTCCGCAGCCGCCCCCACAGCCATGCGTACCAGCACGCCGCCCACGCGCCGCTCAGCACGAGGGCTTGCCAGGGCGCGCCCGCGTACGACGCGCCGAGGCCGGGCGCCAGCGGCACGAGGGCCAGCGCTGCGAAGAGCGCCACGAGCTCGCGGGCGGCTCGCTCGATCGAGCGCAGCACGGCCTTCATACCCACACGTCCATCGAGGCCGGCGCCATGAAGGCGAGCGCCAGGGCGTCGGCCCGATCGGGCGACGGCTGTCCTTTGGCGCGCAGGTCCGCCTTGCTCTCGAGCTGGATGCGGCCGCTGCTGGCGATGTCGTAGCGCAGCGCGAGCAGCTGTCCGGCGAGCTCGGCGTCGTCGGGGATGGCGATGCTGCCGGTCAGGAAGCGCCGGCGCAGGTCCCAGAAGATCTCGGCGCGCAGGTTGATGAACCGGCTCGGGTTCGAGGCTGCGCCGCCGACCTGCACTTCTACCACCGGCTGCTGGAGCTCCTTGAGCCGGTCCACCACGCCGCCGCCCACGCCGGCCGCGTCGACGAAGACGGCCTGGACGCCGTGCCGCCAGACGTAGTCCAGGACGCGCCCCGCGGTCTGCATGGTGTCGGCGCCACGCAGCTCATGGATGCGCTCCACGCGCCCGCCGCGCCGCAGGCACAAGACGGTCTTGTCGGACCCGAACCGCGCGACGTCGACGCCCATGATCCACGGCTTGCCGGTCTCGGCCGAGGTCGAGCTCCACCGCTCGACCGCCTCGTCGAGCTGCTTGCGGGAGATCAGCGAGTCCTCGAGCGCCTCGGGGAACTGCCCCAGCACGGCGGCCACGTAGAGCGGGTGGTCCTCGCCCCAGTCGCGCCGGCGCTCCTCGACGTCCTCGGGCGTGAGCATGCCGGGCACGGCGTCGTCGCGTCCCAGCTGGAGATTCGGCGTGTCGAAGGCCGAGATGGACACGCGCGTATAAAGGCTGGCCTTGCGGTGGTGGGAGTCGTAGAACTCGCCGGAGAGCGTGAGCGGGTTGCCGGTGAGCAGCAGGCGCTTCGGGTTGAGCCGCTTGAGCGCGTCCATGTGCTCCTGGCCGACGGCGTGCGCCTCGGTCACGACCACGAGCAGGTTGGGCGAGTGGAAGCCCTGGAGGTTGTAGGGGTGGTTGGTGGCGAAGCCCAGGGCGAAGCGGTCGTTGTCGACGACGTAGCGCGCGGTGTACATCTGTCCGGGGAGCCGGTCGCGGGCCGCACCGAAGGCGGTGCGCATCTCCCGCCAGAGGACCTCCTCGACCTGGCGCTGGGTGGGTCCCGTCACGACGGCCTTGGCCCGCCGATGGGTGGCGAGCCACCAGAGCACGACCCTGGCCGCGGCCCAGTCCTTGCCGGAGCCGTTGCAGCCGACGACGGAGACCCGTCGGTGGCGGGCGACGGCCTCGAACAGCTCGACCTGCTTGGCGTAGGGACGCCCGGCGTCGCCGAGCACGTCCCGCACGAAGGCGACGGGGTCGGAGGCGTAGTCCGAAGGCTGGGGCGCCGGCCGGGCCTGGGCCGCGACGCGCTGATCGCGCCGCATCCGGGTCAGGGGGGGCTTGGTGGACGTGGCGAGCTTGTCGAGGATGAAGTCAGAGGGCTCGCGGCCGGAGAGGATGTGCCCGAGGGTGGAGCGGCCGATGCGGGCCCTGCCGGCGAGCGCCACGTTTCTGACGTGGTTGCGCTGGAGCCACTGGCGGATGGCGAGGACGTAGGGCTGCTGCTCGTGCTCTGCCCCGGCTCCGGCCTGAGCACGCGGCGCCGCTCCGGCGGCATCGCCTGCCGCAGGTGCGTCTCG
Organism: Chloroflexota bacterium; assembly: GCA_022561455.1. Lineage (GTDB taxonomy): Bacteria > Chloroflexota > Dehalococcoidia > Lucifugimonadales > Australimonadaceae > JADFRC01. The sequence goes on along the minus strand of JADFRC010000003.1, from coordinate 32,680 downwards.
CTGCTGCTCCGGTTGCTCGGCCATTCCTCTCGTCTCTCGCCCGGCGGGCCGGGGAACGCAAAACGGAGCGGGCCGTAACGGCTCGCTCCGCTTTGCTGGGGGTCTCGATCGCCGGCCGGGTCTAGCGGCTGGCATGGCCGGTGCGCGCACCGGCCCTCCCGCTCATGCTGTCATAACGGTTGCAATGGGGTAAGGGGGAGGTGGCAGGGCGAGGAGAAGGGTGCGAGCGGTGCTGGATCTGGAGCTCGCTACCCGGCCATTCCACGATGAACGCCTGCTAGCGCCATTCCGCGGGTGCGTGATTGGGTCTACCCCCGTGTAACATGGCCATCAGCCCGCTGGGGCGAGAGGTGGGGGAATGGCAGACTGGAAAAACAAACTCTACTTCGGGGACAACTTCGACATCCTGCGGCAGCACGTGCCCGACGAGAGCGTTGATCTCATCTACTTGGACCCGCCGTTCAACTCAAACGCCACGTACAATGTGCTGTTCAAAGAAACGAGCGGGGACCGCTCCGCGGCGCAGATTGCGGCGTTTGAAGACACCTGGCACTGGGGGCTGGAGTCCGAAGCCGCCTACGAAGAGATGGTTCGGCACGCGCCAAAACACGTAGGCGACTTGCTCCAAGCGATGCGTGCTTTCCTTGGTCAGAACGACATGATGGCTTACTTGACCATGATGGCCCAGCGGATGATGGAGCTGCATCGGGTCCTGAAGATGACAGGCAGTATCTACCTACATTGCGACCCCACGGCTAGCCACTACTTGAAGCTGCTGATGGACGCGGTCTTTGGCGCGCGAAACTTCAGAAACGAGATCATCTGGAAACGGGCGAATGCCCACAATGACCCAAAGAGGTTTGGGCGAATCTCAGACACCATCCTCTTCTACGGCAAAACCTCCAAGGCCAAGTGGAACACACGGCACACACCCTATCGCGAGGAATATTACGACTCACACTTCAAGCCCGACGCGACCGGAAGACTCTTCCGCACTGTCCCGCTGGACGCTCCACGCCATGGCGAAGGTAGTCCCGCACTTCTCTACAACTGGCGAGGCAAGATGCCGGCTCCCAGCCGGACGTGGGCGATTCGGCAGGAGGTGATGGAGCAGTACGAGAGGGACGGCCTTCTACGTTACACGCGGACCGGCACCCCCACTCTTCTTGAGTACGCCGACGAGATGCCTGGGGTACCACTTCAGAACATTTGGACGGACATTCCGCCCGTCAATCCGCAGGCCCGCGAGCGTCTCGGATACCCCACGCAGAAACCAGAGGCACTTCTGGAACGGATCGTTGAGGCGAGCAGCGACGAGGGGGACCTTGTGTTGGATCCCTTCTGCGGATGTGGCACCGCGGTCGCGGTCGCTGAGCGGCTAAAGCGGCGGTGGGTAGGCATCGACATCACGCACTTGGCAATCAGCCTGATGAAGAAACGGCTGAAAGACACGTTCGAGGAAGACCTAGCACCCTACGACGTGGTGGGTGACCCGAAAGATCTTGAGGGCGCAAAGGCACTCGCTGCCGAGAGCGAGCATGACGGTCGGTACCAGTTCCAGTATTGGGCTGCGGGGCTTGTAGACGCACGGCCCTCCCAAGCCGGGAAAAAGGGAGCGGACAAGGGAATAGACGGCTATATCAACTTCTTCGACGACAACAGTGGAAAGGCCAAAGAGGTCATCGTATCGGTGAAGAGCGGCCACGTGACGGTGAACCAGATACGCGACCTGAAAGGCGTGCTCGAGCGAGAAGGAGCGCCCATCGGATTGTTCGTCACCCTGGAAGAGCCGACGAAGCCAATGCAGGAGGAAGCCGTAGTCGCGGGATTCTACACGCCAGAGCACTTTCCCGAGGACAAGTACCCGCGGGTCCAGATCCTCACCATTGCCGAGCTCCTAGATGGCCGAGAACCCCACTATCCGCGACATGCTCCGGCGCCGACCTTTAAGCGTGCTCCCCGGCGACGGAGGCCCCCGAGCAGGACAAAGAGGATGATCTAGCGAGTCACGCTCGACTAGCTAGAGACAGACTCTCGGGTCAGACTGCGGGCTTCTCGCCCAACGACCGACCTCAGTGCCAACGCTGTCCGAGCGCCAAACGTACCGTTTGGTGTCGGCCAACGCGTCAAACCGTCCTGCGCTTGAGGCCACGGTTACGGGGCACACCAGCGGCGGAGGTCAGGCCGCGGCGGGCGCGGGCTGGCGGCCCGACTCGCACCACGTGTGCTTGCAGAACGGGCACATGTAGACGGCGTGGCGCTCCTCCGGCAGGCAACTCAGCTCGCGAGCGCCTCGGCTCAGGCAGCGCGGGCATCGGACGTTCTCGTGGACGACGGGCATGCCACCCCCTGGACCGGCGTAGTCATATAACGGGTACTGACTGAAATGAATATGACGATGGTACGCAGAAGCCCACCGCCGGGCGAGGGCCGGCTGTCACGGGATTCGGGCTGGCCGATGTACAATCCCGCCGTGGCAAGCACGGACTCGAAGCAGCTGGCGGCTTTCATCAAGCGGTGGCTCGGCGAACGCTCAAGCTCGCAGCTGGCGCTCGCCCAGCGCGCGGGGATCCCGCATACGACCTTGAGCGCGCTGTTCAACCACGGCAACGTGCCGCGGCCGTCGACGCTCAAGAAGCTCGCCGCCGCCATGGGCGTGCCGGTCGGCGAGCTGCTGGTCCACGCGGGCCACATCACGCAGGAGGAGTACGACACGCCGATCCGCGGCACGGACCTGGCACGCCTCTACGAGGTCGGCGACCTCACCGACGCGGAGTGGGAGCAGGTCCGCGACTTCGCCCGCTACGTCCGCAGCAAGCGCAGCTAGCTGTCCGCACGCCTCCCGACAATCGCCCCTAGCATCCGCATCAGCCGTCTCGGACAATGCGCCCTCGGGGGAGGACCCGGAGGATCGCCGTTATGCGTGCGTTTGCCAGGGGCCGCTCGCTGGCCCGCTCGTCCGGTCTCGAAGCACCAGCCGACCTGTCGCCGCTGCTCCACCGCCTCGGTCTCGAGGTCGTCCCGTGGCGGTTCGAGGGCAGGGTCCGCGAGGTGATCATCGAGGGTGCTATCGGCATCGACGACCGGCTGTCTGCGCCCTGGGTGCGTTGGCTGACCGCGCATGCCATCGGCCACCGGCTGCTGCACACGGGCACGAGCCTGTATCTGGAGTCGTGGCAGTGGGTCAACCGCGTGAAGGCCGAGCGCCAGGCGGAGGAGTTCGCCGCGGGGCTGCTGCTGCCCGCGACGCCGCGCCGCTTGCCCGGCAGCCGGACGCTCGCCGCGCACTGCGGCATCCCCGAGCCGAAGGCGGCCTGGGCGGCGGCGCTGCTCGAGGAGCTCTCGGCGGACTAGGCGCTGCCGTAGACTCGCTCGGGCGCGACGAGGACCACCGCGCGCCCCTGCTCCCGCATGACGCGGTCGTACTCCTCCCAGTCCTCATGCGTGCCGCCGGCGGCTGCGAATGCCGCCCGGAGCAGCAGGCGCAGCTCCTCGGCGCCGGTGTTGTCGGGTGCGTGGACCGTTGCGCTGCCCTCGACCGTGACGTACTTCCGCCAGTCGGGCGACACGGTGAGCACGGTGCACCGCGGGTCGCGGCGGAGGTTCGCGAGCTTCACCGTGGCGCCGCGCACCACGAACGCCATCCCGCCCTCGTAGGGCCCCGCGCGCACGATCGTCGCCTGCGCGCGGCCGGAGCGGCCGAAGGTCGTGACGACGGCGCTGTGCTCGCGCCCGAGGAACTCCAGAGCGTCGTTGAACTGCACGTCTGATCTCCTATCTCGCGTAAGACATGGGCCAGAACCGCCGGTTGAGCTAGGCCGCCAGCCTATGCGGCCTGGCGCCGGTCGCTTAGCATGGCGTCGGCCCCGACCCAGGTCAACCGTCCGCCGTCGTGGAGCCGTCCCCCCATGATCGAGAGCGCACTCCTCGGCCTGCTCCAGGGCCTCACCGAATGGCTGCCGGTCAGCTCGCAGGGGGTCGTCACGGCGGCCTCCGCGTTCCTGTTCGACTACGACGCGTCCGATGCCGTCGCGGTCGCGCTCTGGCTGCACGTCGGGACGTCGCTTGCGGCGGTCGTGGCGTTCCGGCGGGAGGTCGCAGGCATCGCGCGCGAGCTCCTGCGCGACCCGATGCACCCCTCGCCGCTGCTCGCCTTCCTGGCCGTCGGGACCGTCGTCAGCGCGGTCGTTGGGCTGCCGCTGCTGCTCCTGCTCGACGATCTCTCCGGCGCGTTCGGCGCCGGGGCGATGGCGCTCGTCGGCGCGCTCATGGTCGCGACGGGGGCCGTGCAGGTGCGGCGGCCCATTTCCGGCACCCGCGACCGCACCGGGCTCTCGCTCCTCGACGCCGTCCTGACCGGCCTCGCGCAAGGGCTCGCGGCGCTGCCGGGCCTCAGCCGCTCCGGGCTGACGGTCGCGGTGCTGCTCGGGCGGCGGGTCGAGCGCTCCGAGGCGTTGGTCTTGAGCTTCCTCCTCGGCATCCCCGCCGGGCTCGCCGCGGCGCTGTTCGCGGGGCTCGATTCGGGCGTGCTGCGGACGGCCGAGGGTCTGGCCGGTGCGGCGGTCGCGTTCGTCGTGGGGCTCGCCAGCATCAAGGTGCTGCTGGCGCTCGCGCGGCGGGTGAACCTCGCCTTCTTCGTCGCGCTGGTCGGGGTGGCGGTTATCGGCGGCGCGGTCTTCGAGGCCGTCGCGGGCTAGCCGAGCGGCGCGTACGCCAGCCGCGTGTAGCGCGCGCCAGCGGGGCCGATCTCGCTTTGCATCAGGCTTACGCCGTCGACGCGGAACGGGGCGGTACCCTCGTACGTGAGCTCGCGCAGACGCGCGGCTAGCTCCCCGGCGTCCCGCGTACCGAGCCGGCCGCGGACCCGCCCGAGCGTCAGGTGCGGCACGTACGGCCGGCTCTCGGCGGGCTCGCCGACGCCAGCGGTCGCGGTGCCGACGGCTGCGACGAGCCGGACGAGCGCCGCGGACTCTCCGCCGAGGCCGGCCCATACGACGCTCGGTGCGCGCGCGTTGGGGAAGACGCCCGTGCCGTCGAGCCGCAATTCGAACGCGGCGAGCGGCCCGACCGCCGCTTCGAGGGCGGCGGCAAGCTCCGCCACGCGCTCCTGCTCGACGTTGCCCAAGAACCGCAGCGTGAGGTGGACGGCCTCGGGCCTGACCCAGCGGTAGGCGTCGCCCAGGCTTGAGCGCAATCGTTCGATCGACGTGCTGAGAGCGCCGCGCACGTGCTGCGGTAGCTCAACGCTTACAAAGAGGCGGAGCGGCGGGTCAGCCACGCTTGAGCTCGTCGCGCAGCTCGCCGAGGCGCCGGTACCAGCCGGCGATGGCATCCAGCGAGTACACGGCGTTGGCCGGACTCGGGTTCGGCGCCACGAAGACCCGGCTCGTCCCCAGAAGCCCCGGCTGCCGGCCGAGCTCCACGTCGACCTTTACAGCCTCGGCGTACTGCATGAACCACTTGAACCCGGTCACACCGTTGAAGCAGACGACCAGCGGCGCGGCCTCGACCAGCTTGGCCTTCGCGACGGGCGCCCACTTGCGGAAGTCCGCGGCGCGCAGGCTCGATGCGCTGTTGGAGGCGCGCTTGACGACGTCGGTGAAGCCGAGGCCCCGGTCGCTCAGCCAGGCCTCGTCGCCGGGGCCCAGGTCGCGCCCGGCGCCGACGATCCCCGAGCGGTTGAGCGCGGGCCAGAAGCGGTTCTGCGGCGTCGCGAAGTACTTGCCGACGCTCGCCGAATACGCGCCTGGGTTGATGCCGACGAACACGATGTCGAGGCCGGGCCGCAGGTAGTCGGGCAGCGTCGGGCTGCTCACGGGTCTAGACCCAGCAGCCGCGCCGCGTTGCCGCCCATGACCTCGGCCGCGTCCTTCGCCGGGAGCCCGTCGATGGCTTCTTTCGCGACCCGGTGCGCCCGCATGAGCGGGAAGTCGGAGCCGAAGAGCATGCGCTCGGTCCCGGCCGTTCCCGCCACGGCTCCGAAGACACCCGGCTCGTAGAGGAACGGTGAGGCCGCCGAGTCGAAGTACACGTTCGCAAGCGCGGCGCGTACCTCGGGCATGAGCGCGTAGAAGGGCAGCCCGCCGCCCCAGTGCGCGCAGACGATGGTCGTCTCCGGGAAGCGGCAGATGAGCGCGAGCAGCTCGGCGGGGTGCGTCGTGCCCTTGCCCGCGTAGGCGTGGCCGACCGGCTCCGAGCCGTGCACGACGACCGGCAGCCCGCGCTCGGCCGCGAGCGCCATCAGCTTGGCCAGAGCGCGGTCGCGCCCGAGCGCGATGCGCTGCGACGTTGGGTGCAGCTCGCCGATGCCGGCGGCGCCCGCCTCGACGCACCGCTCGACCTCCGCCAGCGCCGCGCGGCCCCACCTGGGGTGGACGGAGCAGAACGGCACGATCCGGCCGGGGAAGCGCTCGGCCGATTCCAGCAGGTAGTCGTTGGACTCGCGGGCGACGTCTTTGTCGCACCATCCGTAGCCGAGGGCGACCGAGGTGTCGACGCCGTCTTCGTCCATCGCGGCGATGAGATCGTCGGCCGTCGCCATGCGCGCGCCGTCGTTGGCGAACAGCGCGGCGAACGTCGCGTCGCGCTCGGCGATCTCGGCGCGGCGCTCTTGGAACGACGGCGGCAGGATGTGCGTGTGGAAGTCGAGGATCATGGAGTGCTGCTCACGGTGGGTTGTCTTAGAACCTCCGCTCTGCTCCTGTGGTGTCGGTGCCTCACCAGCGTTTCGACCATCCCCCCCGTCCCCCTTCCCTTCGACAGAGCTCAGGGCAGGCTCTCGCTAGGAAGGGGTGGTGAAGCCAAAGGCGGGGGACGCCCCCCGTCCCCGACGAAGGGGCTTCGCCCCTCTGCACACCCCATCCGGTGCACGGGCAGGGGTCTTGAGGCAAGGCGGCTGCCCACGGAGGGCGTCAGTTCTCCGAGGGTGCCTGCTCGTCCTCGCTGTACTCGCTGTGGGAGAAGACGCCGACGTCGCGGCCCTGGTGGACGTGCACGATGAAGTCGTCGCGCGTGAGGCCGATGGCGTCGAGCAGCTCGCCGTCCAGGTCCTCGATCAGGTCCTGGATCTCGTCCTGGGTGTAGCGCTCCGACACGCACAGCGTGGCGTGGATCAGGTTCCCGGCGAAGTGGACGTCGAACCGGCCCTGCGGCTGGTCGTCGTCGTAGATCGTGTACACCTCCGAGTACGGTGTGCGGCACTCACGCTCGAATCGCAGCATGTGCTCCCTCCTCACTCACTTGGCTGTGCCTGACCCCCGCCCCGTCGCGGGAGCGTTGGTGCCCCACCAGCGTTTCGACCATCCCCCCGTCCCCCTTCCTCGCCAGGAAGGGGGTGTAAAAGCCAGTTACGGGGGACACCCCCGTGCCCCCGGCAGAGGGGGCAGAGCCCCCTTCGACAAGCTCAGGGCAGGCTCTCTGCACTCCCCTCGGGTGCGCGAGGGCTTTTTGCAGCGAGGCTCCCACTCGCTCGGCGCGGCGTTGCCGCTACGGGCGCACCTGGCCCGTGCCCAGCGCCACCCACTTGTAGCTCGTCAGCTCGCGGAGCCCCATCGGCCCGCGGGCGTGCAGCTTGCCGGTGCTGATGGCGACCTCCGCGCCCAGCCCGAGCTGGCCGCCGTCGTTGAACCGCGTGCTGGCGTTGACCAGCACCACGGCCGCGTCCACCTCGTCGACGAAGCGCGCTGCGGCCGCGTCGTCGCCCGTCACGATGGCCTCGGTGTGGCCCGAGCCGTACGTCTCGATGTGCTCGATCGCCTCATCGAGCGAGTCGACGACGCGTATCGAGAGCACCAGCGCGAGGAACTCCTGCCCGAAGTCCCCCTCCTCCGCCGCCTTGATCGGGCGGTCGTCGACGGGCCCCAGGAGCGCGAGCGCCCGCTGGTCGCAGCGCAGCTCGACGCCCGCGGCGGTGAGCCGCGAGGCGATGTCGGGCAGCATGCGGGCGGCCGCCGCGGGGTGGATGAGCAGCGTGTCGAGCGCGTTGCAGACGCTGGGGCGCTGGACCTTCGCGTTGAAGACGATGGCCGCGGCATCCTCGGCGTCGGCCGTCTCGTCCACGTAGGTGTGGACGACGCCGATGCCGCCCGTCACCGAGGGGACGGTCGCGTTCTCGCGCACCCAGCGGATGAACTGCTCGCCGCCGCGCGGGATGAAGAGGTCGAGGTAGTCCTTGAGCCGGACCATCTGCTCCACGACGGCGCGGTCGGTGTCGGTGATGAACTGGACGGCCTCGGGCGTGACGCCGGCCGATCCGAGCGCGTCGCGGACGAGCGCCGTCAGCGCGGTGTTGGAGTGTATGGCCTCCTTGCCGCCGCGCAGCACGACCGCATTGCCGGATTTCAGGCAGAGCGCCGAGATGTCGATGGTGACGTTCGGGCGGTTCTCGTACACGCAGCCGATGACGCCGAGGGGCACGCGCCGGTGCGCCAGACGGATGCCGTTCTCCAGCGTGCGCTGGTCGAACTCCTCGCCGACCGGGTCCGGCAGCGCGGCGACCGCCCGCACGTCGGCGGCCATGCCGATCAGCCGCTCCTCGGTGAGCAGCAGGCGGTCGAGGACCGACTCGCCGAGGTCCGCCGCACGGCCCGCGTCCATGTCGAGGGCGTTGGCGTCGAGGATGGCACGCTGGCCGCGCTCGAGCGCGGCCGCGATCCCTTCGAGCGCCGCGTTCTTCGTCTCGGTCGGCAGCATGCGCAAGCTGCGTGCCGCAGCCTTGGCCGCCTTGGCCTTGGTGATGAGCTCGGAGACTGCCGTCGTCATGAGTCCGCCCCGTTGCGGCCGAGGACGACCATGTTGTTGCGGTGGATGGCTTCGTCGCCGTAGTGGTGGCCGATGAGGTCCATGATCTGGTCCGACTTCGCCTGCTGGATGGCCCGCAGGTCGTCGGCGTCGTAGTTCGCGATCCCATAGGCGATGCGCTGGCCGCTGGTGCTCTCGACCGAGATCACGTCGCCGCGCCGGAAGGCGCCCCGCACGCCGCGGACGCCGGCCGGCAGCAGGCTGCGCTCCTGAGCGCGGACCGCCCGCACGGCGCCGTCGTCGGCCACGAGCACGCCACCGCTGTCGGCCATGCCACTGAGCAGCCACCGCTTGCGGCTCTCCACCTTCGTCGTCCCGGTCGGGAACAGCGTGCCCAGGGGCTCGCCGCACGCGACCCGCTGCACGACGTCCGGCTCGCCGCCGGGTGCGATCACGACCGTGACGCCGGCCTCGGTGGCCTGCTTCGCCGCCGCGAGCTTCGATGCCATGCCGCCGCGCGTGCTGGCGCTCCGGTGCTCTTCGGCGAGCTCCATCACGGAGTCGTCGACGCTCTCGACCAGGGGGATCAGCGTCGCGCTCGGGTCGCGTTTGGGGTCGGCCGTGTACAGCCCACCCGTGTCGGTGAGCATCACCAGCAGGTCGGCGTCGACCAGGTTCGCGACCAGCGCCGAGAGCGTGTCGTTGTCGCCGAAGCGGTCCTGGCCGATCTCCGCGGTGTCGACCACGTCGTTCTCGTTGACGATGGGCACGACGCCGGCGTCGATGAGCCCCTCGAGCGTGTTGCGCACGTTGAGGTAGCCGACGCGGTCGTCCACGTCGCGGCGCGTGAGCAGCGTCTGCGCGACGACGACGTCGTCGTGGGAGAAGAGCTCCTGGTACGCGTGCATCAGCCGGCTCTGTCCGACGGCGGCGAGCATCTGGGAGAGCGCCACGCCCTTCGTCGCCCGCGGCTCGCCCAAGGCCTCGCGCCCGGCCGCGATCGCGCCCGAGGTCACGAGGAGCACCTGCGCGCCGAGGCGGCGGACCGCCACGACCTGCGAGACGAGCGAGGCCATCATCGCGCGGTCCAGGCCCGGCCCGCCGCGGGTAAGCACGTTCGTGCCCGCCTTGACGACGATGCGCCGGTAGGCGAGCTTGGGCCCGTTCTCGGCGGGCGCTTTCTTGGGGGTTCGAGAGGCCATCGGTGACTCGCTCGCGCAGCACGCGCGGGAACGCTGCGCCAGGTACCGACCGATTGTAACGCAACCCCGGCCGGCGTGAGGGCCGGGGCGCTCCCCTCCGGCGAAGAACCTTCGAGCGCACCACCGAGGTGATAGGATGCCCATGAGGCCGGCCTGCCGGCCCTTTTGGCGTGCCCGGCTTGCCGGGGACGCCCATCCGTAGGTTCTGGAGCGCTATCGGTGAGCCTCGGCGGACTGCTGGACGTGCTCGGCTCGGTGCCCGGCTATCGGGGCCTCGTCGACGACGTGGCGGCGGGCCGGACGGCTCGGGCTTCGATGCTGGAGGCCGCGAAGCCGTGCGTCATCGCGGCGCTCTGGCGGGACCTCGGCCGGCCCGTCGTCCTCGTCTGCCCGCACCCCGACGACGCCCGCCGCATGGTCGAGCAGCTCGAGGGGTACTGCGGCCCGGACGCCCCCATCTACCACTTCGCCGAGTCGGAGGTGCTGCCGTACGAGCGGCTGTCGGTGGAGGCGGGCACCGTCCACGAGCGCCTCTCCGCCCTCGGCGCGCTGCACGGGCTCGCGTCCAAGCCGGTGCCGGACGGGGACGGGGGCGCAGCGGCGCCCCGGCCGCCGCTCATCGTCGCCTCCATCACGGGCCTCATGCAGAAGACCATCGCGCCCGCGCTCTTTCGGGAGCTTGTGCACACCGTCCGCTCCGGCGAGCGCTTCGCCGTCGAGGCGTCGCTTGCGCAGTGGGCCCGCATGGGCTATCGGACCGTGCCGCTGGTCGAGGGGCCGGGGACCGCGGCCCGGCGCGGCGGCGTCATCGACGTCTTTCCGCCGGGGCAGCCGCAGCCCGCGCGCATCGACCTCTGGGGCGACCGTATCGACACCATCCGCCTGTTCGAGACCGGCTCGCAGCGGTCCACGGCTGAGATCGAAGAGCTCCGGGTGCTCCCCGCGTTCGAGGTGCTTCCGTCGCTCGGGGACCAGGACGCGGTGGAGGCCGCGGTGCGGGCCCTCGACTTCTCGAACTGTCGCACGTCCGAGCGGGACCGGGTCTCCGACGAGCTGGCGGAGCTCATGGCGGGGCTCTCCTTCGAGGCGGCGTCGCTCTACTCGGGCTTCATGCTGCACCACTCGCTGCTCGATCATCTGGGGGCGGCGCCGGAGACGGTGCTCGTGTTCGACGAGCCCGCGGAGGCCGGCGAGGCTATCCGCCATCTGGAGCAGCAGGCGGCGCAGATGCGGCTCGCCAAGCAGGAGCGGGGCGACCTCCCGCTCGGTTTCCCGTCCCCGCTGGCCGACGGCCCGGCCGTGGAGGAGGCGCTCTCCGCCTGGCCCGCGCGGGTGGAGCTCAGCCGCTACCGGGGCTCTGGCACCGTCGCGCTGCCCTTCGAGCCCGCGCCCGCCTACCACGGCGCGCTGCCGGAGCTCGCGAGCGCGCTCCGCGTGCGCGACCGGGCCCCGGTCGTGCTGGCGACGCACCACTCCCGCCGGATGGAGGAGCTGCTGCGCGAGGCGGACGTAGCGGCGCGCGAGACGCACGCGCTCGGGTCGGTGGGGGCGGAGGACGTCGTCCAGGTCGTGCGCGTCGCGCTCAGCGGCGGCTGGGCGCTGCACGCCGAGGAGGGCGTGGAGCCACCGCTGGCGACGCTGCTCACGGACACCGAGCTCTTCGGCGCGGCCAAGCGCCGGGCCGCGCGTCCCCGGCGCCATCCGGCGAAGCTGCGGACCGTCACGGTCGACGAGCTGAGCCCAGGCCAGCTCGTCGTCCACGTCGAGCACGGCATCGCCCGCTTCGGTGGGACGACGGTGCGCACGGCCTCGGGCGGGACCGAGAGCGAGTTCCTGACGCTCGAGTACGCGGACGGCGACAAGCTTTACGTGCCGATGGAGCACCTCGACCGGCTGACCCCGTACGTGGGCGGCGGCGAGGACCAGCCGGGCCTCACGCGTCTCGGCACCCAGGAGTGGGGCCGCGCCGTCTCCCGGGCACGCGAGGCGACGAAGAAGCTCGCCGTCGACCTGCTGGCGCTTTATGCGGCGCGCGAGGTCGCGGAGGGGTTCGCGCACGAGCCCGACATGCCCTGGCAGCGCGAGATGGAGGACGCATTCCCCTTCGTCGAGACACCGGACCAGCAGCTCGCCATCGAGGACGTGAAGGCCGACCTCGAGAGCGCGATGCCCATGGACCGTCTGGTGTGCGGCGACGTCGGCTACGGCAAGACCGAGGTCGCGCTGCGGGCGGCGTTCAAGACGGTCCTCGGCGGCAAGCAGGTCGCCGTTCTCGTGCCCACCACGATCCTCGCGCAGCAGCACTACGAGACGTTCACCGAGCGGCTGGCGCCCTACCCGGTGACGGTCGAGGTGCTCAGCCGCTTCCGGACCGACCGGGAGCAGGACGAGGTCATCGCACGGCTCAAGACCGGCGAGGTGGACATCGTCATCGGCACGCACCGGCTGGTGCAGGCCGACGTGGGCTTCAAGGACCTCGGCCTGATCGTCGTGGACGAGGAGCACCGCTTCGGCGTCGGCCACAAGGAGCGGCTCAAGGAGCTGCGGCGGGAGGTCGACGTGCTCACGCTGACGGCGACGCCCATCCCGCGCACGCTCCACATGGCGCTCGCCGGCATCCGCGACATCTCGACCATCGAGACGCCGCCGGAGGAGCGGCTGCCGATCAAGACGTACCTCGCCGAAGCGTCCGACGACCTCGTCCGGGAGGCGGTCCAGCGCGAGCTCGACCGCGGCGGGCAGGTCTACTACCTGCACAACCGCGTCAAGACCATCGAGGCTGCCGCCGGGAAGCTCCGCGAGCTCGTGCCCGACGCGCGTGTGCTCGTCGCCCACGGACGCATGCCCGAGGAGCGGCTGTTGGAGGTGATGGAGGAGTTCGGCGCCGGCGGCGCCGACGTGCTGGTGTGCACGACCATCATCGAGTCGGGCCTCGACATCCCCGGCGTGAACACGCTGATCGTCGACCGCGCCGACCGCCTGGGCCTCGCGCAGCTCTATCAGCTGCGCGGGCGCATCGGCCGCCGGTCGCAGCGGGCGTACGCCTACCTGCTGGTCGAGCGCGGCCGGCGGCTGTCGGACACGGCGCGGCGCCGTCTCGAGACGATCGTGGCCGCGACCGAGCTGGGCGCTGGCTTCCGCATCGCGATGAAGGACCTGGAGATCAGGGGGGCAGGGAACCTGCTGGGCGCCGAGCAGAGCGGCCAGATCCACGCCGTCGGCTTCGACCTCTACACGCGCCTGCTCGCCGAGGCGGTCGAGGACATCCGCGCGGCGACCGGCATGGGCCCGGAACCCGCGCGGACGGCGGCGGAGCCGCTGATCGACCTCGGTCTGCCAGCGTCGATCCCCGACGACCTGGTGCCACACATGCCGACGCGGATGGCGATGTACCAGCGGCTCGCCAAGGTACGCACCGTCGAGGAGGTCGAGGACCTGCCGAGGGAGTTCGAGGACCGCTTCGGGAAGCAGCTGCCGGAGGAGCTCCACCACCTGCTCTACGGGGTGCGCGTGCGCGTGCTGGCGAAGCTAGCCGGCGTCGCGTCGGTCGTGCGCAAGCGCGGGAGCATCGATCTCAAGCTGGTCGACGAGGCCGGTGGCGCGCGGCTCGCGCTGCAGCGGGCGGTGGGGAACGGGGTGAGCGTCGGCAACCAGCAGGTCCACCTGCCCGAGGCCCAGGACAAGCCGTGGGCGCAGGCACTGCTCGAGGTGCTGGCCGGGATCGAAGCGTTCCGGCAGCAGATGCCGGGGGCACAGAGCTAGGAGCTGGCCCGCCGCGTGAGGGCTAGCCGCGGTCGCCGTTGCTCTGGTGGCCCCGGCCGTTGCCGGAGCCGCGCCGGGAGAAGGAACGCCGTTGCCCCTGCCGCTGCTGCTGCTGCTGCTGCGAGGCGCTTCGGCGAAAGCCGACTGCGGCAACGCCGCGGCTTCCTCGCGCAGCTTCGCCAGAAGCTCTTCCTCGCTCGGCTCCAGCTTTCCGGATTCCTCCTTCAAGCGGAGCAGGGTCAGGATCAGCGACCGGTTCTCTTCGGTGAGGTCGGCGAAATAGACCTGATAGGCCATCGGGGCACAGGGGGGAGAGAATGAACGCAGCGGCCTCGTTGCCGCTGACGCAAGCTTACCACACGCGCCCCCCCGGAGCGCTACTCCTTTCGTGTGCGCTCCGGCCTCAAACCGAGGTCACGCGCGTGGCCGAGGACCTCGCCCAGCGTGCGCACGACCGCGCAGCCCGGCGGCGGCGCCGCTTCGGGGTCGCGTAGCAGCAGTGCCGCCCGCATCCCGGCGTCCTGCGCGCCGAGCACGTCGGAGTCGTAGCTGTCGCCGACGAAGAGCGCTGCGTCCGCACGCACGCCGGCCTGATCGAGCGCGGCTTTGAAGATCGCGGCGTGCGGCTTGGCGACGCCCGCCTCCTCGCTCGACATCCAGCTATCGAGGTGCGCTGCCAAGCCGAGGTGCTCCAGGATCGAGCCGAGCTCGCGGCCCATGTTCGAGACGACGCCGAGCCTCACTCCCGCCTCGCGGAGCGCTCGGAGCGCCGGGAGCGCGTCGTCGTACGGCGCCAGCTCCTTCTGCGCCGCCTGCACGCGAGCCCAGATCCGCCCGGCCAGCGCTACGTCCACGTCGTAGCCGGCCGCGGCCAGGAGCCGGCGCTCGTACTCGGCGAAGAACCGCGCGCGGTCCTCGCCTGAGCGCGCGGCGATGCGCTCCTGCGCGTTCTCCGCGTTCATGTACGCGTTGGCGGCGGTGTAGGCGCGAGCGACCGCCGCGGGGTCGACGGCCAGCCCTTCGGCCGCGGCGGCGTCGCGCTGCATCTCCTCGGCGTCGGGCGCCCACTTGACCAGCGTGCCGTAGAAGTCGAGGAAGACGGCCTCGATCATGCGCCTTCGCGCTCCGGAGGCGTCGCTGCGGCGTCCTCTGCCCCTGGGTGCGGGTCGTGCCGCAGGCTGCGGATCTGCCGGTCGGAGCCCGCCACGAAGACGGCGAACGTGGCCACGATGGCTCCGGCGATCGCGGCGGCCGCTGGGGCGCCCAGGAAGAGCGCGAGCGCGCCGATCTGGAGGTTGCCGAGCGAGTGCAGCACGGAGAACTGCATCCCCCACAGCCCCATCACGCGGCCGCGGTACTCGTCGTCCAGCCTGCGCTGCAGGATGCTCATGGCTGTGACCCCGAAGATCTCATGGCTCATCGACGCGAGCATCAGCAGAAGCAAGGTCAGTCCGTACCACGGGCTGTAGGCGAACCCCGCCACGGCCGCGCCGAACGCGACGCCCATCGCCACGATGACGAGACCTGGCCTCGGCACCGATCGGAGCGCGCCGCTGCCGAGCGCCCCGATGAACCCGCCGAGACCGCTGATCGAGTGCAGCGACCCCAGGATGATCCCCGACGACTCCTCGTCGATCGCGGATGCGAACACCGGCAGGAGGATGGTGTAGGACTGCCCGAAGAAAGCCCAGACGTAGGCCATCAGGATCAGGAACGCGAAGACGTGGTTGGAACGGACGTAGCGCACGCCCGCGACGACGTTCTGGATGCCGCTCCCCAGCGCACCCTTGAGGCGGGGCATGTGCACCCTGAACAGCAGATAGCTGGACACCAGATACATGCCCGCGATGAAGGCCAGCACGGCGCCAGCGCCGGTGTACCCCTCGCCGAGCCGGTCGATCGCGATCCCCGCCGCCAACGGCATGACGATGCGCACCGACGGGTTGATGGTCGCGGTGAGCGCGACGGCGTTGGTCAGGTCGCGGCGGTCGATCAGGTGCGGGAAGATCGACTGGCGCGACGGCCCCTCGAACGCGCCCACCGACGCCGCGGCAAACCCGGCCGCCAGGACGTGCCAGGTCTGCACCGACCCGGTCAGCGTCACCGTGGCGAGGGCCGTGAAGACCACCGCGCCGCCAAGGGCCGTTCCGATGAGGAGCCGGCGCCGGTCCGCCTTGTCGGCGGCCACGCCGCCGGCTAGTCCGAGGACCAGGGACGGCACGAACCGGACGAAGCCCAGGAGCCCGAGCTGAAGCGGCGAGCCGGTGATATCGAACAACAGCCAGGCCATCGCGAGCATCGACGTCTGGCGTCCCGCGACGGACAGCGCGCTCCCGGCCCAGAACAAGCGGAAATCGCGGTGCGCCAGGGCGGCAACGAGTTGGAATCTGCTCGGTCGGGCCATGCACCGGTATTCTCACACACCTCTTGCCAGTAGGCGGCCGTGCCGCAAAACCTCCGCCCTCGCTTTTGCGAAGTCGGTGGCCGGCGACCGTTTCGACCATCCCCCCGTCCCCCTTCCTCGCCAGGAAGGGGGAGATAAAGCCAGATACGGGGGACACCCCCGTGCCCCCGGCAGAGGGGCACAGCCCCTCTGCACTCCCGATCCGCTGCACGACCGGGGATTTTGAGGCGATGGCCTCTCAAGGAGGGGGGTGATAAAGCCAGATACGGGGGACACCCCCGCGCCCTCGGCAGAGGGGCACAGCCCCTCTGCACTCCCGATCCGCTGCACGACCGGGGATTTTGAGGCGATGGCCTCTCAGGGAGGGGGGTGATAAAGCCGGATATTAGGGCCCCCCGTGCCCCCGGCAGAGGGGCACAGCCCCTCTACACTCCCGATCTGTCACGCCGGGGTTTTGAGGCAAGCCGCAGAAAGCGTAGAGTCACCGCCATGGGCGCCATCGCGACGGTGTGGGGGCACGCCATCGAAGTCCTGCTGCCGTCGCGCTGCGTCGGATGCGGGGCCGGCGGGACGTACCTCTGCGACGCATGCCTCGGCCGTGCGCGCCGGGCGGGTCCGATGGCCTTCGACCCGGCCGCCCGCGCGTTCGACGAGGTGACTGCACCCTTGGCGTACGAGGGGACCGCGCGTACGGCCGTCCACCGGCTCAAGTACTCGGGGCTGCGCGCCATCGCCCCGTCGATGGCGCGTCCGATGGCCGAGGCCATCTCGTCCTCCAGCGTCCGGGCCGATGTCGTCGTCCCCGTTCCGCTCCACCCGAGCCGTCTGCGCCAACGTGGCTTCAACCAGGCGCTGCTGCTCGCGCGGCCGGTCGCGGAGGCCGTCGGTCTGCCCGTGCGCGACGACCTCCTGCGGCGGCTCGTCGCCGGCACGCCGCAGGTCGATGCCGGGAGCATCGACGAGCGCCGGGCGAACGTCGCTGGCGCGTTCGGCCTGGCTCCTGGGGCCAGCGTCGCCGGCCTGCGCGTCGTGCTCGTCGACGACGTGCTCACGACCGGCAGCACGCTGGACGCCGCCGCGGGCGCGCTGAAACGCGGCGGCGCGCGGTCCGTGCACGCGCTCGCCTTCACGCGAGAGCAGTAGCCCACGCGCTCGCGTTCTCGCGAGTACGGTAGCTAGAATGCGGTCGATGCTCTCGCTGTTCTCCGCACGCCCACGGCCCCTCGCCTGGATCAGCCGCGATGCCTGGCTCATCATCTCCGCGCGCTCCCTCCGGGGCTTCGCACAGACCTCCATCGGCATCGTGCTGGCGATCTACCTCGACCTGCTGGGGTTCAGCCTGGCGCAGATCGGTCTCTTCTTCAGCTTCGGGATAGCAGGCAGCGCGCTCTTCTCCGTGGCGATCGTCTTCTTCGGTAACGCAGTGGGCCGCCGGTGGCTGCTGGCCGGTTTCACCGTGCTCACGGGAGTGACGGGCGTTGCGCTCGCGCTGACCGACCAGTTCGTGCTGCTCGCCTTCATCGCGTTCGTCGGCAGCTTCAACGTCGGAGGTGGAGGCCCCGCCGGTCCCGTCCAGCCGCTGGAACGAGCGTCGATGGCGGAGACGGCCCCCGCCGAGCGGCGCACGGATATGTTCGCCATTTACAGCATGGCGGCAACCGGCGTCAGGGCATTCGGAGCGCTCGGCGCCGCGCTGCCGGTGGTCTTCCAGGGGTTCTTCGGCCTGGACGAGCTGCCGTCCTACAAGGTGATGTTCGCCGGCTATGCACTCGTCTCGCTCATGGCGGGCCTGATCTACCTCATGCTCTCGCCTGCGGTGGAGGGCAAGGTGGCGCGCCGGGCATGGACCAACCCCTTCCGGCTGCCGTCCCGCCGCCTCATCTTCTCGATCGCGGGACTGATGGCCATCGATTCGTTCGCCACGAGACTGGTGATGCAGGCCGTCGTCGCGCTCTGGTTCCACACCCGGTTCGGTTTCGAGCTAGAGCAGGTGGCCTACCTCTTCGTTGGCTCGACCATCATGAATACGATCTCCATCTGGGTCGGCGCCAAGCTCGCCAACCGCTATGGGCTCGTCAACACCATCGTGCTCACGCACGTCCCCGCCGTCGTCACGGTGTTCGCCATCCCCTTCATGCCGACCGCCGGGACGGCCGTGGCGCTCTGGCTTGCGCGGGCCTTCTTCTCGCAGATGGACGTGGGCACCAAGCAGTCGTACACCATGGCGATCGTCGATTCGGACGAGCGCGTGGCCATGGCGGGCGTCAGCAACGTCGCTCAGAGCGGCCTCTCGATAGCCAGCCCCACGGTGTCCTTCTTCCTCTGGAGCACGATCTCGATCGGCGCCCCCTTCGTCGCGACGGGCGTCTTCAAGAGCCTGTACCTCCTGGGCTTCTACCTGCTGTTCCGCAGGGTCCGGCCGCCCGAGGAGCAGGCGCGAGCCGACCGCGCGGCCGTCCCCGCCGCCGGGCGGGAGGGCGGTGGTTGAGATACACTTGCGGCGTGGCCCGCCACGTCTCGCATGGCGGCGTCCCCGGCCCCCGTTCGCGGCCCGATCACCGTCCACCGAGCACTGCGGCCCGTGGCCGTCATGCGGCGCATCCACCTGTGGCGTAGAGGAGAAGACATGGCGAGTGTCCTCGCGGAACGAGACCCTGAGATCGCCCGCGCGATCGAGCAGGAGGTCGAGCGCCAACGGCACAACGTCGTGCTGATCGCCTCGGAGAACTACGCGAGCCGCGCCGTGCTCGAGGCCCAGGGCTCGGCCCTGACGAACAAGTACGCGGAGGGCTACCCCGGCCGGCGGTACTACGGCGGCTGCGAGTTCGTCGACATCGCCGAGCAGCTCGCCATCGACCGTGCGAAGGAGCTTTTCGGCGCGGAGCACGTGAACGTTCAGCCGCACTCGGGCGCGTCCGCGAACCTCGAAGCGTACGCCGCGCTGCTGGATATCGGAGATACCGTGATGGGACTCCGGCTCGACCAGGGCGGACACCTGACCCACGGCAGCCCGGTCAACTTCTCCTCCAAGCTCTACCACTTCGTGAGCTACGGCGTGGACCCGGAAACAGAGCGGCTCGACTACGACGTCATCGCGGCGATGGCGCGCGAGCACCGGCCCAAGGTGCTGCTCGCCGGCTACACCGCGTACTCGCGCGCGATCGACTTCGAGCGTTTCGCCGCCATCGCCGCGGACGTCGGCGCCGTGCTCATGGTCGACATGGCCCACATCGCGGGGCTCGTCGCCGCGGGCGTGCACCCATCGCCCGTGCCGCACGCGAGCGTCGTCACCTCCACGACGCACAAGTCGCTCCGCGGGCCTCGTGGCGCCTTCATCCTCAGCCGCGAGACGCACGCCCGCGCCGTCGACCGCGCCGTCTTCCCCTATGCGCAGGGCGGACCGCTCATGCACGCCGTCGCGGCGAAGGCGGTCTGCTTCGGCGAGGCGCTCGACCCGTCGTTCAAGGAGTACGGCCGCTCGGTGGTCGCGAACGCCCGCGCGATGGCCGAGGGCCTCGAGGCGGGCGGCCTGCGCGTCGTCTCCGGCGGCACGGATACGCACCTGATGCTGGTGGACCTCAGGCGGTTGGAGTGCACCGGCCAGGAGGCCGAGGCGGCGCTCGATGCGGTCAACATCACCGTCAACAAGAACGCCATCCCCAACGACCCGCTTCCGCCGCGCGTGACGAGCGGGCTCCGGCTCGGCACCCCGGCCGTGACGACGCGCGGCTTCGGCGTCGAGGAGTGCAAGGAGGTCGCCGCGGCCATCGTCCGCGTGCTCGACCACCGCGGCGATGCGAAGGTCGAGGCGGACGTGCGCGATGAGATCGGCGCGCTGACCTCCCGCTTCCCGGTGCCGGGGCTCGACTACTAGGCAGGGCACAGCCCTGCACCCATAAAGGGGCGCGGCGCTCGTGGGTGAGGGAGCTTGGTAGCCGTCCGGCCGGGGCGCCCGTGACGCGCAGGCCACCGCGCCGTTGAGGCGCAGCACACCCGCTGCTATACTTCGCGTGGGCGAGGCGATGGCCTTGGCCACGTCGAGCTAGCAAAGAGAAGAGAGGCAACGTGCGGGAATACGAGCTGGTGATGCTCCTGCACCCCGACGCCGACGAAGAGCGGCTCGGCAGCGTGATGGAGCGCGTGAAGACGATAGCCGCCGAACACGGCGGCGAGGTGGTGAGCGAGGACCCCTGGGGCAAGCGCAAGCTGGCCTACAAGATCGACGATCACACCGAGGCCATGTACCACCTGGCGAACCTCCGCATGGAAGGCGAGGGCCCCAAGGTGCTGGACCGCGCGCTCAAGCTGACGGACGACGTGCTTCGGCACCTGCTGATCCGCCAGGACAAGTAGGGCAGGACTCGTAGGGCCCAGGACGAATAGGCAGGACGGCGGCACATGGCTGGACTCAACAAGATCATGGTCATCGGCAACGTGGGTACGGACCCGGAGATGCGCTACACGCCCAGCGGCAGTCCGGTGACGTCGTTCCGGCTGGCCACCAACCGGCGTTACAACACGCAGGACGGCGAGCGGCGCGAGGAGACGGAGTGGTTCACCATCGTCGCCTGGAGCCAGCTCGCAGAGCAGGTGAACCAGTACCTCTCCAAGGGCCAGCGCGCGTACGTCGAGGGCCGGCTGCACAGCCACTCGTACCAGGGCAACGACGGCCAGATGCGGTTCCGCAACGAGATCATCGCCGACCGCGTGCTGTTCCTCGACCGGGCCGGGACCGGTGAGCGCGAGCAGCGGTCCGATGAAGCGGGCGCTCCCGCGGCCGCCGAGCCGCAGCCGCCCGAGCAGACCTCGCCCGAGCAGACTTCGCCCGAGCAGACTTCGACGGACGATCTGCCCTTTTAGCGACTAGACCGGCTGGCGGCCCTCCGGCCCCGGCCTCGCAGGTGGAAAGGAGCCCCGACTTGATGCAAGGCCAGAGAGGACGCCCCCGCCGCCCCGGCGGACGGCGTTACTTCCCCCGGCGCAAGGTCTGCTACTTCAGCGCCGAGCACAAGACGCCGGACTATAAAGACGTCACGGTGCTGCGCCGCTTCATCTCCGAGTGGGGGAAGATCGAGGGCCGCCGCAAGACCGGCACGCGGGCGCCGCACCAGCGCAAGCTCGCCACGGCCATCAAGCGGGCGCGCTTCCTCGCGCTGCTCCCGTACACCGGCAGCCACAGCCTGATCGAGCTCGGCCGCTTCGGCGACCGCGGGGGTGGGCGCCGGCCGCCGATGCGCGGCGACAATGCGCCCTTCACGCGCGCCGACGCCGAGGCACGCGATGCCGCCCGAGCGGCCGCGGCTGCTGCTGCGGCCGGAACCGACGGGGCACCCGCGCCGGTCGCGGTAGGCGCCGGAGCGCCGGCCGAAGCCACCGCTGCATCCGCCGACGAAGCGCCGGCAGCCGAGTCATCCGAGCCGGCCGCCGCCTCTTCCGAAGCCTCGGCGGAGACTCCGGAAGCGTCCGTCGAAGGAACGCCCGAAGCGGCGGAAAGCCCGGCGGACGACTCCTCCGAGCCGGCCGAAGAGCAGACGAACAGCTAGATGCGCCAGCGCCGAGCCGCGGAGCGAGGCCACTTCGCTGCGCGTGCTTCATCCCCGCAGGGCACGTCCCGGAGCGAGACCGAGCGCTCTCAGCGGCGCCTGCTCGTGATCGCAGCCTCGGTCATCGGCCTCTTGGTCATTGGTCTCCTCACGCTCGGGTGGTACACGAGCAGCTATCAGCCCCCACGCCGCGTCGTGGCCGAGATCGACGGCGAGCCCGTTCGGCTCCGCGACGTCGTCGCCTATTCGAAGCTCCTGCGCTTGACCACCGGCCAGCTCGCCCCGACGACCGCCCGCAACGTGTACGCCCGCGATCGCGTGCTGCGGTTGCGGGCGGGCGAGCTTGGCGTCAGCGTCACACCGGCCGAGGTGGAAGAAACGCTCGCGCTCCGGTTCGAGCCACCGGCTCCCCCGGACGTCGAACCGAGCGTCGTGCTCACCGAAGCGGGCCTGGATTTCCTCCAGGAGTTCCTCGACGCCGTGGACATCACCGGCGACGACTATCGGGCGTGGACGGAGGGGCAGCTGCTCACCGAGGCGTATGCCCAGCACTTCTCGGACGCGCAGCCAGAAAGCATCGAGCAGGTCTTCGTGCACTGGATCATCGCTGCGAACTCCGTCGACGCCCAGACCGCGCTCGAGCGTATCGCGGCCGGCGAGGAGTTCGCCGCCGTTGCGGCCGATCTCAGCGTCGACACCGTGGTTGCGGACGAGGCGGGCGAGGTCGGATGGGTCCCGCGCGGCGCGTTCCCCGAGTTCGACCCGTGGCTGTACGACCCCGAGCTGGAGGTGGGCGAGCCCATCGGGCCGCTCGTCACCACCATCGGGAGCATCGTGCTCCTCGTGACGGACGGGCCTTCGGAGCAGCCGCTCGATCCCGAGATGCGCGACCTCCTCGGCCAGACCGAGTTCCAGGAGTGGCTGAACGAGCAGACCCTCGAGCTCATCAACCTGCTCGAGCTCGACTTCGACGACGCGCAGTGGGTCATCGACCAGCTGGTGGCCGGCTGACGTGGCCTCCGATCGTCCCATCTCCGTCGGACTCATGGGCCTGGGCGTCGTCGGTGGCGGCGTCGCGAGGGCGCTCGCGGACAAAGCCGATGCCATCGAGGCGTCCGTCGGCAGGCCCGTGCGCCTCACGGCCGCGCTCGTGGAGCACCCGCGCAAGCGGCGGCGCGACGTGCCCGCAGGCTTGCGCATCACCGGCGACCCCTCCGACATCCTGGACGACCCGGCGGTGGACATCGTCGTCGAGGTCATCGGCGGTGAGGAGCCCGCGCTCGGCCACATCCAGCGCGCGCTGCACCACGGCAAGCACGTGGTGACGGCGAACAAGGAGGTGATGGCGAAGCACGGGCCGGAGCTGCTCGCGCACGCCGCGGAGCACGGGGTGAGCATCGGCTTCGAGGGCAGCGTCGGCGCAGGCATCCCCATCATCGGACCGTTGCTCCGCGAGCTTGCCGCCAACGAGATCGGCGCGGTCAACGCCATCATCAACGGCACGACGAACTACATGCTGACCCGCATGGCGAGCGACGGCCTCGAGTACGCGGACGCGCTCGCCGCGGCGCAGCGGCTCGGCTACACGGAGGCGGACCCCGCGTCCGACGTGGACGGCGACGACGCCGCGTACAAGCTGGCGATCCTGAGCTCGCTCGCCTTCCGTACGACCGTCCGCGATACCGACGTCTACCGCGAGGGCATCGCCAGGCTCGCGCCGGCCGACTTCGTTTACGCGGCGGAGCTCGGCTATGCGATCAAGCTCGTCGCCATCGCCAAGCGCGTGGGCGATCTCCTCCAGGCCCGGGTCCACCCGGCGTTCCTCCCCGTGGCGCGGCCGCTCGCGAAGGTCGATGGGGTTTACAATGCGGTCGAGCTGGAGGGGGATCTGGTGGATTGGGCCATGTTCCAGGGTCCCGGCGCGGGGGCGCGGCCGACGACCAGCGCCGTGCTGGGCGACGTCATCTCGATCGCGCAGGCGGTGGCGACGGGCGCCCCGCCCGCGCGGCCACCGGCGCTCGACCGGGGCCTCCGGATCCAGCCGATGGCAGACTTGGAGACGAAGTACTACCTCCGGCTGCGTGCCAGCGACCGCCCGGGCGTCATGGCGCAGATCACGCGGGTGCTCGGCGACCTGCGCGTGAGCCTGGCCTCGGTGATCCAGAAGGAAGTGGCCGATGCGGCCGGCACGGCCGAGATCGTGATCACGACGCACACGGCCAAGGAGTCGGCCGTCCAAGAGGCGGTGACGCAGCTGGCCGCGCTCGACGTGGTGCTCGAGGTGTCGAACCTCGTGCGCGTGGAAGACGGGGGCTCCTAGTCGAAGTCGAAGTCCGCGGGCCCGGCCCGCCCGGAGAAGGTGAAGCATGGGCGAGGGCGTTCTCAAGCGTTACGCCCGGTACCTGCCCCTGACGCCCGACACGCCGGCGCTGAGCATCGGCGAGGGCGAGACGCCGCTGGTGCGCTCCCGCCACCTCGCGAGCGAGCTCGGCATCGACGAGCTCTACTTCAAGCTCGAGGGGTGCAACCCCACGGCGTCGTTCAAGGACAGGGGCATGGTCGTCGCAGTGGCGAAGGCCATGGAGCACGGCTACGGCACCATCATGTGCGCGTCGACCGGCAACACGAGCGCGTCCGCGGCCGCCTACGGCGCGGCCGCGGGACTCGAGACCGTGGTGCTGGTCCCCCAGGGGAACGTCGCGGAGGGGAAGCTGTCACAGGCGGTCGCCTACGGCGCGCGGGTCATCAACCTGCGCGGCAACTTCGACGACGCCCTCAGGATCGCGCGCGAGCTGGCCGAGGCACGCTCGGTCTGCCTCGTGAACTCGGTGAACCCCGACCGGATCGAGGGGCAGAAGACCGCCGCCTTCGAGATCGTCGACGTCTTGGGGGACGCGCCCGACCTCCTTTTCATCCCCGTCGGTAACGCGGGCAACATCACCGCGTACTGGAAGGGCTTCCGCGAGTATCACGACGGCGGGAATGCCGCGCGGCTCCCCCGGATGATGGGCTTCCAGGCGGAGGGCGCCGCGCCCATCGTGGGCGGCAAGCCGGTCGAGCACCCGCAGACGATCGCGTCCGCCATCCGCATCGGGAACCCGGCCAACTGGGAGGGCGCGCTTGCCGCGCGCGACGAGTCCGAAGGCGACATCAGGACCGTCTCCGACGCGGAGATCCTCGATGCCTACAAGCTCATGGCGCGCCGCGAAGGCATCTTCTGCGAGGCCGCCTCGGCCGCGGGAGTCGCGGGCCTGATCAAGCATGTGCGCGCGGGTAACGGGCTCACCGGGCGCACCGTCGTCTGCGTCATCACCGGGCATGGACTGAAGGACCCGGGATTGGCGCGGGAGCTGGCGGACCACCCGCCCGAGGAGGCTCCGGCGGACGTCGAGGCCGTCGCACGGCTGCTCGGCGACGCCGTACCAGGAACGGCCGGAGGAGGTCATCGATCATGAGCATCGACGGCCCGCGGATCGAGAAGGCGGTACGTGAGCTCCTCATCGGCATCGGCGAGGACCCGGAGCGGGAAGGGCTCCGGGACACGCCGAAGCGTGTGGCGGCGATGTACCACGAGATCGCCGGGGGGGCTGAAGACGACGCGATCGAAGTCCTCCGGACCCAGTTCGAAGAGGACCAGCAGGAGATGGTCATCATGCGTGACCTCCCCTTCTACTCGCTCTGCGAGCACCACCTGCTGCCCTTCTTCGGCACAGCCCACGTCGGTTACATCCCCCGTGGCAAGATCGTCGGCCTCAGCAAGCTGGCGCGCGCCGTCGACATCCTCGCGCGCCGGCCGCAGGTTCAGGAGCGGCTCACCTCCCAGATCGCCGACGCGATCATGACCGCGCTCGTGCCCGAGGGCGTCGCCGTCGTCATGCGCGCGGAGCACCTTTGCATGGCCATGCGCGGCGTCCGCAAGCCGGGCACCTCCGTCGTCACCTCGGCGACGCGCGGTCAGTTCCGCGAGGGCTCCGCAACCCGTGCCGAGTTCCTCAACCTGCTTCAGGATGGAACGCGTTGACCTGTATCGGTCTTCGGACCGGGTTCGACGCGGTCGCTCCCCAGTGGGACGCGCTGATCGCACGCCACGACGAGCCGAACCTCTTCCTCACCCCTGTCTGGGCGCGCACGTGGTGGGAGCACTTCGGGGCAGACGCCGACCTCTGCTTGCTGACGGTTGGCTCCGAGTCCGACCCGCTCGGCATCGCGCCGATGACCCTCGACGGCGACGTGCTGCGGTTCCTCGGTGGGACCGACCTCTTCGACTACCACGACTTCGTGACCGGCGACCCCCGCTTCTACGACGCGCTGGCCGACTGTCTGGACGGCGAGCCGTGGCGCACGATGGACCTCACGTCCGTGCCCGGCGGCTCGCCTACGCTCCATGAGATCCCGCGCGTCTACCGCTCGCGCGGGTACGAGGTCACGGTCGAGACGGAGGACGTCGTGCCGGGCCTGGACCTGCCCGCCACGTGGGAGGACTACCTGGGTGGTCTGCGGCGCAAGGACCGCCACGAGCTCCGGCGCAAGCTCCGCCGCCTGGACGCGGCGGGCTCCTACCGCGTGCGGCTCTCGACAGAGGAGACGCTTCGGGCCGACACCGCTCTCTTCCACGAGCTCATGAGGGAGAGCCGAGAGGAGAAACGCGACTTCCTGGGGCCGGAGCGGGAGGCCTTCTTCCGGGACATCGTCGAGCGTATGCAGGCCGCCGGGTCCCTCCGTCTCCTCCTGCTTGAGATGGACGGGGAACCCATTGCCGCCGTGCTCGCCTTCGACTACGCTGGGCGCCGCCTCCTCTACAACAGCGGCTTCCGGCGCGCATCCGCGTCGCTCTCCGCGGGGTTGCTGCTCAAGGCGCTGTGCATCAAGGACGCCATCGAGCGGGGGCTCACCTACTTCGACTTCCTCCGCGGCGCCGAGCCCTACAAGTACCACCTCGGCGCCCGGGACGCTTCCGTCCACCGGATCGTCGTCCGCCGTTCGTGAACGCATGACGTTGCCTAACGGCCAGCCCATCCACCGCGTTGCCATGCTCTCCGTGCACGGCTGCCCGCTCATGATGCCCGGGGTGCGCTCGGCCGGTGGGATGAACGTGTATCTGCGCAAGATCTCTCAATTGCTCGCCGAGCGCGGCGTCTGCGTGGACGTCTTCACGCGCAATCATCACGCGGGCGGGCCGGAGCTCCTGGAGCTGGGGCCCAATGCGCGCGTCATACACCTGAGCGCGGGAGAGCCGGAGCTGTCGAAGGAAGAGGTCGTCCCCTACCTCGCGGACTACATGAGCCGCCTCAGCCGCTTCGTCGCCGAGGAAGGAACGGCCTACGACCTCGTGCACAGCCACTACTGGCTCTCCGGTGACGTCGGAGCCGGCATCGCCCGGGAGTGGGGCGTACCGCACGTGGTCAGCTATCACACGATCGGTGCCCAGAAGCAGCGTGCGGGCGGCGAGCCGGAATCGCCCGAGCGGCTGGA
The DNA here is from genome assembly GCA_022561455.1 of Chloroflexota bacterium. Taxonomy (GTDB): domain Bacteria; phylum Chloroflexota; class Dehalococcoidia; order Lucifugimonadales; family Australimonadaceae; genus JADFRC01. Next base: position 5,558 of record JADFRC010000003.1, on the reverse strand, counting down.
GGCCGAGGCGCGCATGGCGGCGGCGGCCGACCGCGTTTTCGCGTCGACCGCGGGCGAGGCCGAGGATATCGGCGCGCTGTTCGGCCTGCCGCCCGAGCGGCTGCACGTCGTGCACGGCGGCGTCGATACCGAGCTGTTCCGCCCGCGCGACCGTGCCGCTGCCCGGCGGGCCGCCGGCATCGCCGAGCACGAGCGGGTCGTGCTCTTCGTCGGCCGGCTCGAGCCGTTCAAGGGCCCCGACGTCCTGGTGCGCGCCCTCGCCGAGATGCGGGATGCGAGCGACGTGCGCCTTGTGCTCGTGGGCGGCTCGGAGGAGGAGCGCAGCGCCGCCTGGCTGGAGCGTATCGCGGCCGGCCTCGGCGTCGGCTCGCGCGTGCGCTGGCAGCCCGCGGTCCCGCAGGCCGACCTGCCGGACTTCTACGCGAGCGCCGACGTCTGCGCCGTCCCGTCGTTCCACGAGAGCTTCGGGCTGGCCGCGCTCGAAGCGATGGCGTGCGGGACGCCCGTCGTCGCCGCGGACGTCGGTGCGCTCTCGTCGCTCGTGCGCGACGGCGAGACGGGGCGTCTCGTGGGGAGCCATGAGCCGCGCGCGTTCGCCGCTGCGCTCTCGGAGCTGCTGGACGACCCGGAGCGCGCCTCGCGGATGGGAGAGTCGGCGCGCGCATGGGCGAGCGGGTTCACGTGGGACCGGTCGGTCGACGAGACCCTGGACGGCTATCGGAGCGTCTTGAGCGCCGGGTCCGAGCGTCCCCTCGTTGCCCCCTGCGTGTAGTCCCTGATCCGAACGGAGGCAGCAGCATGGGATACTTGCCCTGGGCCCTCTTCGCCATGGTCACGTACGGCCTCACCGCGGTGCTGCTGAAGCTGGCCTTCCGTGGCATCTCCCCCGCGCTCGGGCTCGTCGTCGCGAACGTGGCGGTCGTCGCGGTCGGCCTCGGTTGGATGGCGGTCGTGGGGGCTGGGGCGGCCCGCGGCCTCGGTGCGAACGCGGCCACCGCCTGGCTGGCGCTCGCGGCCGTCGTGCTCTCGGCGTCCATCATGACCTACTACAAGGCGCTCAGCCTCGGACCCGCCTCGGTGGTCGTGCCCATCTTCGCGCTCAGCATGACCATCGCGGTGGTGCTCGGCTTCTTGGTGCTGGGCGAGCCCGTCAAGCCCGTGCGCGTCGCCGGCATCGGCTTCGCCGCCCTCTCCATCCTCCTGCTCACGCGCTGATCGCCAGCTCGTACCAGACCGAGCGCCAGCGCACCGTGAACCCGAGGCGCTCGTAGAGCCGGAGGGCCGGCGGGTTCTCGGCGTCGACGGTGATGTCGATGGGCGTCGCGCCGATCCCGACGAGGTGGTCCACGCCTGCCGCCGTCACCGCGCGCCCGAGCCCCCGGGACTGCTCCGCGGGCGCCGTGCCCACCATGCCGATCTGGCCCGGCGCTCCGGCGTGCTGGCGGTGGGTCCAGCAGTAGGCGAGCAGCCGGCCGTCCGCCTCGGGCAGCAGCACGTGGTCGGGCGGGTCGCCGGGCAGCTCGAACACGCCGTAGGCGATCGTATCGGTCGTGTTGGGGGCGTATCCCCAGCTACCGCCGAAGGCTGCGTTCTGGAGGTCCGCCAAAGCGGCCGTATCGTCCCGTCCGGCGGGCCGTATCGCCGCCCCGGTCGGCAGGGGGGCGTTGATCGCTTCGGCGTCGTCGCGGCGCAGGTGCAGGTGCGTGCGCACGTGCGCGAGCCCCGCGGAGCCCAAGAAGCTCCGCAGCGCGTCGTCCGACTCGGCCACGTCGACGTGGACGACCGCGAGGCCGAGGAATCGCGCGTCCGCGACCGCCGCGTCGAGCAACGGCCGCCAGCCGGCCGGCGCCGCCTCGAAGATCAGCACGCCGCGGCTGATCGGCTGCTCGACCACCAGGTACGCGTAGCCCGCCGGGGTGCCGTCGTCGATGGCGACGAAGCAGTCGCGCTCCGGATCCATGCCCGGCTGGGCGAGCCACCGGCGCATGCGCTCGACCGCACCGGCCGGCGCGGCGCTCGCCGGAGGGCCGTGCGCCGCCTCCGATGCGGCGAGCAGCAGCACGTCGTCCCATGCGAATCGACGGACGGTGTGGGTCATGGCGTGATCGAACGAGCGTGGTAACGGCGCGGTGTAGCCAGCCTAGGCGGGCGCGGCTATCATCTTAGCTCACAACAACCAGTCCGCGATGAGGGAACGAGGGCACGATCGTGACGACGCAGGCTTTTGACCCACAGCAGTACAAAGAACGCCAGCGGCAGGAGTGGGACGCGGTGGCTGCGGGGTGGAGGAAGTGGTGGGAGCTGATCGAAGCCGGAGCGCAGCACGTCAGCGACCGTCTCGTGGAGCTGGCCGAGGTGCAGCCGGGGCAGCGTGTCCTTGACGTGGCAACGGGGATAGGTGAGCCGTCGGTGTCGGCTGCCCGCAGGGTCGGGCCGGGCGGTCACGTGACGGCCACGGACCAGTCGCCGCAGATGCTGGAGATCGCGCGGGAGCGGGCGGCCAAGCTGGGCCTGCAAAACATGGAGTTCAAGGAGATGGACGCGGAGAGCCTGGAGCTGCCGGAGGGGTCATTCGACGCCGCAGTGTGCCGCTGGGGGTTGATGTTCCTCCCGGACCTCTCCGCTGCACTGAACGGGATCTCGCGGAGCTTGACTCCGGGTGGCCGGATGGCCACGGCCGTCTGGGACGTGCCGCCCAAGACTCCGATGGTCAGCCTGGCGATGGGGGTCATGCAGAAGATGTTTCAGCCGCCTCCACCGCCGGCCGGGGCGCCCGGGCCATTCGCTCTGGCGGACACGTCCGTCCTGGAGAAGGGGCTTGCGGATGCGGGATTCACCGACATCCGGACGGAGCGGATGACGGTGACCGTCGAGTTTCCGTCGGCGCAGGACTACACGGAGTTTATCCGGGATGTCGTTCCGCCCGTTCGCGCCATGCTGGCCAGTCAACCGGAGGAGAAGCAGGCAGAGGCCTGGCGCGCGGTCGCCGAGGCGGCCGGGCAGTTCGCAGGCGCCGACGGAGTCGTGCGCATGCCGAACGAGACCATCCTAGTGGCCGCTCGCAGGTAACTGAACGGAGCGGACTCCCCTACACGTACACGCCACCGGAGGTGGAATTGGAGACGATCGAAACGCCGGAACGGGCCATGCTCGTCATCCCTCATCCAGACGACGGAGAGTCGGGATGCGCGGGCACCGTGGCCAAGTGGGTGGATGAGGGCTGCCACGTCCTGTACGTGGTCGCCACCAACGGAGACAAGGGGTCCTCGGACCCCGAGATGACGAGCGAGCGCCTCGCGGCGATCAGGGACGAGGAGCAGCGCAACGCGGCGCGCGTGCTGGGAGTGGAAGAGGTCGTCTTCTTGGGGTACGGCGACGGCGAGCTGGAGGACACGAGCGAGTTTCGAGGGCAGGTCGTCCGGCAGATCCGGCGCTGGCGCCCCGACGTGCTCTTCGCGATGGACCCGTTGCGCACCGAAGGTCATACGCACCGCGACCACCGCATATCGGGCCTCGTGGCGATGGACGCGTGCTTCCCCTACGCGCGGGACCTGCTCCACTTCCCGGAGCACATAGACGAAGGGCTCGAGACGTACAAGGTCGGCGCGGTCCTGCTGTGGGGCTCCGAGAACCCCGACACGGTGGTGGATATCACCGCGACCATCGACCGCAAGATGGAGGCGCTGGCCGCCCACGCCAGCCAGCTCTCCACCGACGCCGCCCGCATCGAGGGCTTCGTGAAGCGGCGGGCGGAGAGTGCGGCCGAGCGCGCGTCAGCCGACGGGCATCGCTTCGAGTTCGCCGAGGTCTTCCGCAGGATCAACTTCAGGCGATGAGGGCGATGAGCTGGCGGCGGCCACCGCGCTTTGATCCCCGGACGGCGCCGCCGGTATCCTCACCGCGCCACCGCCGCCAGCACGGAGGTGCTCGTTGAACCGCCCCGTGGATGATGGTCCCCACGACCAGGTGCCCTTGCTCCCGGGCGAGCGCTTCGAGGTTGCCCTCGATGCCCAGCTCGGCGTCGTCGGCTCGTCGGCCACCGGCGAGAATATCCTGACCGTGACCACGCACCGAGCGATCCTGCTCAGCAGCGAGCCGGGCAAGCGGACGACCGCGCTGCTTCCCCTGAGCAAGCTCACGGGGATCGAGGTCGTCGACGTCTACCGGGCCACTGAGCGGCTCCCTCAGGGGCTTCTCCTGCTCGGCGCCGGCGTGCTGTTCGGGTGGCTCAGCTGGACCCTGGTCAGCGTCGTGCTGATCTCGCTGCTCGTGGGCGGCCTGCCGGTCCTCGCGGCCATCTACATCCTCACGGGATGGGCGTTGCCGGACCAGGATGGCGCGCTCGTCCTGCACGCCGGCGACTATTCGCTGCGCCACGTGCTGCGCTCCGCGGACGCCCGGCGCGACGCCCACCTCGTCGCGCAACGCCTCTACGAGCTCGCCTCGGCGGCCGGTAGCGAGCCTGCGGCCGTGGTCCCTTCGGAAGCCGCTTCGCCGCAGGCCGAGCAGGCGCCGCTGTGGCCGAGCGTCAGGCCGATCATGCCCTTCGGTCTCGTGCCGGAGCCCTTGAGCGACCCCCCCAGCGAGCCCGCCATAGCGCCCCCGGCTGCGGCGACGGACGCTGGGGGTATCGAGGCCGGGTCGGCGATGGAAGAAGCGCCACAGGCCGCCGACGAGCAGACGGCCCCAGAAGAGCGCGGGACCGTGGCCCCTCCGAGCCCCTGGCAGCCGTCCTAGCTCCTAGCCCTGGGCGCCGCGCTCGATCGAGACCTCCACGACGCGCCGCGTGGCAGCCGTCACGACCGCCCACTGCGCGACCCGTACGCCCGGCACCCACGCGATGCCGCGGTCGCTGACCACCAGCGGCAGGTCGTCGCGCTCGCCGCGGGGCACCTTCGCATTCACCAACACGTCCTGGAGCCGCACGGGCTCCTTTAGCCCCAGCGGCTGGAACCGGTCGCCGCGCACCCTCGCCCGCAGGCGGAGGCCGGCACCCGCCGCGTCGGCGTCGAGCGCGCCGATGGAACTCAAGTCGACGTGGAGCCCACGGCGGAGCGACACCGCGTTGGTACGCCGGTTGGGCAGTTCCTCGTTGTCGAGGAACGCGTACGGGTTGGCGGTGACGATCTCGTGCGCGAGCACCGAGGGCTCGGTGGTGTCACAGCAGTGCACGGCGACGTCACCCGCCTCTACCCGGCCCAACAGCGCGCGCACCCCGTCGATGTCGAGGGCTTCGTGCAGCGTGTCGGCGATCGTCTGGCGGACGATGAGGTGGTCGGGGATCTCGATCGGCCCGGTGATGTTCTCCTGGCAGGCCGCGGCCTGCGGGAACAGCGCAGCCATGAAGTCATCCGCCTCCATGCGCTGGATCGGCGGCGGGTTCTTGCGACCGTTGCGGAACCGCAACACCAACAAGGCGCGGTTGAGGTTCCATCGCCAGCGAGACAGGAACAGGGGTGAGTCGAGGATGGCCTGGCGCAGTGTCTCCTCGACACCCCGGCTGGACACATAGCGGATGACCTCCTCCAGCGGAAAGCTGTGATGAGGACCGAGCGAGA
>JADFRC010000076.1 GCA_022561455.1 Chloroflexota bacterium | reverse complement strand
CCATCTCCGCCAGCGTGTCGACCACGAAGCCGGTCTCGCCGTGCTTCACGACCTCCGAAACGGACCCCCGGTTCAGGCCGACGACCGGCGTGCCGCAGGCCAACGCCTCCACCATGAACAGCCCGAACGGCTCCTCCCATGTCAGAGGCGCAAGCAGGCAGTGCGGCTGCTGGAGCACTTCGCGCTTCCGGTCGTAGTCGACCTCCCCGACGTACTGGACCTGGTCACCGTCGAGCTGGGGCAGCACGTACGTGCGGAAGTACTCCTCGTCGGGGCCCGCCACATTCCCGGCGAGAACGAGCCGGCGGCCCAACCTGCGCGCGACGCTGATCGCAAGGTGCGCCCCCTTCTCCCGGCTGATGCGGCTCAGGAACAACAGGTGTTCCCCCCGGCCCGCGTCGCCGTTAAATGGGTAGGAGTCGATGTCGAGTCCGTTGTGGATGACGCCAGCGAAGCCTGGCTTGAAGGGAAGCTGGCGCTTGAAGGACCAGCTCAGGGTGTTGTACCAGCCCTGATAGTTCGCGAACACCGTGGGCCAATCGTCGCTGGGGATCCCGTGGATGGTGCTCAGCATCGGCCGGCTGGCCAGCCCCGCCGCCACCATGCCCTCGTAGCCCGTGTGGTTGTGGATGACGTCGAAGGAGTCGGCCCGAGCGAGACACGCGGAGACGTTCATCATACTCAGCGTTGCTCTGTCCGCGTCCGTGCCGCGCAGCGGCGTTGGGCTACCCGCGATGAGGCGGGCGTCGGTCACCGAGTCCCCGCTGGCGAAGAGCGTCACGTCGTGTCCGCGTCTGACCAGCTCTTCCGTGAGCAGGCTGACCACGAGCTCGATGCCGCCGTAGGCAACCGGCGGCACGCGCATCTCCAATGGAGCGATCATACCGATACGCATCGCACGCCACCCCGCTCCCGCCGGGAACGCACGCTCCCGGCCGGGCCGGCAAGAGAGATCAAGCCGCGGCCAGATACTGTGGATAACGAGAGATAACACACCGGGATTTGCCCAGTGTGCCGCGCCTGAACTCCCCCGCTCCTTGGAGATCGACGGCTGCATCTGCAGCAGCCCGACGTCGACGACGCCAATTCCGATCGGTGAGCGCCGCCGTAGCACCTTAAACCCTATCCTCGGCACCCCCGGCTGTCAAACGCCGGCAGGCATGCAGCGCTCTTACGCCGGAAGCCGTCAGCCCCCGTTCACCACGGCGAGCACCTCGCTGCCGTAGCGGGAAACGCGCGAGCCCCCTACCCCCCACACGCCCGAGAGCGCCCGTACGTCGCCTGGACGGAGTGCCGCGATCTCGCGGAGCGTCTTGTTCGAGAAGACGACGTAGGCCGGGACGTCATCCCTCCGCGCGCGGTCGCGGCGCCACTCGCTCAAGCGCTGGTAGAGCGCTTCGTCCACGGGCAGCAGCTCGGCATCGACGAGGCGCGGCTGCCGCCGCCCAAGACGTCCTGGGCGCTCAGGGCGCTCGGGGCGGGCGGGCGCATCCGGGTTCGCCTCTTCCCACTGCTCGATCGCCCGCAGGACCTCGGCCCCGAACCAGTCGGCCTTGACCTCGGCGATCCCCCACGTCTCGAGGAGCTCGCCGCGCTCCCGCGGCCGGTAGGTGGCGAGCTCGCGGACGGTCTTGGGTCCCATGATGTCGGCCGGCTCGCGCCCGTATCGTGAAGCGAGCTCGTCGCGCAGTGTAGCGATGACCTCCCGCAGTCCCGCATCGGCGGCGTCGCCAGCCGGCCCCGCCTCGCCCAGGCAGTTGTCGCAGGCCCGGCAGCGCTCGGCGGCCGACTCGCCGAAGTAGTCCAGGATGAGCAGGTGGCGGCAGCGGCCGGACTCGGCGTAGTCGACCATGCGGCCGAGGCGGTCTTCCGCATAGCGCTGGTGCGCCCTGACCGGCCCGCGCTCGAGCGTCGCGTCCTGGTCGTCCGACGTCAGCCGTCCGGACGCATCGATCAGGCCCCCGTCGCGCAGTGCCGCGATGGCCGTGGCGTAGCCCTCCTCGTCGGCCGGGCCCCCGTTCCGGCGGATCGGCGCCCCCTCGTCCTGCGCGCTGTCGTCGAGGAGCTGGTGCCAGATCGCACGGAACCGCACATCGTCGGGATGGGAGCGCTCGATGAAGTGCTGCTGGGCCTGCTCGTCCCGCTGATCGTAGAGCAGGGTGCACTCGGCTGGATCGCCGTCCCGCCCCGCGCGGCCCGCCTCCTGATAGTAGGACTCGATGCGCCCAGGCATGTTCAGGTGCACCACGAAGCGGATGTCCGGCTTGTCGACCCCGAGCCCGAAGGCGTTGGTGGCCACGATGACCGAGACCTCGTCCAGCGTGAACCCTCGCTGCGTAGCGGTGCGCTCCGCGGCGGGCATGCCCGCGTGATAGCCGGCGGCGGCGACCCCCGCCTCGCGCAGCAGCGTCGCCGTCTCCTCGACGCCGCGCCGTGTCCGCACGTAGACGATGCCGGACTGTCCCACCCGCTCCTTGAGGTAGTGGAGCAGCCACTGCTTGGCCTGGTTGGGGCTGGCGATGCGGACGACCGCGAGCTTGAGGTTCGGCCGGTCCACCGACGTGACCACCGGTGGGGCGTCGATGCCGAGGAGCCGGGCGATGTCGCGCCGGACGCCAGGCTCCGCGGTGGCGGTGAGCGCCAGGGTCCGGGGCGAGCCGAGGCGTTCGCGGACCGCGCCGAGCACGAGGTATTCGGGGCGGAAGTCGTGCCCCCACTCCGACATGCAGTGCGCCTCGTCGACGGCGAGCAGGTTGACGCCCGCCTCGCGGAGGCCCGCGACGAAGCGGTCGTTGGTGAAGCGCTCCGGCGCGACGTAGAGCAGCTTCAGCCGTCCCTCCACGAACCCCCGGTAGTTCCGGTTCTGCGCGTCGCGGTCGAGGTTCGAGTTGATGAAGCCCGCGGGGACCCCCGCGGCCGTCAGCGACTCGACCTGGTCCTGCATGAGCGCGATGAGCGGCGAGACGACGAGCGTTCGGCCGGAGGCGAGGGCCGGGAGGACGTAGCACATGCTCTTGCCGCTGCCCGTCGGCATGACCGCGAGTACGTCGTGCTCAGCCAGCTGGCTGAGCACGCGCTCCTGGCCGTCGCGGAAGTCCGGGAAGCCGAAGTACCGGCCCATGAGGCCGCGGTAGGAGTCCACGGTGGATGCGGTGCTGGCGGCGATGGTCATGGGCGCTGGAGTGCGGCAGGGCCCGGCATGCCGTACCGGGCCACGCTAGCACGCGGCGCCGTTAGGCCAAAGGGGCGGATGTCACTCGATCGTGCGGACTCACGGTTTGTCTGACTGTGCGCCTACGCTTCGCTCCGGCTCCGGACTAAAGCGGCACGCGCTGCTGCGGCCCTTGGTGCCCGGCGATTGCTTTGCCTGACTGTGCGCCTACGGCTCTGGACTAAAGCAGGCACGCGCTGCTTCGGTCCCTGTTGCTCGGCGTGCTAGGGTACGTCGCACCAGACCACGGAGGACAGCGATGCCCGAGCTCAAGATGGCCGTCGGCGACCGCCTCGAGACCAAGTTCCTGCTCAGCGGGCGCGTCGCCATCGACGGGTTCGATATCGAGATGGTCAACCCCGGCCCGGCGCCGGCGCCCATCTTCTCCGACATGGTGACCACCCTGCCGTACGACGTCGGCGAGCTCACCATCGCCAACTTCGTCATCGCGCGCGACCAAGGCGTGCCCATCATCGGCCTGCCCATCTTCCCCAACCTCTTCTTCCCACTGACCGGCGTGACCATCAACAAGCGCGCCGGCATCGCTGGGGCGGCGGGCCTCGCCGGCAAGCGCGTGGGCGTGCCGCTCGGGTTCGCGTCCAACCCCGCCGTGTGGCTCCGCGGCATCCTCGAGCACCACTACGGCGTCGCGGCCGACTCCATCACCTGGGTGGAGGGCGAGCGCGACTCTCTGGCCGGCGTGCCCTACCCGCGCCCGGCGCGCTTCAAGCGCGAGCAGCGCAGCGACCTCGACGCGCTGCTCGCCGCGGGCGAGATCGACGCCCTGGTGGTGGCCGGAGGCGGCTCCGAGCTCTCCAGCGACGTGGCGCGGCTGATCGACGACCCCTACCCGGCGCTCGATGCGTACGTGGCTGCGTCCGGCGCCTTCCCCATCAACACGATGCTCGTGATGAAGGAGGCCTCGGTCGCGGCGAACCCGGGCCTCGCACCGGCGGTGGTCAAGGCATCGGCGCAGGCGCGGGCGCTTTATGACGCCGAAGAGCCCGACGACGCGGTCCACCAGGGATTGGCGGTGGGGACGCTCCGCAAAGCCGGCCACTTCCCGCGGCCGCACGGCCTCGAAACACACGGAAAGACGGTCGAGACACTGGTTGGATACCTCCACGAGCAGGGCCTCATCCGCAAGCTGTGGAAGCTCGACGGCCTGTTCGTGGCCTAGTTGTCGCAAGCATAGCTAGCTCAAAACAGCAACGGCCATGCGGTCACGGCCTCCGGCGGTGCGAGATGGAGCCCGCCGTCGCCGGTCAGCGTAGTTCGGGCTGATGGCACGCTTCCCGCAAGCCCTCGCTCGGGGCCGTACCGGCGGTCGGCTGCTCACGGGCGTTGTCGCTGCGATTGCCGTGGCGGCCGCCGCCTGTAGCGCCGAGCCGGCGCCCACAGCAGCCCCCACGATCACGCCCCCAACATCCACGCCAACCTCGCTGCCCACAGCCGCGCCCAGCCCCTCGCCGACGCCCACGCCTACGCCGGCCCCCACACGAACGCCGACGCTGGCCCGGACGCCGACTCCCACGGCGACGCCCACGCCCGCTGCCACCCACACGCCGACGCCGACCGTCGTGCCCACGCCCACGGCGGTCCCGACGCCCACGCCGACGCCGACCGCGACGCCGATGCCACCGGTGCCGGGCGCCACGACGATCGAGCCGTCCGCGGACAACACGCTCTTCGAGGACTCCTCGAACTTCCGCTCCAACGGCGCGGGCGAGCACCTCTTCGTCGGCAACACGAACTCCGGCAACACACGGCGCGCCCTCCTGCGCTTCGACGTCGCCGCGGCGGTGCCGGCCGGTGCGACGGTCACGGCCGTGAGCCTGCGGATGCGGATGTCGAGGACCCGCGGCGGCAACGTGACGGTCACGCTGCACCGCGTGCTGGCGGACTGGGGCGAGGGGGCTTCCGACGCGAACGGGCCGGAGGGCCGGGGCGCGTCGGCGCAGACGGGCGACGCCACCTGGCGCCACCGCTTTGCCGAGGCGCAGCTCTGGGACAGCCTCGGCGGCGACTTCGAGGCCCAATCGAGCGGCAGCGCGCTCATCGGTGGCACGGGGAGCGATACGTGGCCATCGACCGACGGGATGGTCGCCGACGTGCAGTCGTGGCTCGACGATCCTGATGCGAACTTCGGCTGGCTTCTGCGGGGCAACGAGAGCGGCATCCGGACGGCGAAGCGCTTCGACAGCCGCGAGAATGGCACGGCCGGCAACCGTCCACAGCTCACCATCGACTTCATGGCGCCCGGCTAGCGCGTAGAATCACGTTCCATGCTGACACGTTCCATGCTGACGGAGGGCCTGACGGAGGGAGGCAACCGTGAAGGGAGTCCGTTTCCACGAGCACGGTGAGCCCGACGTGCTGCGATACGAGGAGCTGCCGGACCCGGAGCCCGGCGAGGGCGAGGCGCTCATCAAGCTGAGCGCCATCGGCGTCAACTTCATCGACATCTACCGCCGCGCCGGTGCTTATCCGGTGGAGCTCCCGTGCCTGCCCGGCTCGGAGGGCGCTGGCGAGGTCGTCGCGCTCGGCCCCGGAGCCGGTGGCGTCGCGTTGGGCGACCGCGTGATGGTCAGCGGCGGCCGCGGGGCGTATGCCGAGCTCGTCGTGGCCAAGGCTGAGCGGCTCGTCGTGCTGCCGGACGGCTACGACGAGGTCACGGCCGCGGCGCTGCCCACCCAGGCCATGACGGCCCACTTCCTTGCGAACTCCGCGTACCCGCTGAGCGACGGCGACACGTGTCTGATCCACGCGGGTGCGGGCGGCGTCGGCCTGCTGCTGATCCAGATGGCGAAGATGCGCGGCGCGCACGTCATCACGACGGTGTCCACTCGGGAGAAGGCCGCTCTCGCGACCGAGGCCGGCGCGGACGACGTTGTGCTCTACACATCTGAGGATTTCGTGGCCGCCGTCAAGCGCATCACGGACGGCGAGCTGCTGCCGGTCGTCTACGACGCGGTCGGCAAGACGACCTTCGATGGTAGCCTCGACTGTCTGCGTCCGCGCGGCGTGCTCGTCCTCTACGGGCAGGCCAGCGGCGCGGTCCCCCCGTTCGACCCGCAGGTGCTGAACGCCAAGGGATCGCTCTTCCTCACGCGGCCGAACCTGGGGCACTACACCCTGACGCGCGAGGAGTTCGACTGGCGCTCGGGCGACGTCATCGCCTGGGCGGGCTCGGGCAAGCTGAAGGTGCGCATCGGCGAGCGGCTGCCTCTCGCGGAGGCGGCCGAGGCGCACCGGCGGCTCGAAGGGCGCCTCACGACCGGCAAGGTGATCCTGCTGCCGTAGCCCGCTGCCGTTCCTCTCTATCTTCAGCACCTTCGACGCTCGGCCACTCCGGTGGTAGAGTCGCCGTAGCCCGACCGGAGGAGGCCGCAGCCATGGTGCAGAGCCCGCAGCAAGAGGCGCCCGCCTACGTCCGCAAGCCGGCCTTCTACGACCGCTGGATGGAGTCCATCGGCATCCCGATCTACCGCGACTACTACATCGAAGACGGCCGGACGCTCGAGCTCGGCTTCTGGGAGGAGCGCGGCCACCCCGCGGCCTTCCTCCAGCTCGCGGGCCAGGAGGGCGTCTCCGAGTCCCGCATCTCCGAGATACCACCCGGCGGGTCCATCAAGCCCTACAAGTTCGCGCTCGAGGAGATCGTCTACGTTCTTCAGGGCCGCGGCGTGACGACGGTCTGGGCGGACGGCGGCGAACGGCGCAGCTTCGAGTGGCAGGAGCACGCGCTGTTCCGCATCCCCGGCAACCACTGGGTCGAGTACGCGAGCATGGCGGGCGACGCACCGGTGCGGCTGCTCCACTACAACAACCTGCCTGTCTCCATGTCGACGGTCCAAGACCCGTCCTTCTACTTCAACAGCGAGCACAAGACGGCTGCCGACGCCTTGCGCAGCGACGGGGACGGCGACGGCTTCTACGCCGAGGCCAAGGTGGTGGAGAACGACCCGGGGCGGGCGGGGCGGGTGCGGAGCTACTGGTACGGCAACTTCTTCCCCGACATGCGGGCGTGGGACAAGCTCGTGCCGTTCAAGGGCCGCGGCGCCGGCGGGACGACGGTGTTCGTGCAGTTCCCCGGCTCCGAGCTCACGGCGCACATGTCGGTGTTCCCGTCCAAGACCTACAAGAAGGGGCACCGCCACGGCCCGGCGTTCGTCATCGTGATCCCCTTCGGCGAGGGCTACTCCGTGATGTGGCCGGAGGGCAAGGACAAGGTGACGGTGCCGTGGCACGAAGGCAGCATCTTCGTCCCGCCGAACCGGTGGTTCCACCAGCACTTCAACCTGGCCGGCGACCCCGCGCGCTACCTGGCATTCCACCCACTGCCGCAGTTCACGGGCACGGGTGAGCTCATCACCGACCGCGAGCGCGACCAGATCGAGTACCCCTCGGAGGACCCCGCCGTGCGCGCCCACTTCGAGGAGGAGCTCGCCAAGCGCGGCATGAAGAGCGACATGCCGGACATCGCCTACCAGGACCCGAAGTGGGAGTGGGACTACACAGGGGCATAGCCAAGGGCACAGCTTCGTCAGTCCCGGATGTCTTGGAGGGACCGGTGTCGACGCGGGGAGACTGAGTGCGCATAACTTACTTGGGCCATGCCGGATTCTGTGTAGAGACGGATGAGATGATCCTCATCATGGATCCCTGGCTGTCTGCTGAGGGTGCTTTCGATTCTGCTTGGTTTCAATTCCCAAGGAACCACCATCTCGCGCGATTCGTGCAGACGAAGCTTGAGGACCGAACGAGAGAGAGATTCATCTACATCAGCCATATCCACGGCGACCACTTCGATAAACCATTCCTGAGTCGTGCGGCCACAGCTCAAGCGACGTTTGTCATACCACAGTTCCGTCAGCCCGCGTTCCAAGATGCCATCTCGATGTTTCCATCGCGCAACGTGGTCGTCTGCCACGATGAAGAAGACTTCATCGTACCGGGCGGGAGTCTGACGATGCTCGTGGATGACCATGAATTCAACAGGGATTCTGCCCTCTTGCTGCGTATCGACGGGCATTCGATGTTGAATCTCAACGATTGCAAGATCCATGATCGAGCAGCGAATATCGAAGGCGTAGATGTTTTCACCTGCCAATTCTCCGGCGCCACTTGGCATCCTACTTGCTACGACTATCCGCCTGAGCGGTACGAGCAGATCGCCCACCAGAAGATGACTCAGAAGTTCGAGGCGGTGACGAGGACGATCGAGGCTCTCCAGCCGAGCTTCTTCCTGCCCGCGGCGGGCCCGCCGTGCTTCTTGGACCCGACCCTGGCGCATATCAACTTCGAACCGGTCAACATCTTTCCGAGGGCTACCGAATTCCTCGAATTCTTCGCTGAGCGGCACGGATCAAGCAAGGTCAAGTGCGTGGCTCTCGACCCTGGAGACTCGCTGGACGCGGCCGCCGGTATGGTGAAGCGCGTGGGATCTGGGGAGCGCCGGGTCGAGTTTCGGGAAGCGGTCCGGAGCTACGCGGCGGACTACGCTGATTTCTTCGCGGAATTCACCGCCCGTCATGTAGGGGCGCAAGCGGACGACATCTACGAGCGTCTGGCGGCCGAGCTTCAACGGAAGCTCGATAATTTCCCGTTGCGCCACCGAGTTGAGATCCCTCTGTACTTGAGTGGCCGAGAGACAGACTCGCCGCTCGCCCGGGTGGACTTCGCTCGCGGTGTGGTGGGCCTGACCAACGACATTTCGGAAACGGCGTACTACAGCGTCGCAGTGCCAGAATGGGAGCTACAGCGAGTCTTGGACGGCGCCATCACCTGGGAGGAGCTCAGTCTGACATTCCGGGTCGTGCTCCACCGGACGCCGGACGTTTACCAACCGCATATCCACGCCTTTCTGGTGCTCCAAGCTGAGGACCTGACGCCGTACTGTGACCGATTCCAAGAGGAAGAGGCTCGCCAGGAACGGATCGTGGTGACGGCCGGCGGAAGATCGTATGAGGTGGACCGGTACTGTCGTCACCAAGGGGGGGACCTGTCCCTGGGAACGATCGTCGACGGCCGTCACCTCGTGTGCCCGCGGCATGGCTGGCGATATGACCTGCAAGACGGCGGCCGGTGTACGACCGCCGATGCCACCATCAGCGCGGTCCCATCGCGGAGCCCCTGATACGACAGCCCGCCTCCGGCAGGTGCCCGTCGCTCCAGGGCTATGCCCTGCTAGAATCGGCGGACGAACCCAGCCCCCTTGGAGACGCCCCGGTGGCAGCATCCCCCGCGATCGCCAAGCTCGACGAGCTCAGCATCAACGCCATCCGCTTCCTGGCCATCGACGCCGTCCAGAAGGCGAACAGCGGGCATCCGGGCGCGCCGATGGGTGCGGCACCGATGGCCTATGTGCTCTGGGACCGATTCCTCAAGCACAACCCGGCGGACCCAGGCTGGGCCGACCGCGACCGTTTCGTGCTCTCGGCCGGACACGCCTCGATGCTGCTTTATGCGCTGCTGCACCTGACCGGCTACCCGCTCTCGCTCGATCAGATCCGCGAGTTCAGGCAGTGGGGCTCTCAGACGCCTGGGCACCCCGAATACGGCCTCACGCCCGGCGCGGAGATGACGACCGGCCCGCTGGGCCAGGGCTTCGCCAGCGGCGTCGGCATGGCCGTCGCCGAGCGCTGGCTGGCGGACCACTACAACCGGCCGGGCCACGAGATCGTCGACCACCGCGTCTACGCCATCGTCTCGGACGGCGACCTCATGGAGGGCGTCTCGTCCGAGGCGGCGTCGCTCG
>JADFRC010000195.1 GCA_022561455.1 Chloroflexota bacterium | reverse complement strand
TCGTCGGCAGCGTGAGCGACAAGCCCGTCATGGAGGACACCCTCAAGACGCTGACGGACCTCGGCGTCGAGGCCGAGCTCGTCGTCGCTTCGGCGCACCGCGACCCCGAGAAGGTGCGTACGTACGTCTTGGGCGCAGAGGAGCGCGGCATCGAGGTGCTGATCGGGGCGGCCGGTGGAGCCGCCGCGCTCCCCGGGGTCATCGCGTCGCTCACGACGCTCCCAGTGATCGGCGTGCCGCTGGCCTCGAGCGAGCTCGGCGGCGTCGATTCGCTGCACTCGATCGCGCAGATGCCGCCGGGCGTGCCGGTCGCCTGCGTCGCGGTCGGGGCGTGGGGCGCGCGCAACGCGGCGCTGCTCGCGGCCGAGATACTGGGGCTCAAGTATGCTAAAATACGGACCGCCGTCGAGAAACACCGGCAACGGCTTCGTGAAGCCTGAAACGCCCGTTACGACGACCCGATATCGTGCCTTCCTGGTGACCCATCGTCATCCTCTGTGACTTCGACGACACGGTAGCCGACCGCAACATCGCGACGTTGTTGCTCGACCGGTTCCACCCCGGAACATCCCCTGGGTCTAACGACCACACGACGCGCACATCCTGGCGTGACCTCCACCGGCGCTTCCTCGACGGCGAGATCACGCTGGCTGCCTACCAAGAGACCGCCTTCGCCGACATGGGGACGGACCGCGAGCAGCAGATCGCCTACCTCACGGAGAGCGCCGCGCTGCGCCCCGGCTTCGCCGAGCTAGCGCGCTACTGCGCCGCCGAGGGTATCGAGCTGGCCATCGTGAGCCACGGACTCGACTTCTACATCGACGCGCTCCTCGGAGCCGCTGGCGCCGAGGACGTCCCCTTCTTCGCGGTCGAGACCGGCGGATCCGACGGGCGTCCGACGTTCGCGTACAACTACGCGGACCCCGCGTGCGCCTGGTACCCCGGCAACTGCAAATGCTCGGTCCTCGAATCGTACCGGCAGCGGCACCAGCAGGTGATCTACGCCGGCGACGGCATGAGCGACACATGCCCGGCGCTGCGTGCCGACTACGTCTTCGCGCGCGACCGCCTGCTCGCCTTCTGCCGCGCGGAGAACATCCCGCACCGCGAGCTCACCGACTTCCACGTCGTGCTGGACTACCTCAAGGCGATGCCGCCTCAGGTGCGTGGCATGGGGGCACGCGCATGATCGAGCGCTACTCACGCGAGGCGATGAAGGCCGTCTGGACCGAGAAGGCCACCTTCGAGCTCTGGCTCAAGGTCGAGGTCGCGGCGACCGTGGCGTGGTCGGAGCTGGGCGTCGTCCCAAAGGAGGACGCCGAGAAGATCCGGGGCGCGCGCTTCGACCGGGCGCTCTACGACAAGTGGTTCGAGGAGACGAAGCACGACGTGGTGTCGTTCACCCGCGCGGTCACGCCGAGCCTCGGTCCGGAGGGCCGCTGGGTCCACCACGGCCTCACCTCGAACGACGTCAAGGACACGGCGCTCAGCCTCCAGCTGGTCGCGGCGGTCGACCTGATCGACGCCGAGGTCGAGCGGTGCATGGGGGCGGTGAAGACGAGGGCGGAGGAGCTCGCCTACACGCCGTGCATCGGACGCTCGCACGGGGTTCACGCCGAGCCGATGAGCTTCGGGATGAAGTTCGCGCTGTGGTGGGACGAGCTGCGCCGGCACCGCGTGCGCCTCGGACAGCTGCGCGAGATGGTCGCGGTCGGCAAGATATCGGGCCCCGTCGGGACGTATGCGAGCATACCGCCGGAGATCGAGGTCTCGGTCTGCCGGCAGCTCGGGCTTGCCCCGGCGCCCGTGTCGAACCAGATCCTCCAGCGCGACCGGCACGCCCAGTTCGTGCAGACCCTCGCGCTCCTCGCGGCCTCGCTCGAGAAGTTCGCGACGGAGATACGCTCGCTCCAGCGCACCGAGATCCGCGAGGTCGAGGAGCCCTTCGGCACGCCTGGCTTCGTGAGCACCGGGTCCTCGTCCATGCCGCACAAGCGCAACCCGGAGCTCTCGGAGCGCATCTGCGGGCTGGCCCGGCTCGTCCGCGGACACGCCGTCACCGCGCTCGACAACGTGGCGCTCTGGCACGAGCGCGACATCTCGCACTCCTCCGCGGAGCGCATGATCCTGCCGGACTCCGCGCT
>JADFRC010000075.1 GCA_022561455.1 Chloroflexota bacterium | reverse complement strand
GACTGAAGCAGGCACGCGCTGCTGCGGCCCTCGGTGCCCGGCGAACGCGCGCCTGACTGTGCGCCTCAACCCGCTCATCCTGAGCCTGTCGAAGGACGGCTCCGGACTGAAGCAGGCACGCGCTGCTTCGGCCCCCGGTGCCCGGCGATTGCCTCGCTGACTGTGCGCCTACGCTTTGCTCCGACTCCGGACTGAAGCCGGCACGCGCTGCTCCGGCCCCCGGTGCCGAGCGTACCGTAGGGCTAGGGTGCGGGCACAGCGTACCGCAGCGGCTTCGCCTCGATACCCCCGGTTCGTCTGCCGGATGGGGTGTGCAGAGGGGCAGAGCCCCTCTGCCGGGGGCACGGGGGTGTCCCCCGTATCTGGCTTCATCACCCCCTTCCTGGCGAGGAAGGGGGACGGGGGGATGGTCGAAACGGCCGTAAGGCACTGACGCCAGAGGAGCGGACTGAGCGTTTTGCGGCTAACCCTACCGCAGACGCCGCGCCGCGGCGCTCGGCCCCGTTCACGACCTCGTTGACGGCTTCAGGGCGCCCGTGCTACGGTTTCCCCAAGGGCTGTGACGGAGACGAGTAGGCAGGACCAGGTACCCAGCGAGCCGGAGAGGGTGGAAGCCCGGCGCACCAGGCCTGTACGAAGATCCCTCCCGAGCCGTCAGCCGAGATCCGCCGCGGCGGAGCGTAAGCCTGACCGGACCCGCCGTCCGTTACCACCGGCGAGGGCGTGATGGCGTCCTGCACGAGCGTCCTTCCGGGAACGGGAGGGAACGAGGGTGGTACCGCGGGTAGTGAGCCCGTCCCTTATCAGGGGCGGGTTTTTTGTGCCCGGTCTTCATCCAGGGGCCTTGCCTCAAGCTCCCTTTTCGTGTACGGGACAGGGCGTGCAGAGGGGCGAAGCCCCTTTGCCGGGGGCACGGGGGTGTCCCCCGTATCCGGCTTTACCACCCCCTTCCTGGCGAGGAAGGGGGACGGGGGGATGGTCGAAACGGTCGTGGGGACTGGCGTTTCAGGAGCGGGACGAAGGTTTTGAGGCAGAGCCAGTGTTCAGGCGTAGTGAAGCGAGGAACGTGATGAGCGACGTGACGCTGTACGACACGACCCTGCGCGACGGCGCGCAGATGGAGGGCATCAGCCTCTCGGTCGACGACAAGATGGCGATCGCCCGGCGCCTCGACCAGCTCGGCGTCCACTTCATCGAGGGCGGCTGGCCCGGCGCCAACCCCAAGGACGACGAGTTCTTCGAGCGCGCCAAGGAGATCGGCTTCGAGACCTCCACGCTCGTCGCCTTCGGCAGCACCCGCCACGCGCGGTCCACGGCGGCGGAGGACAAGAACCTCAAGGCGCTGCTGGCTTCGGGCGCGCCCGTCATCACGCTCGTGGGCAAGGCCTCTGAGATGCAGGTGACGCAGGTCCTCGAGGTCTCGCTCGAGGAGAACCTGGCGATGATCGCCGATTCGGTCGCGCACCTCCGCGCCGCCGGACGCCGCGTCTTCTTCGACGCGGAGCACTTCTTCGACGGCTACGCCGAGAACCCGGAGTACGCGCTCCAGGCCATCCGCGCCGCCGCCGGGGCCGGCGCCGAGTACGTCGTGCTGTGCGACACGAACGGCGGCACGATGCCGGTGGACATCTTCGCCACGGTGAGCGCCGTCGCCGGCGCGGTCGAGTGCGGCGTGGGCATCCACTGCCACAACGACGCCGACGTGGCGGTGGCCAACACGCTGGCCGCGGTCCAGGCCGGCGCGACCCAGGTCCAGGGCACGATCAACGGCTACGGAGAGCGCTG
Source organism: Chloroflexota bacterium (assembly GCA_022561455.1). GTDB lineage: Bacteria > Chloroflexota > Dehalococcoidia > Lucifugimonadales > Australimonadaceae > JADFRC01. The sequence goes on along the minus strand of JADFRC010000075.1, from coordinate 8,328 downwards.
CGGGAACGCGAACCTCACCTCCGTCATCGCCAACCTCAAGCTCAAGCTCGGTATCGAGTGCATCGGCGACGAGCAGATGGAGCACCTCACCGAGGTCCACCGTTTCGTCGCCGAGATCGCCAACATGCCGCGCAGCCGCTACCAGCCCTACGTCGGCGAGAGCGCGTTCACCCACAAGGGCGGCCTCCACGCCTCCGCTATGGCCAAGGTGGAGACGAGCTACCAGCACGTCGCGCCGGAGCGCGTCGGCAACGTCAAGCGCATCGTCGTCTCGGAGCTCGCGGGCCGCGCGAACATCGCCATCAAGCTCCAGGAGGAGGGACTGTCGGCCGATGTGCCGAAGGAGATGCTCGGGGAGCTCGTGGACCTCGTGAAGCAGAAGGAGGCCGAGGGGTTCCAGTACGAGGGTGCCGAGGGGTCGTTCCGGCTGCTGGTCGAGCGCGCCCTGCCCGGCTACAAGCCCCCCTTCGAGCTGGTCGACTTCATGGTCGTGATGGAGAAGCGCCGCCGCCCCGGCAGCGACCCCGCCGCGAGCGAGGATCTGAGCGAGGCGATGGTGAAGGTCGCCGTCGACGGCGACGTGAAGCACACCGTCGCCGAGGGCAATGGCCCCGTGAACGCCCTCGACGCTGCGCTGCGCAAGGGCCTCGAGGAGTTCTACCCGCACCTCGCGAGCGTCAAGCTCACCGACTTCAAGGTGCGTGTCGTGGACACCGGATCAAGCGGCACGGGCGCCGTCGTCCGCGTGCTGATCGAATCGACCGACGGCGAGCGGCGCTGGAGCACCGTCGGCGTGTCGACGAACCTCATCGAGGCGTCGTGGCAGGCCTTGGCCGACAGCATGGAGTACGCGCTGCTCTCGCGCTAGCCGCCGCGCCCGGCGCCTCGTGCCCGCCTGGAGCTCGCCCGTGGAGTGCTGTTGGACAGCGTCCGCAGCCTTCTCCTTCCGGCCCGGCGGGCGATCTTTTCCGTCCACCGGGTGGCGAGTGCAGAGAGCCTGCCCGGAGTCCTTCCTGGGAGGGATCGAAGAGGGCCTTGCCCCACAAGCCCTTTTCGCGCGCCAGACGGGGAGTGCAGAGGGGCGAGGCCCCTCTTCCGGGGGCACGAGGGCGTTCCCCGTATCTTGCTTCATCACCCCTTCCTGGCGAGGAAGAGGGCGGGGGGGGGATGGTGGGAACGGTAGTGGGCCACCGACGTTACCGGGGCTTTGCCCCAGAAGCCCTTTTCGCGCGCCAGACGGGGAGTGCAGAGGGGCATAGCCCCTTTGCCGGGGGCACGGGGGTGTCCCCCGTAGCTGATTTCATCACCCCCTTCCTGGCCAGAGCCTGCCCTGAGCCTGTCGAAGGGAAGGGGGACGGGGGGATGGTCGAAAGGGTTGTTGGGCGCCGACGTAGCCGGAGCGGGGCGGAGGGTCCGTGGCAGAAGCGCCCCCGATAGGGGAAGGCGAGGAGGCGCGTCGGCGCCTGGCGCCGCCCGCTATCATGGCGGCCGTGAGCAGCGAGCGCACCCACTACGACGCCTCCGGCGTCCGCGTCACCTCCACCCGGATGGTGTTCCCCTCCGCGCGCTACGTCACGCGGGACGTCACCTCCGTGGAGTTCGTCGTCGACGCCGAGCCCGTGATCGGCTCGTACGTCGTCATGGCCCTCGGCGCGGCGCTCTTCTTCTACGGCGCGTTCACCGGCACGCTCTGGGGCTTCTCCGGCGTCATCGCCATCCTGGGCGCCCAGCTCCGCCTCCTGCGCAGGAGGACGCGCCGCGGCTACGGCGTGCGCATCACGACGCGCGCGGGCTCGAAGATCGCATTCGCGGCGCGGGACCGCACGCTCGTCGAGGACGTGGCGGCCGCGGTGCGCCAGGCCATCGCCTCGCCCACGGACGCACCGGCGCCAAGCGCGCCGCGCCGCCGCCGCCGCTAGCCCTCCGCCATGTCGAGCGCGAGCGCGGACCAGCCGAACGAGCGGGCGCCGTTCCCCTCGCCGTTCAGCGGGTTGTAGAACTCGCGCAGCCCCGCCTCGGCCACCATCGTGATCGTGCGGGCCGCGAGCTGGGCGGCCAGCTCATCGAACCCGTGGCGGCGCAGCCCGCGCCACAGCAGCCAGTTCGTGTTCACCCAGGTCGGCCCCCGCCAGATGAGCGACGCGCTCCGTGGGTTGAACGACGGCTCGCTGGCCGCCACCGACGGCACCGGGTAGCGCGTCCAGAACTGGTTCCGGTTCCGGAGGTGCCGGTCGACGAGCTCGCCCGCGACGTCGCGCGGCAGCCCCCCGATCACGAGCGGCATGAGGCCGCCCACCGTCAGCGGTTCGGAGCGCAGCTCCTCCTTGCCGATCAGGCTGTAGAACGCACCGCTGGTGCGGTCCAGCAGCTTCTCGACGAGCGAGGCGGTGACGAGCTCGGCGCGCTGCGCGTAGGTCGTGGCGCTCGCCGGGTTCATCTGCGCGCGGTGGAGGCGCGCCATCGTCTCCAGCGACTCCGCGTAGAGCGCGTTGACCAGCGCGTCCTTCACGTAGAAGTGCGCGGCGCGGAGCATACGGGTGCTGCCGTAGGAGTTCAGCCAGTTGCGCACATCGAGCCAGCGGTCGCGCAGCCCCAGCCCGAGCCGCCCCGCCTTGCCCGTCACCCCCAGGGGAGCGTCGTAGGTCGGCGACTGGTCGATGCCCGACTCGTACGGCGAGACGATGACCAGCAGCCCGTCGCCGTCCGGCGCGCGGTTCTCCGCCAGCCATTCGTGGTAGCGGTCGAGGGAGTCCATGAACTGCGGCGCGAGCGCCGGGTCGCCGACGACCTCCGCGACGCGCTCGACCGCCTGCGCGAGCATCGGGGGCTGGATCAGCGCGGAGTGCCGGAGCCGCTCGCCGGGCCTGGACTGCGCGTAGCCGGCGAGGTTGGTTAGCCCCCAGAGCCGGTTGCCCCAGAAGGTGATGTGGCCGATGAAGCCGTTGGCGTCCTGGCCGGCGACGAGCGTCTTGAGCTCGGCGGCCGCCTGCTCGGGGTCCACGTGCGCCATGACGACCGCGTGGAAGCACGAGTCCCAGAACCACTGCCACGGGTAGTCGTGCGGGGAGGGGCAGAGGTAGGAGTAGCTGTAGCCGATCGAGAGGTCGTGGCCGCGCTTGAGGTTCGTGCGCAGCAAGCCCTGGGCATAGGAGCGGACGGCGTCGATCTCACCCTGGCGCATCGCCCAAGTATCGCGTCGCCGGAGGGGCCGAGGGAAGGCGTTCCGCGTGCTCGCAAGGGTGCGTGCGAGGCTTCGGCCTCAGCAGGGCGCCTCGACCGGGGCAGGAGTCGCGATAGGCGGTGCAAGCCCTGGCATGAACTGCGGTGCGACGCCACTGGCGACGTTCGTGGGGTTGGTGCGGCCGTCGTCCGTGCAGCCAGAGAGGCGGTAGTGGTACGCGCGCCCCGGTACGAGGCCGTTGTCCCAGTAGCGTCCGGGTGAGCTCTCGACGTCCAGGTCTCGCGGAGCCACGGCGGCGAGCACGAGCCACGGCCCCTCTTCGGCGTCCGCCCGTTCGATGACCCAGCTATCCACGTCGAATGCTGGGTCGTTCCACAGCAGACCGATGCCGTTCCAGTCCCACGTCGAGTCGTTCACGGACAGCGTTGAATCGAGGTGCGGGGGAGCGCCTCCGCCGCAGGCTGCAAGCGCGAGCACGAGGCCGGTGGACAGCAGGAGGTGCCTTGGGCGCCCCAACACGCTAAGCCAGCGCGTCCGCCAGGAACTCGGCGACGTGGCGCGGCCGCTTCGACGTGAAGTGGTCGATCTGCTGGCGGCACGAGATGCCGGAGATCGCGACCGGCCAGCCGTTCCGCCCCTCCGCCTCGATGGCCGGGAAGAGCTTCAGCGCGCCCATCGCCCGAGACATCTCGTAGTGCTCCGCCTCGAAGCCGAACGTGCCCGCCATGCCGCAGCAGGCCGAGTCGATCAGCTCGGCGTTGAAGCCCGCGAGCGCGAGGGCCTCCATCGTCGGCCCCGTGCCGACGATCGCCTTCTGGTGGCAGTGCCCGTGGACCTGGATGCTCGGCTTCATGCCGCCCGAGAAGATGGCTTTCACCGCCTCGGGCTCGTCGGCCGCGATCCGGGCGATCAGCTCGTCCAGCATCAGCGCCTGGCCCGCCACCGCCCGCGAAGCCTCGTCGCGCAGCAGGTCCGGGTACTCGTCGCGCAGCGTGAGCAGGCACGACGGCTCCGTGCCGACGATGACCACGCCCCGCTCCGCGTACGGCGCGAGCGCGGCCACGTTCGTGCGCGCCCACTCCTTGGCCTTGGCCAGCTGGCCCTTCGAGATCAGCGGCCGTCCGCAGCACACCTTCTGGCTCACGAGCAGCACGCGGTAGCCGAGCGCTTCGAGCACGCGGGTCGCCGCCATGCCGACCTCCGGGTGCATGTACTCGGTGAACGTGTCGTTGAAGAAGACGGCGTCGCCGCGAGCGCCGGACGTCTGCGGGACGCGGCCCTCGAACCACGACGTGAAGCGCTGCTTCGCGAACGTCGGGAGGGGGCGGTGGCGCGAGATGCCCAGGAACCGCTCGGCGAGCAGCCTTGTTATGGCGAGCCCGCTGAAGAGGTTCGTGATCGGCGCCAGTGCCTGGCCGATGCGGCTGAGGCGCGCGATCTCGCCGAAGGCCTGCGCGCGCCGCGGCAGACCGTGGCGCTCGTAGTACTTCGTCAGCACCTCCGCCTTGAGCTTGGCCATGTCCACGTTGGATGGGCACTCGGCCTTGCACGCCTTGCACTCCACGCACAGATCGAGCGTGTCGAACATCCGCTGGCCCGCGAGCTCGCTCGGCGGGAGCGCCCCGCTGATGATCATGCGCAGCATCGTCGCGCGGCCGCGGGTCGAGTGCTCCTCCTCGCGCGTCGCCATGAACGAGGGGCACATGCCGCCGTCCAGCTTCCGGCAGGCGCCCTGGCTGTTGCAGCCCTCGACGTGCCGGGCGAAGCCGCCGTCGGCCGAGAAGTCCATGTACGTGCCCACGTCCATGTTCGTGGTCTCGGGGGAGATGCGCAGGTTCTCGCGGAGCCCGGGCGTCTCGATGATCTTGCCGGGGTTCATCGTGCCGTCCGGGTCGAAGGCGGCCTTGAGCTCCTTGAACGCGCCGTAGAGCTCCGAGCCGAACATCTTCTCCGTGAACGCACCGCGCACGATGCCGTCGCCGTGCTCGCCGGAGAGGCTGCCGCCGAACTCCAGGACGAGGCTCGATATCTCCTCGGCGATCGACACCATCTTGTCCACGCCCTCGTACGTCTTGATGTTGACGACCGGCCGGATGTGCAGACAGCCGGTGCTCGCGTGGCCGTAGTACGCCGCCGTGGTGCCGTGCCGCTCGATGATCTCCTCGAAGCGCCGCACGTACTCCGGGAGCTGCTCCGGCGAGACGGCCGTGTCCTCGACGTACGGGAGCGGCTTGGCGTCGCCCTTGAGCGCCATCGACAGCCCCAGCCCCGCCTCGCGCAGCGAGTACCAGCGGGCGTGGAGCGACGGGTTGGAGGTCGTCAGCGTCGCGTACCCGAGGTTGCGGTGGTCGAGGTCGGCCTTGAGCGAGTCCAGCTTCGAGCGGACCTCGGCCTCCGTGTCGCCGTAGAACTCGACGAACAGAAGCTCGGTCGGGTCGCCCTCCAGGAAGTCCATCAGGTGCCGGTAGCCGGGGTTCTCCGCGCAGTTCTTGAGCACCATGCGGCCGATCATCTCGACGGCCGACGGCCCGTGCTCCAGGATCGGGACGGCGGCCTCCATGCACTCGATGAGCCCGTTGAAGTGCACGACACCGAGCCCCTTGAACGTCGGCGTCGGGACCAGGTTCACCTTGGCCTCGACAACGATCGTAAGCGTGCCCTCGGACCCCACCACGGCGCGGGTCAGGTTCATCGGACCGTCGCCTGAGAAGTCGTCGAGGTTGTAGCCGCCGACGCGCCGGAGGATCTTCGGGAAGCGGCGCTGGACCTCCTCCCGGTGCTCGTGGGCGAGCCGCCGGACCTCCCGGTAGAGGCGGCCCTCCAGGTCGTCTTGCGAGAAGCGGTCCTCCAGCGCCTCGCCGCCCACCGGCGCGAAGCGGGTCCGCGTGCCGTCCGAAAGCACCACGTCGACCTCCAGGATGTGGTCGAGCGTCTTGCCGTAGATCACGGAGTGCGGGCCGCAGGAGTTGTTGCCGATGCCCCCGCCGACCGTGGCGCGGTTGCTGGTCACCGGGTCGGGGCCGTACATCAGGCCGTGACTGGCGACGGCGCGGCTCAGGTGGTTGTTGACGATGCCCGGCTGCACCCGGGCCCAACGCTCCTCGGGCGAGACGGCCACGACCTTGTTCATGAACTTCGAGAAGTCGATGACGATGGAGTGGTTGCAGCCCTGCCCGGCCAGCGCCGTGCCCGCGCCGCGGGGCGTCACCGGCACCCCGTGCGCGCCCGCGATGCGGACCGCCGCCTCGACGTCGTCCGCCGAGCGCGGCAGGAAGACGCCGACCGGCGTCATCGAGAAGATGGACGCGTCCGTCGCGTACATGAGCCGGTCGTAGTGCTCGAAGCGCACCTCCCCGGAGGTCTGAGCGCGGAGCTCGGCCGCGATCTCCCGTGCCTCGCCGGCCGCGAGATTGGCGGCCTTGCGGGTCGTCTCGTACAGCAGTGGCATGGGCGCTCCTCTTGATGCGGGCTTTCGCCCGCGCAAACTGTAGCGGACGCCGCGGCGCGGGGGAAGGGCGCTTGAGCCTTGACACCGCCGGTGCCACCTCTTACGGTGCCCTCGGACCGGTGGCGGCCTCGTAAGACCGGAGCGTGGTGGTGGCTCAGCAGAACGGATCGGCGTCCGCGGGGTCCGGGAGCCGGAGGGCGCGCGGCGCACTCGGCGCGCTTGAAACCAGGCTGATGGAGGCGCTGTGGGGCTCGGCCTCGGAGCTCTCCGTCCAGGGCGTCTCCGATGCGCTGGGCCCCGGTCACAACTACAAGACCGTCATGACGGTGCTCAACCGGCTCGTCGAGAAGGGACTGCTCATGCGCGAGCTCGACGGCCGCGCCTACCGCTACCGCCCCAGCCAGTCCCGGCCCCAGTTCCTGCGCTCCGCGGCCGACGAGCTCGTGCGTGGCTACCTCGACGCCTACGGCCCGGACGCCGCCGCGCACCTCGCCAGCGCCGCCGGTGCAGGCGCCGCCCCGCAAGCGCCGCCCGCCCACGAGCCACCGCAGCCGGAGGCGTTCGCCTCGATGGCATCCTCGATGGCATCCGGCGGGTGGGAAGCCGTCCAGCGCTCGCCCCTACGCCTGCTGCTGATCGCGGCCGCGGTGTTGTTCCTGCTCACACGCGCGCGCCGAGGGCGCTCCTGAAGATGGACGGGCCCCTTGCCTCAAAACCTCTTTTCGTGCACCGGAGGGGGTGTGCGAAGCGGCGAAGCCCGCCCGTCGGAGGAAAGGGTTGGGGTGAGTAACCCCCTCCCCCCCAAAGCCTTGCTTCAAAAGCCCTTTTCACGCACGAGAGGGGGAGTGCAGAGGGGCAGAGCCCCTTTGCCGGGGGCACGGGGGTGTCCCCCGTAGCTGGCTTCATCACCCCCTTCCTGGCCAGGAAGGGGGACGGGGGGATGGTCGAAACGGTCGTGGGGCACGGACGCTACAGGAGCGGGGTGGAGGTTTTGAGCCAGATGGATGAAGCTTCGAGCGGCCCGGTCCCCGGAGCCGCATGGCACGCACTCGCCGCCGGCGCGAAGCAGGCCGGATTCGAGCTGACCGAGCACCAGGTCGAGCTCTTCGACCGCTACCTCGCGGGCTTGAGCGCATGGAGCGGCCGCGCCAACCTGGTCTCGGCCTCCGCCCTGGCGGATGCCGAGCGCGTCCTGTTCCTGGACTCGCTCGCCCTCGTGCCCGTGCTCCGGCGCGAGCAGCCTGCTGCGGCGCGCCTGATCGACGTCGGCTCCGGAGCGGGCTTCCCCGGACTCGTGCTCAAGCTCCTCCTGCCGGAGCTGGACGTCGTGCTGCTGGAGGCGACCCGCAAGAAGGCGTCCTTCCTCACGTGGATGGCGGAGGACCTCGGCCTGGAGGGCGTGCAGGTACGGGCGGAGCGCGCGGAGGAGGCGGCGCGGGACGGAGCGCTACGCGACTCCTTCGACGTGGCCACGGCGCGGGCGCTGGGCCCGCTGCCCGTCGTGCTCGAGCTCGCGCTGCCGTTCTGCAAGACCGGCGGCACGCTGATCGCGCCACGCGGCGCCTCCGTCGCGGCGGCCGAGGCTGCGGCATGCGCGTCCGCCGCCGCCGCACTCGGCGGGCGCATCGCGGGCGTCGAGCGCCCCGCCGTCGAGGGGGTCGCGGAGCGCACGGCGATCGTCGTCGTCGAGAAGACGAGC
>JADFRC010000194.1 GCA_022561455.1 Chloroflexota bacterium | reverse complement strand
GCGATCAGCGCCGCGCGGTACGGGCTTGCGGTGGTGAGCGCGCGGAGGCGCCCGAGCAAGGAGTTCGTCACTGTTCGCTCCCTCCCCAGCAGGGGAACACGTTGCAGCAGTATCAGTCTAGGCACAGGAGGGGTGCGAGAACATCGCCCGAACGGGCGGGTTCGCTGACGGTCTCGAGGTCCGCGACGGCGCTGGTGGGCGGGGCGCCGCCGTGGCGTAAGATGGCGCCGGTTTGCCGGGCTGCCGGGCTGCCGGGCTAGAGGTAAAGCGGAGCGAGGGGGAGGGGCGATGCTGATCGAGAAGACGCTGGCGAGCGGGATGCGCGTCTGGCACGCGCGCCCGGACACCGAGGAGCCGCGGCCGCTGATGCTGATGCTGCACGAGCGCTACGGCCCGGTGCAGCACAGCTTCAACGTGATCGAGCGGATCGCCGAGGCGGGGTTCGTCGCCTGCTTCATGGATATGTTCCACCGCTACGAGGGCGACCGCGCGCCGATCGAGAAGTCGGAGGCGCGCGTCGACCCGACGGACGAAGAGTCGATCGCCGACCTGGACGAGACGATCGCGCACATGCGCGAGCTGGCGTACGTGGACGGCGGGCGGATCGGGGTCGTCGGGTTCTGCCTGAGCGGCCGCACGCCGCTCGTCTACGCCGCGGCCCGAGACGGCGTGAGCGCGATCGCCGTCGTCCACGGCGGCATCTACCCCCGGGAGTACGCGGGCTCGACGCCCGGCCAGGACACGGTCTCGAACGTCATCCCGAAGCTGCCGTGCCCCGTCCTGGGGCTGTTCGGCGAGCGCGACGCCAGCGTGCCGATGGAGAACATCCAGCGCTTCCGGCGCGACCTGGAGCGCACCCGCAAGAACTACCGCATCCGCGTCTACGCCGAGGCGCCCCACGGGTGGCAGAACAGCACCATCCCCGCCCGCTACCGGGCCGATCTGGCGGAGACCGCCTGGACCGACACGGTGGACTTCTTCAACGACGTCTTCGCCGGGCGGTGGGACGACGGGCGGCTGCGCTGGCAGTTCGAGCCGGACCCCGCGGTGGCGTACGATTTCTCCGTATGAGGCCAGCCATTGACACACACAAAGCGTGCGAGTAAGTCTGACGCGAGCCGATACGGCGAGGGGATGAGCGCATGACCACGAAAGAGTCCTTCAAGCCCGACAAGGACCTACCGGTCCTCCACAAGGTCGAGGCGTACCAGACCTTCATCGAGTCGGAGGGCATCCCGATCGTGACGGGGTTCTTCGTCGAGGACCTGAACACGCTGGAGCTCAAGCCGTGGGCGCGCGTGGGCGGGAACGGCGCGTACGTGAACCTCGACGGCAACGGCGGCACGAACGACGCGTACGTGTGCGAGATACCGCCGGGCAAGTCGCTCAACCCCGAGCGGCACATGTTCGAGAAGCTGATCTACGTGCTCTCCGGCCGAGGCGCGACGGCGCTGACCCAGGGCGAGCGCGAGCAGACGTTCGAGTGGGGGCCGGGCGCCGTCTTCTCCATCCCGGTGAACGCGCCGCACCAGCACCACAACGGCAGCGGCGCCGAGCCGGTCCGCTTCGTCGCGGTCACCTCCGCGCCCATGGTGATGAGCATCTTCAACAGCACCCGTTTCGTCTTCGACAACCCCTTCGAGTTCGAGGAGCGCTACACGAGCGAGAAGTACAACACCGGCGACGGGACGCTCTGGCAGAGCACGACGGGGCGGCACGTGTGGGAGACGAACTTCGTGCCGGACGTGGTCAACTTCAAGCTGTTCGACCTGCCGCGCCGCGGCGCCGGAGGATCGAACGTGACGTTCGAGCTCGGGTACAACTCGCTCGCGTCCCACATCTCGCAGTTCCCGGTGGGCACGTACAAGAAGGCGCACTGGCACGGGCCGGGCGCCCACGTGTTCATCCTCTCGGGCCAGGGCTACAGCCTGCTATGGCCGAAGGACGCGAAGCGCACCGATCGGACGCGCGTGGACTGGAAGCCGGGCAGCCTGGTGGTGCCGCCGAACGAGTGGTTCCACCAGCACTTCAACGGCGGCACCACCCCGGCGCGCTACCTCGCGCTGCGGTGGGGCAGCCACCGGTTCGGCTCGATCGCCGGCATCACGCCGGACACCGAGGGCGCGGACAAGAGCATCGAGGAGGGCGGCAGCCAGATCGAGTACGAGATCGAGGACCCCGCCGTGCTCGACGAGTTCGAGGAGGAGTGCCTGAA
>JADFRC010000193.1 GCA_022561455.1 Chloroflexota bacterium | reverse complement strand
AGCGCTGCCGTGGCCCAGTACGGGAAGCGTGCCGCGATCTCTTCAATCATCGGTGAACCGCTCCGTGAGGTGGTCGTACAGGATGACGAGCACGCTGAAGACGCCGATGAAGATGCCGACCTCGACGATGAAGATGCCCATCGCGCGGTTCGTCCGCTCGTGCCCCGCGACGGCGTTGAACCACTCCACCGGCAGCGCTGCGTAGTCGAGGTAGTTGGCCCCAGCGAGCAGCGGCACGATCCCCGCGAGCACGTAGATGCCGATGCCGGCACTCGCGAGCCAGAGGAGGACGCGCGTCGAGATGCGGCGCTCCCCGTGCTCGCTGCCGACGGTCAGCCGCGCGAGCACCAGGCCCGCGGCCACGATCGCTCCCGCCTGGAAGCCGCCGCCGGGGCTCGCCTCGCCGTGGACCAGCACGTAGATGCCGAACACGAAGATGAACGGCACGAGCAGCACGCGCACGATGAAGTTCAAGATGATGCTGTCGTGCTGCTCCGTCATCGCTCGTTGCTCCGGCCGCGGTCCCTAGGCCGCGCGCCGCGCATGAGGACGAGCAGCACGGCGAGCCCGGCCGTGAAGACGACCAGCGTCTCGCCGAGCGTGTCGTAGCCCCGCACGTCGGCCAGCACCGCGGTCACGATGTTCGGGATCTCGATGTCGCGCTCCGTGACCTCCACGAGCTCCGGCGAGAGGTGGAGGTTCGCCGGCGCGTCCGGGTCCCCGCGGTCCGGCAGGTCAGCGGAGACGTAGATCAGGAGCGCCGCCAGCGGGAGCAGCAGCGCGGCCGTGAGCAACCTCAATCGACCGACCTCCGGTGCATGAGGCTGATGGCGCCGATGAAGAGCACGCCGGTGATGCCGGCACCGAGCGCGGCCTCGGTGAACGCGACGTCCACGGCGCCCATCATCGCGAGGAGCGCCGCGGCCATGAAGCTGTAGACCGAGAGCGCCGCGACCGCCGCGATGAGGTCGCGCAGCGTGAGCGCGACGACGGCGCTGACCACCAGCATCCCGAACAGCGCGAGCTCGAGCCACCAGACCATCAGCCGTTGCCCCCCGCACCCGGCCGCGGCCGGCGCCACGGCATGAGCCCCGAGCGGACCGCGGAGCGGGTCAGCACGTGCGCGGCCACGGGGTTCGTGATCGCGACGAACAGCGCGATCAGCCCCAGCTTGAGGCCGGTCTGGTCGAAGCCCCCTTGGAGCGCGATCAGATGCGCGATCAGCCCGAGCAGCACGAGCGTGATGCCGAGCGTCTCCGACTTCGACACCGAGTGGACGCGCGTGAAGAAGTCGGGCAGCCGCACGAGTCCGATGGCGGTCGCCGCCATGAAGAACAGCCCGAGTCCGAGCAGCACCGTGCCGGCGATGCTCATGCGTCCTCCACGGGGTGGCGCTCCAGGTACTTGCCCGCGGCCACCGCGCCGATGAAGTTCAAGAGCGCGTAGGCGAGCGCCAGGTCCACGAAAGCCTCCGGCCGCTCGAAGATGAAGCCGGTGAGCGCCAGCAGCACGATCGCGTTCGTCCCCACCGCCCCCGCCGCCAGGAGCCGGTCGTAGACGGTCCTGCCGGCGATGATGCGGTAGAAGCCGGCGGCGCTGATCGCGACCACGACGGCGGCTCCGAGCGTGAACACGTCGGTCACCGCGGCACCTGGTCCGGCCTTTCGATGTCGGACAGCGCGACGGCCGCGGGCGCCGTCTCCTCGAAGATCGCCGCGATCTTGCGCTGGATGCCGCCCTCGGCGAGGCCCTCACGGGAGCGGCGCGAGAGGCAGTGGACGACGAAGACGCCGTTGGATGCGTCCACCGTCACGGTGCCCGGCGTGAGCGTGATGGACTGCGCCAGCAGCACCTGGCCGGGCTCCGACCCCAGCGTCGTGTCGAACCGCACGAGCGTCGGGTCGATGGGCAGCCGCGGGTGCAGGACGAGCCATGTGACGTAGGCGTTGGCCACGACGATCTCGTAGGCGAGCCAAGGGAGGTAGGCCGCGAAGTGTACGACGCTGCGAAGAAGCCACGCGAGGCTGCTCGGCGCGGGCGTGAACCGGCCCTCGTGCGTGCCGCGGAACAGCAGCTCGGAGACGGCGACGCCACCCACGGCGGCGAGGGCGCCCGTGGCCAGGAACTCGACGGCGAGCTCGCCCGAGAGCACCAGCCAGAGCCCGAAGAGTGCCGTGGCCTGGACGGCGCGGCGGAAGATGGGGCGCCTCCAGCCCGCAGCGGGGTCT
>JADFRC010000192.1 GCA_022561455.1 Chloroflexota bacterium | reverse complement strand
ACGTACGTACGCACCTTCTCGGGGTCGCGGTGCGCCGAAGCGACGACGAGCTCGGCCTCGACGCCGAGGTCCGTCAGCGTCTTGAGGGTGTCCTCCATGACGGGCTTGTCGCTCACGCTGCCGACGATGATGCCTACCTGCGGCAATCCGGGCCTCCTGGACTGCGTTCTCTCGATAACGGCCTGCTATAAGCGTAGGTGGCGCCCGGCCCGGCCGTCAACTGGGCGCACCTTCCGGCACGGGGCTGCGTCTTACCGATTGCTGGCCCGAAGGGCGCCGACTATGCTTCTACCCTGGCCGGCCCCAAGGAGCAAGTGTGAGCACGACCCGGCAGATCGACGTTGCGCAGCTCGTGACCGCCTATACGGCAACGCGCCAGGCGACCGAGCAGCTCTGCGCGCCGCTCGTGACCGAGGACTACGTCATCCAGGCCATGCCCGACGTCAGTCCCACCAAGTGGCACATCGCCCACGTCACCTGGTTCTTCGAGACCTTCCTGCTCAAGCCCCACCTCCCTGGCTACGAGCCCATCGACCCCCAGTACGACTACCTCTTCAACTCCTACTACAACGCCATCGGCCCGCAGTACGACCGCCCCAGCCGTGGGCTGCTGTCGCGGCCGACGGTCGCCGAGGTCTACGCGTATCGCGCGCACGTCGACCGCGCGATGCTCGTGCTGCTCGAGGGCGCCAGCGAGGCGCAGATGGCCGAGGTCGGCCCTGCGGTGACGCTCGGGATCAACCACGAGCAGCAGCACCAGGAGCTGCTGCTGACGGACATCAAGTACAACCTCTCGATCAACCCGCTGCGGCCTGCCTACCACGGCGTGGAGCTGCCGCGACGGCGCTCGGCGCCGCTTGCGTGGCACGACCACGACGGCGGCACCGTGGAGGTGGGACACGACGGCAGCGGCTTCTCCTTCGACAACGAGTCGCCACGCCACGAGGCACTGCTCCAGCCATACCGGATCGCGTCGCGCCCGGTGACGTGCGGTGAGTACGCCGCGTTCGTCGATGACGGCGGCTACACGCGGCCGGACCTCTGGCTCTCCGCGGGCTGGGGCACCGTGCAGGCGGAGGGCTGGGAGGCGCCGCTCTACTGGGAGCGTATCGACGGCGGGTGGTGGGTGTTCACGCTCTCCGGCATGCTGCGGCTCGACGAGCACGCGCCCGTCTGCCACCTGAGCTACGTCGAGGCCGATGCGTACGCGCGCTGGGCGGGGAAGCGCCTGCCGACGGAGCAGGAGTGGGAGCACGCGGCGGCCGGAGCGCCGCTCGGCGGCAACCTGGCGGAGTCCGGGCTGTTCCAGCCCGTCGCGCCCGGTGAGAACGGCGCCGGCCTGCGGCAGCTCTACGGGGACGTGTGGGAGTGGACGCAGAGCGCGTACCTGGCGTACCCCGGTTTCGCGCCGCCCGCGGGTGCGCTGGGGGAGTACAACGGCAAGTTCATGGTGGGTCAGATGGTCTTGCGCGGAGGCTCCTGCGTCACGCCGGAGTCTCACATCCGCGCGACCTACCGGAACTTCTTCCACCCGGCCGACCGCTGGCAGTTCCAGGGGCTGCGCCTCGCCGCCGACGCCTAGAGGACATGCTGGGGCCGACAGGCCCGCTCGTGCTGAGCCTGTCGAAGTACGAGAAGGGGCTTGCCATAGGCAGGGCCGGTCTTCGGCAAGCGAGGGTTCGTACTTCGAGAGCCTCAGCACGAACGGTTTGCGTCACGCCGTTTGATGTATGCGAAGAGCCGCCTAAGTAGCGAAGGCCGCGATGTCTCCGCGGTGGTACTTGCCCGCGAAGTCGATGTGCTCCGCCGCCTCGTATGCCGCGCGGCGCGCGTCAGCGAGCCTCGCGCCTCGGCCGACCGCCGTCAGCACGCGGCCCCCGCTCGTCACGAGCCTCCCGCCATCGAGCGCCGTCGCCGCGTGAAAGACCAGAGCTCCGCTGGGCAGGCCGTCGAGGCCCGAGACCGGCACCCCGGTCTCGTAAGAGCCGGGGTAGCCCGCTGAGGCCAGCACGACGGCCACGACCGCCTCGCCGGACCAGCGCAGATCGAGGTCTCCGAGCCGCTCGTCCAGCACCGCGTCGATCACGTCCAGCAGGTCGTTCTCCAGCCGCGGTAGCACGAGCTGGGCCTCCGGGTCGCCGAAGCGCGCGTTGAACTCGATGACGCGCGGGCCGTCGTCCGTCAGCATCAGGCCGCAGTAGAGCACGCCCGTGTACGGCGAGCCGGCGGCGGCG
>JADFRC010000074.1 GCA_022561455.1 Chloroflexota bacterium | reverse complement strand
GTGAACCCGAAGGGGACACGTCCGCTGTGGGTTCCTCCGCTGACGATCCTGGCCATGTTGGCTACCACCCTTTCCGAGGTCTTGCGGGATTCAGCGCCTGCCATGCCGGCGCGGATGAGGAGGAGCAGCTCCTCCTTGATGTCCTCGTCGGTGACCTCGACGCGTACTCCGTGATCCTCGAGCTGCCAGATGCGCCGGAGGATCTCCCGGGGGTTGCGGCCGAGCCGATCGAGGAACTGCACGATGATGACGTCGGCACCGCCGCGCAGGGCGAGCTCGACCATCCGGTTGTACTCGGGGCGATCGTCACGCCTGCCCGAGAGGATGTCGACGAAGGTCTCTAGGTGGACGTCGCCGGCGCGCTCGATGTAGTCGAGGATGTGGGCTTCCTGAGTCTGCAGGGACGCGTGGTGGTCACCGGCTTGGCGTTCAGTGGAGACGCGCACGTAGCCGAGGACTCGCCGCTGAGCGGCAGCTGTGATAGTCATAGATGACCTCCCACGTTAGAGTGTCATTATAACTACCATGGGAGGCCGAGTCCCCCCTGTCATTCCGAGCGGAGCGAGAAATCTCTCGGCGAGCGTCCGGTGAGAGATCCCTCGTCGGTCTTCGGCCTCCTCGGAATGACAGGTAGGCAGCGAGCCACACTCTTCGCTGCGCCCGCTTTCGGTACAATCGTCCCGCGAGCGAGCGTAGGAGGTAGGTCATGGCCGACAAACTGATCGACCCGCGGCTGATCGAGCGTGCGGCGCTGGACCCGGAGCTCGAGGAGCGCCCGGAGTTCCTCGGCGGGCCCTACAACCTCGTGGTGTGGAAGCCGAAGACGGCCGAGCACGAGTACCTGCGCACGATGGCGCCGAAGGTCGCCGAGATGGCGACCGACTTCACGCTGCCCCTGCTCGACGGCGGCGAGGTGACGCTGTTGTCGCTGCGCGGCAAGCCGGTGATGATCGAGTTCGGCAGCGTCACCTGACCGCCCTGCGTGGCGGAGTCTCCGTCCATGGAAGATATGGCCCGCCGCTTCGCCGATAGGGCGCACTTCCTGTTCGTCTACGTCCGCGAGGCGCACCCCGGCGAGGTTTACCCACCGCACCAGTACATTGAGCAGAAGTTCCTGCACGCGGTCTCGTTCAAGGAGCGCCTCGGCATCGAGCGGCCGATCGCCGTCGACTCGCTCCACGGACGGGTGCACCGCATCTACGGCGGTGTGTCGAACATGAGCTGGATCATCGACCACACCGGCCACGTGGCCTTCCGCGCTGCGTGGACCGTCGCGGCCGACATCGAGGCGTCGCTCGAGGAGACGCTGCGCGTGCGCGAGCTGCGGCGCGAGGGGCGGCCGGTGTCCGTCTACTACCGCGAGATGACCGGCCTGCGGCCCCTCCGGGAGCGGCCCGAGGGCGGCCAGCACTTCCTGGGCGGCAAGGTGGCGGAGGAGCAGTTCGCGCACGCGCGGCGCGACCGGCTCGCGCAGCCGGAGGACGGCGAGCGGCGGGCTCCGGCCTCCTCGGGGTGACGCGAAACGCTCCAGCGGCAGGCCAGGCGGTGGCCGGAGTCACCGCAGTAGCCGTTCCGCGGGGACATCGGAGCCGAGCGGAACGCTGCCGCTGAAGGCCTCGGCGACGATCCCGTCGAAGCCATCCGTCCACCCCGGCCACCAGGCCAGGAAGAAGCCGTCCGTGACCGTCGCGGTGATCGACAGCCTGCCGGACCGCACGACTACCCGGTCTACGTCATCCCGCACACGTCCCCGGACGGCGGTCAGGGAGTTCCCCGTCAGCCGGCGGGCGATGCCGCCGACGTTGGTGACGCCGTCGACGCGCACCGGCTCCTGGGTCAGCTGGGCGCGCCCGGGGACGCTTCTACTACCACCCCCACCGACCATTCGCCACGAATCTTCGGATGGTCCTTCTTTCGCCAAGAAGCAGACGCGCTGCGTGGCGGCGTCGGCGGAGAATGCCGCCGCGACATCCCCTCGTCGGTCGATCACCAGCGGCGGCGGCGGGGGAGCAGGTGCGCTGCCGCGTTCGCCTACTCGCGGCCCGAGCGGAGCGGGTGCGCACAGCTCGGCTGCGATCCGCGTGAGCGCGGGAGTCGGCGTATCGGGCAGGGGAGACCAGCTGGCGAGGAGGGGAGCGGTGTTGGCCGACCACTGTAGGAGTGCGACGACTGCGACGATCACGATGGCGGCGGATGCCCCAGCGAGCTTGAGGAGCGTCCTGCGGCGGGAGGTCAGCCGTGGCCTGGCCCTCCACGGCAACAGGTCTCGATCCGCAAGGGCCTGCCGCACGTCCTCCCAGACGTCCGCCCCCGCCATCGCGCGAGCGGCCCGCTCATCGAGTACGTCCCAGACCAGCGCCTGACGCTCATCGGTGCTCATCGTGCATCCTCCTCATCCCGTGCGGCCCGCTCGGCCACGATGCCCTCCGCCCCGAGGAGCGACCGCAGTCGCTCGCGTGCCCGGTGGAGCAGGTGCTTCACGGTGCCCGCCGCCCGGCCACCCTCCGACGCGGCCTCCCGCTCGGTGAGTCCGAGGTAGTAGCGCTGGACGATCACGGCCCGCTGGGCGGGTGATAGCCGGCACACGGCAGCCCATAGAGACGCACGCATCTCCTTGATCTCGGCCTGCCGGTCGGGGCCTGGCACCGGGTCGGGCAGGAGCTCAGCGAGCGACGGCATCGACCCTTTGGTCTCGTCCAGTGATGCCATCCGGCCTCGCGCGGCAGCGGCTTTGAGTGCGTCGTTGGACACGATCCGCAGGAACCACGGCTCGAAGGGTCTTCGGACGTCGAACTGATCGGCTTTGGCGTACACGCGGAGGAACGCCTCCTGCACGACGTCCTCCGCCAGAGACCGGTCGCCGGTGACGAGGTAGGCTGTCCTGAGAGCGCGCGCTTGATGCTGCCGGACAAGCTCCTCGAGCGCGCCGGCGTCGCCTTCCCTCAGGCGTGCGAATATGCTGTCCATGTCCACCGCAGCCCTGCCCCTAGCCGTTTGAGTGCCACGGTATGGATATCCCCGGCGGCACGAAAAGGTTTACACGGCAGGGCGAACGGCTTCGCGCAGCGCCGGGTGGAGGCGCTTGTGCCTCGAACGCATGCGCGGGGCGCGCCGGGTATCCCTAGTCGCTAGTCGTCGCCCCACTCGCCCTCGGTCGTCGGGCCTATCTCGCCGGTGCAGTACGGTGAGAGCGCCTTCATGCGGCACTCGGCGCCGTGTGCCCGCACCTCCTCCTCGAAGATGCGGTGCACCTCGGGGTTCTCGTCCGCGTAGTCGAGCTGCATGCCGCCGTCCTTGATGCTGACGTCCGCGCCGCGCCACTCGCCGGTGTTCGGGCCGTACTTGAAGGAGGCGTTGCCGCCGCGCAGCGCCAGGTACCGGGCTGGTGTCTTGCCGGAATTGAAGTGCTGGTGGAACCACTCGCCGCCGCCGGCGCCCGCCAGGAACAGGCTGCCGGTCTGCCAGTCGGCCTTGATGCGCTCGTCCTCCCCGCCGTCTTGCCACAGCAGCGAGAAGCCTTCGCCGCCGAGGATGAAGAGGTAGGCGCCGGGGCCGTGGCGGTGCGCTTTCTTGTACGTCCCGACCTGGAACTGTGAGATGTGGGCGATCAGGTTGCCCTCGCCCATCTGGAGCATGACGTTGCGCCCGCCCCCGCCGCGCTCCTTCCACTCGAAGAGTTTCATGTTCGGCGCGTCGGGCACGAAGTTCGACTCCCAGACGTGGTTGTTGCGGCTGCGCCACATCGTGCCCTCGGCCGTGAAGTAGTTCGAGCCCGGCCCGTAGCGGTCGGTGAAGGCGATGGGGCAGTTATAGAGGAACTCCTCGTTCCAGTGGAACTGCCGCAGCGTCGTCGGGGCGGTGGTCACCGACAGCAGGCGCGCCTTCTCGTTGCCGCTGCCGTTGAAGTGCTGGGCGTTGGCGTTCAGGGGGACGGCGAAGAGGCTGCCGGTGTGCCACTCGAAGGTCTGCTTGTCCTTCTCGTCCTGCCAGATGCTCGTCGCGCCCCGTCCGGAGCTGACGTAGACGATCTCCTCGTACATGTGGCGCTCGGGGTTGGTCGAGCCGCCCGCTGGGATCTCGATGATGTGCAGGTCGTTGCCCTTCGGGTTGCCCTTGAAGCCGTCGAAGTTGAAGACGGCGCCGTCGACGCCCTTGCGTGGCCAGGGGGCCAGCTCGGCGGTGGCGACGTCGCGGCAGTAGAGGCCTTCGATGACGCGCGGGCGCTCGGCGGCGAGCCACTGCTGGTATGGGTCGATGCGGTCGATCGTCGTCAGGTTCTCTCTCGATTCGTCGGACATGGGTTGCCTCCTCTTGACTGTGCGCCTCCGCTTGGACGCTCCGGCTCCGGACTAAAGCTCACGGTTGGACACCCAACCTCGGCCCGCTTCGCTAACCCGTCATCCTGAGCGGAGCGAAGGATCTCGTCCCCCGCTAAGTGTGCGCCTCCGCTTGGACGCTCCGGCTCTGGACTAAAGCTCACGGTTGGACACCCAACCTCGGCCCGCTTCGCTAACCCGTCATCCTGAGCGGAGCGAAGGATCTCGTCCCCCGCTAAGTGTGCGCCTCCGCTTGGACGCTCCGGCTCCGGACTAAAGCGGCACGCGCTGCTGCCACCCTCGGTGCACAGCGCGCACCTTCCTCCTGACTGTGCGCCTCCGGCTCCTCGCCTCGCCCCTGGCTGGTTACTCCGTGAGCCCGAGCGTGCTCGGGACGAACAGCTCCTCAGGCGCCATCTCGCGGGCGCTCACGCCCTGGTCGTAGGCGTACGAGAGGAACTTCGAGATGACGTGGCGGTTCTTCTCCAGGCCGTAGACCCAGGGGTCCTCGGCGAAGACCTCGTGCTGGTGCTCCAGGTAGTGGTCCTTCCAGACGAGGCTCACGCTGGCGTCGGACTCGATCCGCTGATTGCTGAGCTCCTTCGCTTCGACGAACGTGTGGAACAGCGCCTCGGGCAGCTCGGGGTGTGCCTCGATGACGGAGGTGCGCAGGGCGATGGCGTGCATGATGGGGTAGATGCCGGTCCGCTTGAAGTACGCGGCCTCGGCCGCGGGGAAGTCGGGGACGAGCCTCCTGAGCCGCCCGCCGTTCTCCGGCGGTATGCGTGTCGTGCAGAGCGCGTCGACCTCGCCTTCGAGGAGCGCGATCTTGGTGACGTCCTGCGCCTCTCCGCCGCGCTCGGCCACCCAGCGCAGGACCGCGCCATCGCGCGGCGAGATCTCCTCGCCCGGCTTCGGGTCCCAGTGGTGCATCGAGCCGTAGTACCAGGAGGTATCGGCGGGCGAGAGGCCGTACTCGTCCACGAGCATGCCGCGCATCCAGACGCCGGCCGTGAAGACGACGCGCGGGAAGGCGACCCGCTTGCTGTTCAGGCTCTCGGGGCCGGTGAAGTCGGCGTTGGCGTCGCAGAACATGTAGCCGTGGCGGAACATGCGGTAGGGGAAGATCGGGATCGCGAGGAAGTCGTTCTGCCCGCGGGAGGTGTAGTAGACCACCTCTGCCAGGGACATCTCGGCGGCGTCGAAGTCGCCGTTGAAGAGCCCGGTGAAGATGTCGGCCGGGTTGGTCTTGACGATCGGGCGGAGGTCCACGCCGGGGACCGAGAGCTCGCCTTGGAGGACCGGCGCGGTGCGGTCGTAGAGACGGGCGGCTAGTGTCAGTGAGTACGTTGCCATAGCGCCTCCCCCGGGCTTTGCATCGGATCTTCGCAGCGCCGGTGCTTCACAGCCGTTTCGACCATCCCCCCGTCCCCCTTCCTAGCCAGGAAGGGGGTGATAAAGCCAATGACGGGGGACACCCCCGTGCCCCCGGCATAGGGGCTTTGCCCCTCTGCACACCCCGTCCGGCCTTGCTTGCGAGGCGCCGGACTCGCTATGCCTTCCCGTCAGCCGACAACTGCCGCGCGCACCTCTTATGGGTCCAGGGCTGTGCCCTGGCTAGCTGACGAGCACCCCCGCCTCGGCCGGAGGCAGGTCGAAGATCTTGGCGTCGCCGTAGTCGGGGGAGACCGGCACCTGGTGGTGCATGTCGATGAGCTTGCCGGTCTTCGCCGACTCGATGACGCCGAGGGTCGCCTCGAGCGTGGCCATGCCCCACTCCGGGGTGTGGTAGACCGGCGCGCCGTGGACGACCGCGTCGTAGAGCTCCTGGAGCTCGGCTCGGCGGTTCATCGCCCAGCCGCCGGGCGCCTTGAGCTCGATCTCGTGGTGGCCCTTGTTGTCGTAGATCATGATGCCGTAGGCCGTGCGCGTGATGTCGCCGCGCTCGCACGAGACGACGACGAAGCCGGGCTCGCCGGGGACCCAGGGCTCGCCGGCCGGGTCGCGGTTGACGCCCTCGCGCTTGAAGATCTCCACCTCGCGCTCGCCGCCGATGCGGATCGCCTGCTTGTCGGCCTCCTCGTCGCGGGACCCTGTGATCATGCCGTCGCGCACCATGATGCGCTCGGGCTCGTCGTAGCGCTGCTTGTCGTGGCCCCAGGGCACGAGCGCGGCGCCCATGAAGTAGCCGTGGGAGTTGTGGACGATGGTCGAGAAGGCGCCGTTCTCGAACTCGAACATGGCGGAGTAGTAGCCGGGGATCGGCCGCTCGGGCATCCACTGGCCGACGACGCCGCGGACGTTCTTGATCATGCCGCCGGCGAGCAGCCGGACGGTGTCGATCTGGTGCGGGCCCTGGCGGTAGACGAGCCCGCCGCCCTGCGCCATGTCGAGCTCCTCGGCGACGCGCGGGCGCAGCAGCCAGTCGGTGTAGGCGAAGAAGTTGACGGAGCGGACCGCGCCCAGCTCGCCGGACTGGATGATGTTGTACATCTTGCGGAAGGGCGGGATGAAGCTGCGGGTGTGACCGGCGACCAGGATGTTGCCGGTGCGCTTGGCCGCGTCGATCATGGCCTGCGCCTCTTCGAGGCTGAGGGCCATCGGCTTCTCGACGACGACGTGCTTGCCGTGCTCGAGCGCGTAGATGGTGTGCGGCGCGTGGAAGCGGTTGGGCGTCGAGATCCACACCGCGTCGACGTTCTTGTCCTCGCACAGCTCCTCGATGGTCTCGTAGGCGACGGCCTCGTAGCGGGCGGTGAAGCGCTCGCGGGTCGTGGGGTTGAGGTCGGCCCCGGCGACGAGGTCGAGCTCCTCCATCTGCTCGAAGGCGGGCAGCATCTCGGTGCCGCCGACGCCGATGCCGACCATCGCGATGCCGAGGGTCTTCTTGGATGTCATGGTTCGCTCCCTCCTGAGGGTGCGCCTCCGTTGGCTCTGGATCCCCAGCGATCGCGTCTCATGCTGGGTGGGCCGCCGGCCCGGGGGGCGCGTTGTGGAGCCGGGTGTATCACCCGCCGGGGTTGGTGTCAACGATTCCCGGACCTTCAGCCTATCCCGCCAACCACGCCGCAAGAAGGGCGAGCGAGTTGATGAGCCCGTGGGCGACGACCGGGGCGATGACGCCTCCCGACCGCACGCGGAGGGCGGTGAACAGAAGGCCGGCCGCAGCCGTGGCGACGATGCTCCCGGCGACGAACAGGGCCACGATGGCCACTTGGGCATCGGGCCAGTTGGCGTCCGATAGCTCGAGGCTCGGCACGATGTGCCACAGACCGAAGGCCGCGCTGGGTACGAGCCAGGCTGCCCTGGGGCCTGCGGACCGCAACCAGGCCCCGTAGAGCACGCCGCGGAATATCCACTCCTCGAAAAGCGCGGTGCCCAGCGGGATGCGCACCACGGTCGCGTACAGGAGGGCCGCCACGGTGAGCTCCTGCGCCCTGGCATCGCCGCCCAGCACGTCTCGTGCCGCAGGCACCGCCAGCGCGACGTAGAGGGGCGCAGCGATGGCGAGACCTGCTGCCGTTCCCCACTTCAGCCCTGTCAGCACGGCGCCCTTGGGAAGGCCGAGGCTCTGGCGGTCCAGGCGGAGCCACCACCACGCCGCGAGGGCGACGGCCGCGCCCGCCGCGAGGTTCAGGGGAACGTAAGCGACGTCGTGCAGGCCTTGGGGCAGCAGATTCGTTACGTTGCTGTAGACGACTGCCGCGAGCGTGAGGGCGAGCGCTGTGTGCATGCGACGCAGTTTACCGTTCGTCCTGAGCCCTTCGACAAGCTGAGTCAGGCTCTGGCGACGGGCCACCACGAACGATGGAGGGGGAGCGCGTTGCGGCCCGCAGGGGGTCAGGGCGCACGCCGTGCGCCCCTACTCCGGCCCCTCGATCTCCTCGCGCAGGAGCTGCTCCGCGCGCTCGACGAGCAGCCGCTCGCGGTCCGCGGGCGTGTTCTTCGAGGCGAGGTAGCGCCGCAGCGCGTCGAGCGGGCTGAGCTTCTCGGCCTCGTCGGTGCCGAGGCGGGTGCGCGAGGCGCGCCGCACGTTGCGCTCGATGCCGACGACGTAGTGCGCAGGCGCGAGCGCCTGGCGCACGGGCGCCTCGCGGAACGCCGGCTCCTGCTCGGCGTCCATCGAGACGCGCACGCGCACGATCGCGCCCTCGAGGCCCGATTCGGCGTGCTTGGCGATCGCCTCGAGCGTCGCGTCGGTCGGGTCCTCGCCGGAGCGCGCGGGCACGTCGATCGTGAGCATCGCGCGCGCGGCCACGGGGACGAACCGGAAGCCGGTCACGCGCTCGCCGCGGGGCTTCGATGCGTCGACGTCGATCACGCAGAAGCCCTTGTCTTCGCGCTCCTCGCTGAAGTCGATGCGCTCGATGCTGCCCGCGTACGCGACGGGCGGGTGCTGGCTGAGCACCTGGTGCTTGTGGATGTTGCCGAGCGCGACGTAGTCGAAGGCGGGGATGGCGACGGTGCCGAGGCCGAGCACGTGGTCGTTGCCGAGCATCATGCTGCGCTCGGACGCGGTCGTCGCGCCGGAGATGTTGACGTGCGCGCAGAGGAACGCGGGGAGCGCCGGGTCGAGCTGCGCGACCTCGTCGGCGAGGTGCTCGGTGATGCGCGCCTCGACGGCCTCCTTGATCTGCTCGAGCGTCAGGCCGCGCGTCTCCTCCTTCGCCATGAAGGAGCCGATGCGGACCCACGGCAGCGCGACGACCTGCGCCTCGCCGGAGCGCGTGGCGACGCGGTAGGTCGCCAGCGTCGAGCCGAGGACGACGTTCTCGACGCGGAGCGTTGGGAAGATATCGAGCGCCCCGGCGCGGCTGGCGACGTGCGGGAGGTCGTGGTTGCCGGGCGTCAGGAAGACGACGACGCCCGCCTCGGCGAGGCGCGCGATGCGCCTGGCGAACTCGCGCTGGTGGGTCTGCGACGGGTCGCGGCTCTTGTACGCGTCGCCGGAGAAGAGCACGAGGTCGACGCTCTCGCGCAGGGCGTAGTCGACCACCTCGTCGAGGGCCGTGAGGAAGTCGAGCAGCCGCGTCGGCATGCCGACGAACGCAGAGCGCTCGGCGCCGGGCGCGAAGTGCGGCGGCAGCGCGGCGAGGTCGGCCTCGGTGGCCGGCCGGCCGTAGTTCTCGACGCCGATGTGGACGTCGGAGAGGTGGAGGACGCGCATGCGGGTAGGGTAGGCGGGGGCGGGGGCGGATGTCACGTGGGGGGTGGGTTGTTTGGGAGGCGGGAGCCAGGGCGCACGCCGTGCGCCCCTACAGGTTGGGCAACGGAGGGGTTCTCGGGATCCTCTGCCCAGCGCCCGGGATTTTCAGCGATGTACTGCCGGACGCGCTCAAGCTCCTTGTCGCTGCGGATAATATGCTCGTAGTAGTTGCGCTGCCAGACGGGAGCACCGGGCGTGCCGGCTAACCGATTGACGTGACTCGTGGTGGCGGCCTTAAAGCCGGCGACGAGGGCCCGTAGCGAATGGGCTGGGCGATGTAGGGGCGCACGGCCGTGCGCCCTCAGGCCGCTCTGCGGGCTGATGTCACTGATGACGACGATCCCGTGGATGTGATTCGGCATCACGACGAAGACATCGAGCTCAACCTCTGCGCGCAGGTCAGCCGACCTGGACCACTCCTCGGTCATGGTCTCTCCCACCGGCGTAAGTTGAACGCCGTCCAGCGTTACTTCTCCGAAGGTGCAGCGCCGGTCGTGGGTGCACAGCGTCAGGAAATAGGCGCCAGGCTCGGTGTAGTCGGGGCCCCGAAGGCGCACCGAGCGCCGGTGCCCGATGGCAGTGCGGGTGAACACGCGCATAGGTTAGGCATGGGCGATTGCGATGTCACTGGGCGAATGACAGCGGGGGCCAGGGCGCACGCCGTGCGCCCCTACACCCGCGTGCTCCCCATCTCTCGGAGCTGCTCGCGGAGGCGGTCGGCGAGCTCCGCGATTGGGACGCGGACCTGCTCCATCGAGTCGCGGTTGCGGATCGTGACGGCGTCGTCCGCCTCGACGGTCTCGAAGTCGACGGTCACGCACAGCGGCGTGCCTGTCTCGTCCTGGCGGCGGTAGCGCCGGCCGATGGACTGCGCGTCGTCGTAGCTCGACGGGAACTCCCGCCGCACGATGGCGTGGACCTCGCGTGCCTTCGGCACGAGCTTCTCGTTGCGGGAGAGCGGGAGCACGGCCACCTTGATGGGCGCGACGTCCGGGTGGAAGCGCAGGACGACGCGCGTCTCGCCGCCGACGGTCTCCTCGTCGTAGGCGTCGACGAGCAGGACGGCGGCGATGCGGTCGACGCCGGCCGCGGGCTCGACGACGTAGGGCCAGTAGTGCT
>JADFRC010000191.1 GCA_022561455.1 Chloroflexota bacterium | reverse complement strand
CCGCCGTACCAGTTCTTGACGTAGAGGCCGTCCTCGACGCCCGCGAAGAGGTCGTCGACGGTGGACTCGCCCGGCACGATGAAGGTGTTGGTCATGCGCACGATGGGCGCGAAGCGGTAGTTGATCGCGCGCGCGTTGCCCGTCGGGCGCTCGCCGAGCTTGGCCGAGGTCTCGCGGGAGTGCAGCCGCCCGACGAGCACGCCCTCGCGGATCAGGTCGGTCTCCTGTCCCTTCACGCCCTCGTCGTCGTAGACGTACGACCCGCGCAGCGTCGGGCGCGGTATCGTCGCGCCGTCCTTGACGTTGAGATGCGCTCCGCCGAAGCGGCGGCCGGGCTTCATCACTTCCTGGAGGCGGGGCTCGGTGTAGATCTGGTCGGCCTCGGAGAGGTGGCCGAAGGCCTCGTGGATGAAGACGCCGGCGAGGATCGGGTCGAGGATGACCGTGTACTCGCCGCCCTTGACCTGCGGCGCCTTGAGCAGGGCGACCGCCTTCTCGGCGACCTCCTTGGCGTCCTCGTGCAGGTCCTGGACGAAGGCGAAGTCGCCGAGGCTCCCGAGGCTGATCCCGGACTGCTGGACCTCGGCGCCGTCGCGCGCCATCGCGGAGATGCGCAGGTTGACGTCCACGCGCTCCTGGTCGACGTAGGAGCCCTCGGTGTTCGCGAAGACGACGTGGCGCCGGCCGTCGGTGTAGCCGACGGTGGCGCTCTGCACGCCGGGGGTGCTCATCATGATGTCGACGTACTGGTCGAGCACGCCCTTCTTGTCGGCGAGGGAGACGCCGCGGGGGTCCATGCCGAGCACGGGCGGGACGTAGTCGACGACCGGCGGCACCTCGGCGAGCTCGACGCGCTCGCCGCCGACGGCCCGGGCTTGCTGCACGGCGAGGCGCACCTTGGCGTCGAGGTCGCTCAGGTCGTTGAAGGAGGTGAAGCCCCAGCCGCCGCCGGCGAGGGCCCGGACGTTGCCGCCGAGGCCGCTGCCCCGGCCGATCTCCTCGAGGTCGCGGCCGCGGTAGCGGATGGTGCTGGAGCTGGACTCCTCGACGCGGACCTCGACGTACTGGGCGTCGACGCCTTTGAGCGCCGCCTGGATCCGCTCACGCATCTTCTCGTCCATGTGTGCCTCCGTGGGTTGCCGCTGCGCCTACGCTTGAGTCTAACGAATGGCCGCGCCCGCTCGCAACGCGGGGCGGGCGGGTGACGTGGGACGCGGTGCGAGCCGCGGGCGCACGCCGTGCGCCCCTACATGGGTACGGCCGCTGGCGCGCTCGGTGCCTCCTGTATGATGGCCGAGCGTGCAGACCCCTTGAAGGAGGTGCCTCATGCCCGCACCCAAGCTGAACGGACTCGCGCACCTGGTGATCCGCGTGCGCGACATCGACCGCTCCATCGCGTTCTACCGAGACGTGCTCGGCCTCGAGCTCCTATCCAACTACAAGTGGATGGCCTTCTTCAACTCGCCGGGCGCGGGCGAGCGCTCCCACGAGCTCGGGATCATGCAGCTCGGTGCCGAGGCGCCTGGGCCCGAGTCCGGCCGCGTCGGCCTTTACCACTTCGCGTGGCAGCTAGCCACACTCAAAGAGCTCGAGGACTTCCATCGTCACGCGGTGGCACACCGGACCAACATCGTCGGCTACGGAGACCACGGCCACTCGTTCGGCATCTACCTGACCGACCCCGACGGGAATGAGATCGAGGTCTTCTACGAGCTCCCGCGCGATCAGTGGCCCGACGACGAGGTCGCTGGGGGCTCCAAGTTTCCGCTGCCCGTCGACATCGAGCCGGTCGGCGTCCGCACGTAGAGCGACCCGGGCGGGAGACAACCTAGCGGGCGCACCTTACGGGATAGCGGCGCCCCTACGACGCCCGCAACCCCTCGCGGACCTTCTCCGCCGTCACGGGCAGGTCGCGGATGCGCACGCCGACGGCGTCGGCCACGGCGTTCGCAATGGCGGGCGCGGGCTGGGAGTTGGACTGCTCGCCGATGCCCTTCACACCGTATGGCCCGACGCCGGCCTCGGCCTTGAGCAGCACCGTCGTGAGCTCGGGAATATCGGCGATGTGGTAGACCAGCTTTGACCTTGATCCCGCTCAGAGTCAGGTGCAGTCCTACCCTCCTGCATCCACTTTCACAGGCTCCCGCAGCCGCAACAGGGCCACCCCCACGGCGAGCGTCCAGAGGTTGAAAGAGTCGAATTTGATCTCATGGAGGACCCAGAGAGCGTCCGATACAGCCGTCAGCAAGTGGAGCCCCCCAGCCAAGGCCACAAACAGGCC
>JADFRC010000190.1 GCA_022561455.1 Chloroflexota bacterium | reverse complement strand
CTGCGCGCCGACGGCGAAGAGGACGACGTAGCGCCCGACGCGCATCATGCTCCCCAGCGACATGCCGCCCATCGCCTCGCGGACCACCAGGCGCTGGTTCAGGCTGATGCGCCGGCCGATCGTCGTGAGGATGACGAGGCCCGCCACCATGATGCCGAGCCCGCCGAGGAACATGAGCCCGGCGATGACCGCCTGGCCGAACCCGCTCCAGTAATCCGCGCTGCTGACGAGGACGAGGCCGGTCACGCACGCGGCGGAGGTGGCGGTGAAGAGCGCGGTGATCCACGGCGCTCCGCCCTCCGGGACGCTCGCGATGGGCAGCCGCAGCAGGAGCGTGCCGGCGGAGATCAGGACCGCGAAGCTGATGGTCAGCGACAGCAGCGCCGACGTCGCCGCGGGGAGCAGCACGCGGTGGCGCGTATGCGCCTTGAATCGGACCGGGGCGAGCTCGCGCTCGCGGGGGCGGCGTACGACACGGTCGCCGAGCCTGCGCTGCCAGCCGTTCCCTCGCATCACGACCTGCTCCGCGACGGACAACGGAGAGCCGGGACTATGCGAGGAGGAGTCACTTGAGGGGGAGCGAGTCTGCCGGACACGACTGCCTTCGGGCAGAGGCCCACGGGCGGAAGCAGTCCGTGGTGCCGCTGATACGAACAGCGGGTGATTCTAGGACTCGTCCCGAGGGGAGTCAACACGGCTGGCCCACGCACTGAAGCCATTCGCCGGGCGCCCGCCTCAAGCGCGGTACACTTTGGAGCATGGCCCCGCAGCCGCCACGCCGCATCTTCGACCTCATCGGCAACACGCCGCTGGTCGAGCTCACGCACCTTGCGCCCAAGCCCGGCGTGCGGATCTTCGCCAAGCTCGAGGGAACGAACCCCGGGGGGAGCGTGAAGGACCGCATCGTGCTGGCGATGGTCGAGGAGGCCGAGCGCGAGGGCAGTCTTGAGGCTGGCGACACCATCATCGAGGCGAGCACGGGCAACACCGCGATAGCCCTGGCGCTGGTGGCCAAGCAGAAGGGGTACGGCGTCCACGTCGTCATGCCCAGGGGCATCGTCCCAAGCGTGCCCGACATACTGCGGCTGTACGGCGCCGAGATCACGTGGTGCGAGCCCGAGGGCGGCATGCGGCGGGCCATCGATACCGCGCAGGAGATCGCCGCGTCGACCGGCGCGCACGTCTTGGGCCAGTTCACGAAGCAGGCCAACGTCGACGCCCACTACGAGACGACCGGCTTGGAGATCGCCGACGCGCTCGATGCCGTCGACGTCTTCGTGGCCGGCCTTGGCACCGGCGGCACGATCATGGGCGTCGGGCGCCGGCTGCGCGAGCGCTTCCCGGACGTCCGGGTGGTCGGCGTCGAGGCGAAGCTCGGGGACCACCTCCAGGGGCTGCGCAGCCTCGCCGATGGCTACGTGCCGCCGCTGCTCGATCTGAGCAAGCTCGACGGACGCTACCTGGTGGACAGCGCCAGCGCGATCAAGACGGTGCGCACGGTCATCGAGGCGGAGGGCATCCTGGCGGGCGTCTCGTCGGGCGCGACGCTGCACACGGCGTTCCGGATCGCCGAGGGCATGGAGCGGGGCAACATCGTGGTGATGTTCTCGGACGGTGGCTGGAAGTACCTGCCATCCCATCCCTGGGATGCGGCCGAGCGCGGCGACGAGGCGCTCAACGAGGTCTACTGGTGGTGAGGCGCTCGTTGGGGAGGAGCGAGGGCTAGCCGGTCGCGACGCCGAGCACC
This sequence comes from Chloroflexota bacterium, assembly GCA_022561455.1. Taxonomy (GTDB): domain Bacteria; phylum Chloroflexota; class Dehalococcoidia; order Lucifugimonadales; family Australimonadaceae; genus JADFRC01. The sequence goes on along the minus strand of JADFRC010000190.1, from coordinate 539 downwards.
TGCTCCATGGCGCGGCGCGCGAACACCGCGGACATGTCGCGCTTGTACCCGGCGGAGCCGCGCGGGTCGTCGATGGGGTCGACGATGTCCATGACCGCCTGCGACGCCTCTTTGAGGGAGTCGTGCGTGGGGGACGTCCCACGCACCGCGTCCTCGAGCGCCGTTGCGCGGATCGCCGTCGGGCCGAGCGCGCCGAGGCCGACGCGCACGTCGGCTACCTTGCCGTCCTTGAGCTGCCCGATGGCCGCGACTGAGACCGTGGCGTAGTCGTCCTCGGTGCGGGGCAGGTACTTGATGTACGTCCAGCTCGAGCCGGCCGGCATGTCGGGCACGGTGAGCTCGGTGACGATCTCGCCGGGCTCCATCGTCGTCTCGTAGTAGTCGGTGTAAAGCTCGGCCAGCGGCACCGTGCGCTCGCCCTTGGAGGAGAAGAGCTTGACGCTCGCGCCGAGGATGAGCAGGGACGGCGGCGGGTCCATGGCCGGGTCGGCGTGCGCGATGCCGCCGCCGACCGTCGCCACGTTCCGGATGCGCACGGT
>JADFRC010000073.1 GCA_022561455.1 Chloroflexota bacterium | reverse complement strand
CAGGAGCGGCAAGCCCGCTGTCGTGGACGTCGAGACGCAGGACCGCTAAGCCCCCCGGCCCGCGGCCCCGGTAGGGGCGCACGGCGTGCGCCCGCCCCCTCACCCTCGCCCTTTCCCCTCCGGGGCGAGAGAATACGTCGGCCACCAGGCAGCCCTTCAGCCTCTTCCGCAAGGTTGAGGGCTTGGGCCCAAGGCCGTCCTGCATCCGGATGGGGAGTGCAGAGGGGCAGAGCCCCTCTGCCGGGGGCACGCCCATCGTCGGGGATACAGGCATGTCCCCCGTAGTTGGTTCTATCACCCCCTTCCTGGCGAGGAAGGGGGACGGGGGGATGGTCGAAACGGTCGTGGGGCGCCGACGCTCTCGGAGTCGGGCTGAGGTTTGAGGCGAAGCGCGCGCTATTCGAGGTCGTGCGTCCCCGCAGCGAACAGCCCATCGACGTCGAGGGCGCGCGGGATGATCTTCTGGCCGACGTCCATCGCCACCATCCCCTCCATCGCCGTGCGGTTGCGCGCAAGGCCGAAGGGCAGGGGGTCGCCCCCAACGATCCCCCGGTTGCGGATCGACTGAAGGTCGCGGGCGCCCGGCGAGAGGAGCGCGTCGAGCCCCGCGACGTAGCGGTCCTTCGACGCCGCGAACGCCCGGAACAGCGCCGCGGCCACCCACGGGTTGGCGTCCAGCACCTCGTCCTTCACCGTCATCAGGTGGCCGATGGGATACACGCCCGTCCTCTTGTAGAAGGAGAGCGCCGCCGCGTCGCGCTCCTCCTGGGTGAGCAGGAGGCGGATGCCGCCCCCGGGCTTCGAGCGCAGCTGTATCCCCGCGTCGATCTCGCCGGCCTCCAGCATCTCCTCCAGCGTGCGCCCCTCGGGCGCGAATTCGACGTTCGATGGCTCCTTGTACTGCGCGACGTGCGCGTCCTCGGTCACCACCCACCGCACGCTGTCCGTGTCCACGCCGAACTCCGAGCGCAGCAGCGCACGGGCCTGCGTGTTGTTCGTGACCGTGTAGGAGCGCATCCCCACGCGCTTGCCCTCGAGGTCCTTGGGCCGCTCGATGCCGGAGCCCGCGTTGACCACGATCTCGGCCATCGTGAGGTCGCGGTTGGAGAAGACCGGCAGCGCCGTGATCGGGATGTCGAACGACTTCGCGCAGAGATACGTCGTGATGGCGACCTCGGCGACGTCGAACTCGAGGCCGCGCACCATGCGCCGGTAGATCATGGGCGGCCGGTCGACGTCGATGTGCTCGAGCTCGACCCCCTCGGGCGTGACGCGCCCGTCCTTGAGCGCGTCCCACTGGCCGTGGTCGAGGACGGCGATGCTCAGCCGCAGGTCGCCCGCCATGCGCGTCCTCCTACTCAGCCGAACGGGCTCAGCCGAATGGGCTCAGCCGAACGGGCTCAGCCGAACGGGCTCAGCCGAACGGGCTCAGCCGAACGGGCTCAGCCGAACGGGCTCAGCCGAACGGGCTCAGCCGAACGGGCCCAGCCGAACGGGCTCAGCCGAACGGGCGCCTAGCCGAACTGGCCGCCGAGCCCGATGGCGTCGGCCCGCAGCGCGCCGTGCTCCAGGATGGCGAGGAGCCCGTCCCAGCCGCCTCCCTTGCGCTCGCCGCTCGGCGGCTCGCGGTCGCGGCGGCGCAGCTCGGCCTTGTCCAGGTCGGAGATGTCGGGCGCGCCCCCTCCGAGGTGGGCCAGCCAGTTGATGCGGGCCAGGCTCTCCAGCGTGAGCGCCCGCGACGTGGCCTCCTCGACGCTCCGCCCCGTCACGACGACGCCGTGGCCTGGCATCAGCGCCATGTTGTGGTCCGCGAACAGGTCCAGGAACGGCGCCGTCTCCTCCGGCGTGTGCAGCGTGATCGACCGGTCGAAGACGGGCGCCAGGTCGTAGAGCGCGATCCGCATCGCCCCCGGCTCGAACCCGCTGAAGATGGGCCGCAGCTTGACGCCGTTCAGCGTGCACAGCAGCACGCCGGGTGGGTGCGCGTGGATCACCGCGTTCACGTCGGGCCGGTACCGGTAGAGGTCGGTGTGCAGGTAGATCTCGCCGACGCGCTCCACGTCCCCGTTGTCCCCGACCGGCTGGGCGTCGTCCAGCCCCACCCGCATGACGCTGGAGGGCTCCGCGAAGCGCAACCCCTTGTCGACGAGCGGACGCCCGCGTATGAGTATGTTGTCGGTCCCCGGCTCCCGCGTGCTCACGTGCCCGGTCGAGCCCTTCACGAGGCCGTGCTGCGCGAGTATCTGGCAGGAGAGGGCTACCTTCTCCTTGAGCTCATCGACGGTCTGCTGGGCGGCTGCCTTCTGCGTCATGCGTCTTGCTCCTGGGTGCGGGCTGCGCGCCCTCGGCTCCGAGCGCGCCTTGGCCGGCGGGCCGGAGCATATCACCAACACGCCCGCCCTGAGCCTGTGCGGCAGATGGTGGACGATGCGGTAAACTACGCCGGTATCCCGCGCGACGAGACCCATCGATGAGTGGAAAGCGCGGTACGACGGCGGCCAGCTGCCCCCAGGGGCAGGTCCGTAGCGGACAAGGAGCGATGCGATGCTATCCGTAGAGGAAAACACGCGACTGACCAGCGTCATGCCCGGCACGCCGATGGGCGAGCTCATGCGCCGCTACTGGCATCCCATCGCCGCGAGCGTCGAGCTTGACGAGCGCCCGACCAAGGAGGTCCGCCTGCTCGGCGAGGACCTCGTGCTGTACAAGGATCGCTCCGGAACCATCGGACTCATCGACCGCCTCTGCGCCCACCGCCGCGTCAACTTGGCCTACGGCATCCCCGAGGAGCACGGCCTGCGCTGCATGTACCACGGCTGGCTCTACGACGAGAGTGGCCAGTGCATCGAGCAGCCCTTCGAGGAGACCGTCCACCCGGACGGCCGTTTCAAAGAGAAGGTGAAGCTCGTTGGCTACCCCGTCGAGGAGCTCGGCGGCCTCATCTTCGCCTACATCGGCCCCCAGCCGGTCCCGCTGCTGCCGCGCTTCGAGCCCTTCATGTGGGAGAACGGCTGGAGCGACATCGGCACCGCGGAGCTCCCGTGCAACTGGCTCCAGTGCATGGAGAACTCGTTGGACCCGGTGCACCTCGAGTGGCTCCACGGGTATTGGGGCGTCTGGCAGCGTCAGCAGAAGGCACGCGCCGAGGGGTCGGACGTCGACGTCTTCCCAACGATCCCCCAGCCGCACAAGCGCATCGGCTTCGACGTCTTCGACTACGGCATCATCAAGCGCCGCATCACCGGAGACACCGACGAGAACCACAACGACTGGCGGGTAGGGCACCCCATCCTGTTCCCCGCGACGCTGTTCGTCGGCAGCGCCGTGAGCTGCAGCCTCCAGTTCCGCACCCCGGTCGACGACGAGAACACGCTGCACATCACCTGGTACTTCTTCCGCGCCGCGCCCGGCCACACGGAGCCGGCCCAGGACGTGATCCCGCACTGGAACGTGCCCCTGTACGAGCCCGACGGCCGCCTGACCACCGACCTCGTCAACCACCAGGACTTCGTCGCCTGGATCACCCAGGGGAAGAACGCCGACCGCTCGCGCGAGAAGCTCGGCGAGTCGGACAAGGGCGTCATCCTCTACCGCAAGGTGCTCAAGGAGCAGATGGACATCGTCGCGGACGGCGGCGAGCCCCTCGGCATCGTCCGCGACCCCGCGGTCAACGAGTCGATCGAGCTACCGCTCGAGCGCTGGTCCAACCTCTCGCACCCCGACCGCATCTCGAAGTACACCCCAGCCCAGGCCGGCAGGCCGGATAGCCACGTCGAGAGCATCCAGCGGCTGCTCGGTACATGGGCCGGCCAGAAGCCGTGGACCGAGGCAACCGTCCGCTAGAGCGACGCTGACCGAACGCAAAATGATGGCCCGGACACCGTGTCCGGGCCATCCGTCGTTCTACGAGCCGTCGGGCTCAGCGAGCGGGTTCTAGGCGCCCCGGGTTCACCCGCTGGCGGAGTGTGCAGAGGGGCTGAGCCCCTATGCCGGGGGCGCGGGGGTGTCCCCCGCATCTGGTTAAAGCTCCCCCTTCCTGGCCAGAGCCTGCCCTGAGCTTTTTCGAAGGGAAAGGGGACGGGGGGATGGTCGAAACGCCGGTCTGGCACGAGCGCCGGGCCGAGAGATTTCTCGCTGCGCTCGGAATGACAGCGCTCGCGCTCGGAACGACAGTGGCGCGATGTCCGCGCCGGCCCCTTTTATGGGTGCAGGGCTGTGCCCTGCTACTGGCCCTTCCCCCACTCCCCCGCGTGGATGCTGTCGATGATGTCCTTCATCACGTCGTAGGCGTACTTCGAGGCGTTGGGACGGCCGTCGTCGCGGTCGATCGTCGCCGCGGCCCCGCCGATGCCGCTGTACATCACCTGGATCTTCCCGTCCGCCTCACGCGGCGCCTGCCCGCCGATGACCGGGATCGTGAGGCTCTTGCACACCCGCTCGTACACGTCCGGCGGCACGTTCGTGAGGTCGATGAGCGCCGCGCCCGCGTCCTGGATCGCGTGTGCCCACTTCATCACGTGCGCCTCGATCTCCGGCCCGCTCTGGATCCCGGTCGTCGGGCCCTGCGTCGGAAAGCCGATCTGCGGGTAGACCTCGAGCCCGGCCGCGATCACCGCCGGGATCTCGTCGAACAGCTCCTCTTCGTGCGTGCGGATGTCGACCTTGACCATGTCGACCCCCGCCTCCTCCTTGAAGCGCTTGGCCGCCGCCGCGACGGTCTTCACGCCGCCTCGCGACGGCGTCGTGGGCATATCCACGCTCACCACCGCGCGCTCCCGCCCCCGCACGACCGCCCTCGCGAACGGGATCATGTCCTCGACCGTGCACTCGTCGACGTTGTCGTGGCCCAAGACGTTCCGGCCCAGGCTGTCCCCGACGGACAGCAGGTCCACGCCGGCGCGCTCGACGATCTTGGTCATCTGGAAGTCGTAGACGACCGCGGCGGCGATCTTCTTGCCGTCGCGCTTCATCTGCTGCAGGTCCTTCGCGGTCATCACTGCCACGGTTCCACCTCCTAGGGCTCTCTGCCGCGCGGGCTTGGTCCCCGCTTCGGCCACCCACGGTACCACAGTGCGCTCGCACACCCGCTTCCGGGCCCGCGTATAATCCGTCCTCGACGACATCAACGTGGACGGGAGCGCCGCATGACGCAGCAGATCGACCTGCCGAGGCACACATCCTGGGAGCGCTGGGTCCAGAGCGAGGGCCTCCTCGTCACGCAGCAGCAGCTGATCCCCGACGTCCTCACGTACCCGCTCGAGCCGTGGGAGCGCACGGGGGTCGATGCCACGCTGCTCGACTTCACGCCGCTCGAGCCCCCGGGCAACGGCCACCTCGTGCACCAGGGCACGTCGCGCTACCTGTGCGAGATCGCCACCGGCGGGACGTACCGCGCCGAGCGCCACATGTACGAGGAGATCTTCTACGTGGTCTCCGGCCGCGGCGCGACGACCGTCTGGTACGACGGCAGCCCGAAGCAGACCTTCGAGTGGCAGGAGGGGAGCGTCTTCTCCATCCCGCTCAATGCCTGGCACGAGCTCTACAACGCCAGCGGCGAGGAGACGGCCCGGCTGTACGCCTGCATCACGGCGCCCATGGTGTTCAACATGTACGGGAACGCAGACTTCATCTTCGGCTCGGACGCGACCTTCCTCGACCGCTTCGACCCCTACGACGAGACCTACTTCAGCGGCAAGTCCGTCCGCCTCCAGGACCGGCTCATCAAGACCAACTTCATCTCGAACGTCCGGACGATGGGGCTGGACGAGCACGGACGGCGCGGCCCCGGCATGAACATGCACTCGGTCATGGCCAACGGCCACTTCATCTGCCACCTCTCGGAGTTCCCCGGCCAGACCTACAAGAAGGCGCACGACGCCGGCCGGGCCGAGCGGCACCGGGCCGGATTGACGTCCGAGGTCGCCTACCTCTTCCTCAACGGCGAGGGATACGACCTCCAGTGGGAGCCTGGCGTGAGCCCCAAGCCAGGCGTGCCCTTCGAGCGCCTCGACTATCGGGCCGGGACGATACTCACGCCGGGCGACGGCTTCCACCAGCACTTCAACGCCACGACCGAGCCGATCCGCTACGTGGTGCTGCGCTTCGGCAGCCCGGAGCTCCTGGGTCATGGTCGTGGCGGCGCCCCCCCGCAGATCGAGTTCGACGACGAGGACCCCGCGGTCTGGGAGACCTTCGTGGACGAGCTCGCGAAGCACGGTCTGGAGCCGAAGATGCAGGGCTGGAAAGCTGCAGCCAACTAGCAAGGGCACAGCCCTTGACCCACTCGCCAGCGCAGGACGCAGGTTGCATCGGTGGGGGCGCGGATCATCGCGCCCTGGCGCCTTCCGGGAGTCGTCCAGGTCATGGCTCTACGAGCGTGGATGCTCTGCGGTGGGGAGCAGGGCGCGATGAATCACGCCCCTACGGATGAGGCCGGCCGTCCGGCACGCAAGCGGCTGGGCGGCAGGCTCGGCCGCCATGAACGACGGGGTTGGCGTGGCGCCAGCGGTGCTACCCCTTTTGGGTCAAGGGCGTTGCCCTTGCCAGTAGCCGAGGGTGACGCCGTGGCCCGTGCCTGCCAGGGAGCGGTAGCAGGGGATGTAGTCGATCAGCGTCATCTCCTCCTGCTCCATCGCGCCGGCAAGCACGATCCAGTTCAGTATCTCGGGCGTCCCGGGCGCGCGGTTGAGCTGCTCCCGCGACAAGTACTGAAGGGTCTCGACGTCCTTGCTGAGCATCGCGTCGATCACGCGGCGGTCCAGCTCCTCGTCGATGATCTGGTGGCTCAAGCCCCCCGACGCGAAGATCGCGACCTTCTTGTCGGAGTCCCACGCCTCGATGCTGCGCCGGATCGCCTGCCCCACCTGGTAGCAGCGCGCAGGCGTCGCCTGGTGCGGCAGATAGCGGCTGAGCAGGAACGGCACGATGGCGGCCGAAGTGCGGTCCGCCAGGAAGAGGTCGTAGGGGAAGGTGAACGGCCCCTCGATGCCGGCCGTCGCATGCGACTGGAAGCACGAAGCGACGTCGATGCCCTCGTCGATCAGGCTGCGCATGAGGTGGTCGGCGAGCTCCGGGCTCGTCGCGTAGTCCTCCACGCGCCGCTCGACCTCCTGGACAGGCCGGGCCTGGCGCCGCGCGGACGTCTGGTGGCCCGAGCGCGCGATCGTCGAGTCCGACTCGCTCATGTAGATGCCGAAGACCGGCTCCATGCGGTCGGCGGGCGGCACGCCGTGCGGGTTCGAGATGACGACGATGACGTCGGCCGCCGCTTCGGCCATGACCTCGGACAGCCTCGCGATGGCCCGCTGGATCGCCTCGTATCGCGCCTGCATCCGCTCGGGTGCGAGCTGCTCCTCAATGTCGGCCGGCGCGGCCTTGAGCGCGTCCTCGTACGAGTACCGCGGGTCCTCGAAGTCCTTCGCGCCGAGCGCGAGCCAGCGGTCGGGCGTGTTCTGGATCGTCGGCCCGTGTGAGCTTCCAACACCAAGCACGATCTCGGCCATCCGTGCACCTCCTCGTTGTTGGGCGCCGGCTCCGTGAGCAGCGCGCCAGTGGCGTCCCAGGTGGGGTTCGAACCCACGACCCGCTGCTTAGAAGGCACGGACGTGGTAGCGGTGTGCTCCACGCGTGGCTCGACACCCGGAACGGCTACAGTTATCACCTGGCTAGGAGATCTCCAAGCGGAAGCGGACGATAATCCGTTTTTGGAAACCCGCTCAACGCCATAATCTTGGCTGCCGCATGCAATCCTACGGTCGCCTCGGGTGTCGCGCAACAGGCAGGCAGCGTGCCCCCTCTCAAAACCACCCGGCCAGCCAGCTAGGGTCGTCCCTCGCATGCGTTGGCGGGGCAGCCGGCGCGGCCGAATGGGTCAGGGACGGCGCCGAGGTCGTCCGACCCGTCCGGAGTATGCCGTCAGGGACGGTTGAGCCGATTGGCGAAACCGGCAGAACAAAAGGGCTGTTGGGAACCCGATCGCGAAGGTCGGGGCGTAAATGGCAGTCGATTTGATTCAATGGAGGCTGTCCCCTCGTGCTTGATTATCGGCAGACTGAGCTGCGCTGTCGGAACGGGGGGTCCCAGGGCAGGATCGACTCCGGGGTGGCGCGCGCTCCGGCCGACGCATCCCACGTGGCCGGTCCCGCTGGCCCGCCGTGCCTAACTCTGACTTCGATCAGCCATGATCGCCTCGGAGGCGCAGATGGCTCGACGGGGGTTAACCGGTCGACAACAGCCGAACAACCTCAGAGCGGGGGAACCTTCTGTCTCGTCTGGGCCCCATGCGATAGCCTCGCAACCGCCCTCCGGCGGCCCAGCGCCTGATCGTGTCGGGGTGGACAGAGAGCAACGCGGCGGCCTGACTCACTGAGAGCAGGTCGCTCGGCTCTTGCTGCTTCTGCTTTGAATTGCGCGTAGGCATGTGAACCACTTGTGTCCCATCGCAAGCATGCACCCCGATTAGCTGGCCCACCATCGCCGCTATGAGTGAGTTCCAGGAGGAGGTGTGTCATCTGAATGGGTGACTCGGTGCCGCCGATCTGTTGTCAGTACCCCCTTTGGCAACGAGGCTATCCCCACAAGAAATCCGCGAGGATTGCATGGGTCTACGATAGTTGGCAGTAGTCAGCGGTAGTTAAAATGTCCTTAATTGTGACAGAGATGAGGTCGCGGCTTAGTAGTGCTTAGCAGTGCTTGCCAGTGCTTAGAAAAAGTCCTTGACAGGTTGTGTAAATTTGCGTTAGTAACACCTTGCTTTCGCTTGATGGTATCGAGCGTTCATCCGCGTGAGCATCAGGCTTTTCTTACGGATGGGGCGAGCAAATGAGCAAACGTCACGTGCGCGGGGTACTCGGGGCACGGGTTTTCGATGTCCTAGCCGAGGTCCCAAGGGAGAGAGGATGAGGGTTCTGTTCATCGGATTTGCGCCGGTCGCGGCAGAGCAAGTGCAACTCGCCGTCCGGTTCCGTTGGCCCGACGCCACGGTCTCAGTGGCGGAGAGCCCGGATGCGGGCCTGAAGCTGGTTGAGCAGGAAGCACCGGACGTCGTGATTCTCCAATCGGGCACTATGGACCAACCTTTCGCGCAGGTCATAAGAGACCTTCGTAGCTTCTCCGACGTCCCCCTCATCGTCTTGGGGTCGTCCGACGGCGGAGACGAGATGGATGACGTCAGGGCGCTCGATGCCGGCGCCGACGATTTCATCCGGGACGGTGATGGGCTGATGGCTCTCGCGGCCAGACTCGTGGCCCTCATGAGGAGGGTGTGGCGGCAAAGCTTATCCTCGGACGATCAGGCTATTTCCAGCGGCTCGCTCATGCTGAATCCCGCGACCTACGAAGTGTTCATCGGCACCGAACGCATCAGCTTGACCAGCACGGAGTTCCGGCTGCTGCATCTCCTGCTCAAGCACAGAGGCACCGTGGCGGGGCACCGGCTGTTGGAGATGTCCCTTTGGGGAGACCGCGTGGACAGCTCCGCACTGGTGAAGAAATACATCCACCGGTTGCGCCAGAAACTGGGGAACCAAGCCTCTGACGGCTCCCGGTGGATCATCAGCGTCCATGGGGTAGGCTACCGGTTCGTAGGACCCGCCAACGCCGGTGTCGGAGAGCGCCTAGAACTCGCCGCTCCACGGCGGTGAGCTCCGCTCTCGAACGTTCGAAGCGACAGGACCGGATGAGAAAGCCAGAGGTCCTCCCCCAATTTTCGTGAATTGGAACATTTTGGAATCTTTCGTCACCCTCCTGGCCCCGGATATTCCAATGGTTGTTCACCCTTCGTGGCTATCGTGGCCAACGAGTCGTAAGGAACACTAAGGGGATCACCTATCGCGGGCGGAGCTCGAACTCCTCTCAAGATGTGGGGAAGCCGAGGACCAACGGAGGTCGTGGCCGTCGCGGACTATCGACGGACAGCCGCCAAAGGGGATGAACTTTATGGAGGAATGGCACATCGCAAAGACGAAGCCTCACAAGGAGGCCGCGGTCATTGCATATCTCCGTTGGTGGAACGTGGAGACGTTTTTCCCGAAGATCAGACGACCCTCCAACAAGCGGGGGGGCATCGAGAAAATGGAACCGTTGTTCCCGACCTATCTCTTCTGTCGAGTCGACCGCGCGGCTCAAGAGTGGCGCGTGGCCAGATGGGCACCTGGCGTTTCCTACTTCCTCGGTGCCGGTGGCCAGCCCACCGGTGTTCCTGATGAGATGGTGGAGTACTTACGCGAACGGGTCGAGGCTTGGAATGAGCGCCGGACTGAGCGACAATTGTCCGCGGGCGACCGCGTGATCGTGGCGGCAGGTCATTTCGAAGGGCTGGAGGGTGTATTTCGCAGCTACGTCCCGGCCCGAAGGCGCTGCCAAATCATGCTGGAAACTGTTGGCGGCCTAGTGGCCCTCGAGTTGCCCGAGCATGACATCCGGGCGCTGCATCAGGAGATAGCCCTCGCCGTCTAGCTGTCAGCTCGGGTGACCTGCCCCCCGGATTAGGTCCAGGGATGCCTAGAGTCCGACCGGCGTTTCCCTAGCCATCTGTTCCGCGAACTCTTCAGGCGTCCGGTTGCCCAGGGCGCTGTGCGGCCGGACGGCATTGTAGTCCTCCCGCCACGCCTCGACGATGCTCCGGGCCGCGGGGAGGCTCATGAACCAGTGCTCGTTGAGGCACTCGTCGCGCAGCCGCCCGTTGAAGCTCTCGATGGACGCATTCTGCACCGGCTTGCCCGGGTCGATGAAGTGCAGGTGCACGCCATGGGCATACGCCC
>JADFRC010000189.1 GCA_022561455.1 Chloroflexota bacterium | reverse complement strand
AGAGCTGGATGGCCGCATCGGGCAGGCCGGACGGCGTGAAGCGCAAGCTTCCCATCACGGTGTCGAAGGACGTGCGCAGCAGGTGCTCGCGCAGCGTGCCGCTATCGCAGGTGCCGGTCTCGCCGACGGCCTGCTCGAGCACCTGGCAGCAGGCGTAGCCGCCCGCCGAGTGGTATTCGGGCGCGGATCCGAACGCGGCCTCGAAGCTCTTGGCGAAGGCTTGCGAGACTGGGCTGCGGTCCGTCCACACCCAGCTGCCGCGCATGAACACGCCGTCTATCGCGCCGCCCAGCTCCTCGGCGTCGCGGGGCGACGGGTTGTCGGACAGCCACAGCTGCGCTGGCTCGAAGCCGGCCTGCTGCGCGGCAAGGAGCGACTTGTGCCGGGGCTTGTCGGGCCGCGTATGGTCGAGCCCCACGAGCACGACGTCGGGGCCGGCATCCCGCGCGCGCCGCATCAGGTCCGCATAGTCGACGGGCGGGTCGCCGATCGCCTCGTCGAATACCAAGTCGATGCCCAGCTCCGCGGCGTAGTGGCGCGTGCCGAGGGCGATGGCGTTGCCGATGCGCATATCGGTGTAGACGAGTGCGGCCTTGGGGCGCTTGCCTTGGCGCGCGAGGCGGCTCACCAGCTCCAGGAAGCTCTTGGGGTAGTCGAAGTCGCTGCCGGACCAGCAGAGAAAGAGGTAGCGGCGGCCCTTGCGGAAGAGCTCGTGCGAGCTGCCGCTGCCTTGGAGGAGCAGCCGGCCTGCTGCCTCCACCACCGGCGCGGCCCCGTCCGTCAGGTTGGAATGGCACGGGCCGAGCAGCAGGTCGACGTGGTCGTCGTGGATGAGACGGCGGTAGTTCTCGGCCGTCCGTTCGGGCTCGCTGCCGTCGTCGTACACGCGCAAGCGCACGGGCCGTCCGAGCAGTCCGCCGCGGCCGTTGACGGCATCGATCCACAGGTCGTAGGCGCGGCTGTAGTAGACGCCGGCCGAGCGGGCGTAGCGGCCGGTCTGCGGCAGGCTCACGCCGACAACGATGTCGTTGGCGTTGCTCATGGCGCTCCTAGGGGCGTACCTCGTACTCGCGGACCATGGGCCCGGTGCTCTCGCCGGGCGCGAAGTTCGCCCACGTTTCGGTGGAGGTGACAACCCGGTTCCTCAGCACGCCGATCCCCTCGATCTCCAGCTCGATCTCGTCCCCGTCGTGCAGCTCCTTGTCGCCGGCGAACGTCCCGAGCGAGATGATGTCCCCGGCCTCCATCGGCGTGTAGTCGGAGCAGTACGCCAGGACTTCGTACGCGTCGAAGATCATGTTGGCCGTGTTCCCGCTCCGGCGGGTGGTCCCGTTGACGCGGACCTCCATCGCGAGGTTGTGGGGGTCCGGCAGCTCCTTCTTCGTCACGACCCACGGGCCCATGGGGCAGAAGGTCCCGAAGTTCTTGGCGTAGGCGTAGGGCTGGCCCATCCGGGACCGCTCGCGCTGCCGGTTGCGCGCGGAGACGTCGTTGCAGATCGTGTAGCCGAAGATGGCGTCGATCGCCTCCGACGGACGGATGTGCCGGCAGTCCCTGCCGACGACCACCGCCAGCTCGAGCTCCTCGTCGACCTTCTGCGGGAACGGCGGGAGCTCGATGGCATCGCCCGTGGCGATGAGGTTGCTGGCGTACTTCCCGAACACGATCGGCTCGGCGTGGAACTCCAGTTTCGTCTCGTCGATGTGCTCCTGGAAGTTCAGCGCCAGCGCGAGGATCTTCCCCGGGCGCAGCACGGGCGGCAGCCAGTGCACGTCGGCGACGACGTGCTCGGCCAGCGAGCCCGCGCTCCTGAGCTGCGCGATGCCGTCCTCGCCGACGGCGTCGATGTCCACGCCCGACTGGATGATCGACAGCAGCGAGCCGGCGGGCGTATCCGGGTGTGTCTGGGCGAGCACGGCGGTCAGGTCGACGACGCCCTCGGCCACGCTCGCGCCCACGCGGGGCTCGGCGGCCCTATCGCCTTCTCGGTGGAATGTGAGCAGCTTCACGTTGTCCCTCCGTTCACGCTTCGCCCAGGAACCGCTGGGCGTTGTCCCACATGAGCTTCTTCATCGAGGCCGGCGGGATGCTCTTCCAGCCCAGGACCCGCGAGGGGGAGTCGGGGAACTCGCACTCCGCGTGCGGGTAGTCGGAGGCGTACATCAAGATGTCGTCGCCCAAGAAGTCCATGACCATCTTGATCATGTCCTCGTCCTCGACCATCTCGATGCTGGCGAAGAACTGCCCGCCGGTCACGTAGTCGGTGATCTTGCGCTTGAGGTCGGCCGTGAAGCCGACGTAGTGGACCTGGT
>JADFRC010000072.1 GCA_022561455.1 Chloroflexota bacterium | reverse complement strand
GCGAACGAGCTGGGCACGAGCGAGGAGGACGTGCTGGCGCGCCTCGGACGGCTGCGCAAGGCCAACATCGTGCGGCAGATCGGCGCCATCTTCGACACGCGGCGCCTCGGCTACAAGACGACGCTCGTCGCCTTCCGCCTCCCCCCAGAGCGCCTGGACGCGGGCGCACAGCGCATCAACCAGCACCCCGGCGTGAGCCACAACTACGAGCGCGACGGCTACTTCAACCTCTGGTTCACGCTCGCGGTGCCGCCGCACGAGGAGCTCGATACGGTGATCGCGCGCATGGCGGAGGAGACCGGCGCGGAGAGCGCGCGCACGATGCCGACGATCCGCTTCTTCAAGATCGGCGTGAACTTCGACATGGTGAAGCAGGAGAGCGCGGCCTACGAGTACTACTCGCCGGACGGCTACGGCAAAGCTGGCTCGGCCGTCAAGAAGAAGCCGGAGGCGAGGGCCGACTGGAACAAGGCCCGCGAGATCTCCGCGCTCGATAAGGCCGTCATCCTCGAGCTCCAGGAGGACCTGGAGCTTGAGCCGCGGCCGTTCGACCCGATGGCGGAGCGGCTCGGGATGAGCGTCCAGGAGCTCTTCGACTGGACGGTCGGGGCGCAGGAGCGGCTCATCATGCGGCGCTACAGCGCGGTGCTGCACCACCGCAAGGCCGGCTTCCGGGCGAACGCGATGGCCGTTTGGACCGTCCCCGAGGAGCGCGCCGAGGAGGTCGGCCTCAAGATGGCCGAGAGCCCGTGGGTCACGCACTGCTACCAGCGCCCGACCTTCCCGGACTGGCCCTACACCCACTTCACCATGATCCACGCCACCGGCAAGATGCGGTGCGAACAGGTGGCCAAGGAGCTCTCCGAAGCCACGGGGATCACCGACTACAAGCTGCTCTACAGCACGCGCGAGTTCAAGAAGACGCGCGTGCGCTACTTCGTCGAGCACGAGTACGAGGACGCCAAGTGAGCCGCTACTACCCCGCCTACCTCGACCTCGCCGGCCGCCGCTGCGTCGTCATCGGCGCCGGCGAGATCGCCGAGCGCAAGGTCACGCAGCTGCTGGCCTCCGGCGCCGACGTGATGCTCGTCAGCCCGTCGGCCACGCCGGAGCTCGAGCGGCTCGCGGAGCAAAAAGAGGTGCGCTGGATCAGGCGCGCCTACGTCCAAGGCGACCTCGCCGGTGCCGTACTCGCGATCGCCGCCACCGACGACGAGGCGGTCAACCGCGCCGTGCACGCCGAGGCGGAGCGCGAGAAGACGCTGCTCAACGTGGTCGACGTGCCCTCGCTCTGCGGTTTCATCGCGCCCTCGGTCGTCGAGCGCGGCCCCGTGACGGTCGCTATCTCCACCGCGGGTAAGAGCCCGGCGCTCGCGCGCAAGCTGCGTGAGCTCATGGGCAGCGAGCAGGACTGCCGGTGCCTCGCCTGGGCGAGCGCGATCGAGGTGCTGAGCGAGGTGCGCGCCGAGCTGCGCGGCCGCAAGACGCCGGCCACTCCGGAGGCGTGGCAGAACGCCATGGACGCCGAGCTCCTGGAGCTGGTGGAAGCTGGCCGCGCCGAGGCGGCCAAGGCACGCCTGCTCGACGCGCTGGCCCCCGGCGCCACCCAGACATCGTGACGGCGAGGATGCATTGTTCGTTTTCCTGACTGGCCTCAGCTACCGCTCCGCGCCGCTGGCCGTGCGCGAGACGCTATCCATCGCCGCCGACCGCCTGCCGTCGGCGCTGGCGACGCTCGAGCGGCACGCCGGCCGCGGCGTGATCCTCTCGACGTGCAACCGGACCGAGGTCTACTCGGTCGTGCGCGACGCGGAGCACGGGAGCGCCGCGTTCGACGGCTTCGTCTCGGACGAGCTCGGCGTCGACCCGGACTACCTCCGGCCACACCTCTATACGCTCGGTCAGGACGAAGCCGTCACCCACCTTTTCCGAGTGGCCTCGAGCCTCGATTCGCAGATCATCGGGGAGTCGGAGATCCTGGGACAGGTGCGTGACGCCTTCGGCACGGCGAGCAGGGCGGGCATGGCCGGCGGCGCGCTGGCGCACCTCTTCCACAGCGCCATCCGGACCGGCAAGCGCGCACGCACCGAGACGGCCATCGGCCGCAACGCGCTCTCCGTCAGCCGCGCATGCGTCGAGCTCGCGCGACGCTCGCTCGGCGACCTTGGCTCGAAGCGCGGGCTCGTGGTCGGCGTCGGCGAGGCGTCGCGGCTGGCGGCGCAGGCGCTGCGCGACGCGGGCCTCGCTCAGCTCACCGTCGCCAACCGGACGCGCGCCCACGCGGAGGAGCTGGCGGAGAGCCTGGGGGGCCAGGCCGCGTCGCTCGCCGACCTGCCGCGCCTCCTCGCGGCGGCGGACGTCGTCGTGACCTCGACCGGAGCACCCGACTTCGTCATCACGCACTCCCAGATCGAGGAAGCGATGGAGGGACGCGCCCAACGGCCGCTCCTGGTCGTCGACATCGCGCTGCCGCGCGACGTCGAGCCGTCGGCTGCGAGCGTGCCGGGCGTGCAGCTATCCACGCTGGACGACCTGGAAGCCATCGCCGAGGCGAACCGCCGCGAGCGCGAGGCCGAGTCCGCCAAGGTCGAGGCGATCGTCGCCGAGGAGGTCGAGCGCTTCCGCTCGTGGTGGGACGCCCGCGGGGTCACGCCGACGATCGCCTCGATCCGCCACCAGGCGGAGGCGGTCCGCGCCGCCGAGGTCGGCCGCACGCTGCCGAAGCTGAACGGACTGACGCCCGAGCAGGCGGCGCGCATCGAGGCGATGACGAAGGCGCTCGTCAAGAAGCTGCTGCACGGGCCAACGAAGAGCTTGCGGGAGCGCCGGGACGAGTCGTTCACGCAGTCCGCCCGCGAGCTGTTCGGGCTGGACGGCGGCTAGCCCGCCGCAGCCCATGAGCACCTCTATCCGCGTTGGAACGCGCGGGAGCCGCCTCGCCCTCGTCCAGACCGAGGCCGTCGTGGCCGCGCTCCGCTCGCTCGCCCCCGGCTCCGAGATCACGGTCGAGAAGGTACGCAGCGAAGGCGACAAGCAGCCCGACGCCGACCTGACCGCGATGGGCGTCGGCGTGTTCACCTCCGCCCTCGAAGCGGCGCTGCTCGAGGGCCGCATCGACATGGCGGTCCACAGCCTCAAGGACCTGCCGACGACGCCCACGCCGGGCGTGACCGTGCTGACGGTCATGGAGCGCGAGGACGCCCGGGACGTGCTGATCGACCGCTGGGGCAAGACGCTGCTCGATCTGCCGGAGGGCGCGCGCATCGGGACGAGCAGCCCCCGCCGCGCGGCGCAGCTACGGTTCGGGCGCAAGGACGTCGATTTCATCCCCATCCGCGGTAACGTCGAGACGCGCGTGGCGAAGGCCGGCGGGCAAGACTACGACGGCGTGGTGCTCGCGGCGGCCGGACTGCACCGCCTCGGCATGGCGGCGGAGGTCGCGGAGTACCTCTCGCCGTACATCTGCACGCCGGCGCCGGGCCAGGGGGCGCTCGCGGTGCAGGTGCGCGCCGGCGACGAGGAGCTCGTGGCCATGGTCCGCCAGCTCACGCACGCACCCACCGCGGCGGCCGTCGCCGCCGAGCGCGCGGTGCTGCGCGCGGCAGGCAGCGGCTGTCAGCTTCCCATCGGCGCGCTGGCGAGCGTCGAGCGCGATGAGCTGTCGCTGTTCGCGACGGCGACGCCGTCCGACGGGTCGGTCAGCTACCGGGTCGAGGTCACGGGCGGGACCGACGCCCCCGAGCTCGTGGGGCAAGCCGCCTACCAGGGCCTGTTGGACCAGGGCGCGGGCGAGATCGTGCAGCCGGAGGCGGGGCGATGAGCAAGACGGGCATCGTCTACATCGTCGGCGCCGGGCCGGGCGACCCTGGGCTCATCACGGTCAAGGGCGCCGATGCCCTGCGCCGGGCGGACGTCGTCGTCTACGACCGCCTCAGCAGCCCACAGCTCCTCGACCTCGCACCGCCAAGCGCGAAGCTGGTCTTCATGGGCAAGGAGCCCGACACCCCGGGCGCCTTCCAGGAGCAGATCAACCGCACGCTCGCCAAGGCCGCGCTCGACGGCAAGACGGTGGTGCGGCTCAAGGGAGGCGACCCGTTCGTGTTCGGCCGCGGCGGCGAGGAGGCCGCGGCGCTCCGGGCGGCCGGCGTGCGCTTCGAGGTCGTGCCCGGCATCACCTCGGCCATCGCCGTCCCGGCCTACGCCGGCGTCCCCGTCACCCAGCGCGGCGTCGCGTCCGCCTTCACCGTCGTGACCGGCAGCGAGGACCCCTCGAAGCCGGAGTCGGCACTGGACTGGGATGCGCTGGCCAAGACGCCCGGCACGCTCGTCGTGCTCATGGGCTGGCGGCCGCTCTCCGGCATCGTCCGCTCGCTGCTCGCCAACGGCCGCTCGCCCGAGACGCCCGTCGCGGTCACGCAGTGGGGGACACTGCCGAAGCAGCGCACGGTCGCCGGGACGCTCGCCGACATCATCGCGAAGGGCGATGCGGCCGGGCTGACCTCCCCCGTCGTCACGGTCATCGGCGACGTCGCCGGGCTGCGCGAGGGGCTGCGCTGGTTCGATACGGGGCCGCTCTTCGGCATGCGCGTGCTCGTGACACGCTCGCGGCAGCAGGCGGGCGTCTTGGGCCAGCTATTGAGCGCCGAGGGCGCGGAGCCCATCGAGCTGCCGACCATCGAGATCGCGCCGCTCGAAGACTTCGGCGCGCTGGACGACGCACTGGAGCGCATCGGCTCCTACGCGTGGGCCGTCTTCACGAGCACGAACGGCGTAGATGCGGCGTTCGGCCGGCTCGCCGAGGGGGGCCGGGACGCGCGCGGGCTGGGCGGGGTGCGCGTCGCGGCCATCGGGCCCGCGACGGCGGCGGCCCTGGCTCACCGGGGCATCATCGCCGACTACGTCCCGGACACGTTCACGACCGAGGCGGTCGCCGAGGGCTTCGGCGACTTGGACGTCGACGGCGCGCGCGTGCTGCTGCTGCGCGCCGACATCGCGCCGGATGCCCTGCCGGAGGGGCTGCGGCGCCTCGGCGCCGAGGTCGACTCCGTCGCCGCCTACCGCACGCTCAAGCCATCGGGAGCAAGCGAGCGGGCCCGCGAGCTCCTGGGCTCTGGTAGCATCGACGTGGCCACGTTCACGAGCTCCTCGACCGTCCGCAACCTGGTCGAGCTGCTCGGGCGCGACCGGGCGCTGCTCGACGGCATACGCATCGCTTCGATCGGGCCCGTGACGAGCGCGGCGGCGCGCGAGCTGGGGCTGCGCGTCGACGTCGAAGCGCGCGAGCACACGGTGCCGGGGCTGGTGCGAGCGCTGGTGGACCAACAAGAGGGGCAGACATGACCGAGGCGCTGGACCGCCAAGCGACCCAGGCCGCGACCGCTGCGCGCTTCCCGAGCGTGCGCGGGCGCCGGCTCCGCCGCACGCAGGCGCTCCGGGACATGGTCCGCGAGACGACGCTCTCGCCCAAAGACTTCATCTACCCGCTGTTCGTGGTGCCCGGACGCGGCGTGCGCGTTCCCATCGACCCGATGCCAGGCCAGGCGCAGCTCTCCATCGACCACGTCTTGGAGGAGGCCGCCGAGGCCCACGGGCTCGGCATCCCGGCCGTCCTGCTCTTCGGCATCCCCTCGCACAAGGACGCCGCGGGGGCCGGGGCCTACGACGCCGGCGGCGTGATCCAAGAGGCCGTCGCCGCCCTCAAGAGCCAGCTTCCCGAGCTGGCCGTCGTCACCGACGTCTGCCTGTGCGAGTACACGGACCACGGCCACTGCGGCGTGCTGCTCGACGACGGCACGGTAGACAACGACGCGACGCTGCCGCTGCTCGCCAAGATCGCGGTCTCGCATGCCGCCGCGGGCGCCGACATCGTCGCGCCGTCGGCCATGATGGACGGCCAGGTGGCGGCGCTGCGCGGGGGGCTCGACGCCGCTGGCTTCGCCGATACCGCGATCATGGCGTACGCATCGAAGGTGGCCTCGGCCTTCTACGGGCCGTTCCGCGTGGCGGCCGGGTCGAGCCCGCGCTCCGGCGACCGGCGCTCGTACCAGATGGACGGCGCGAATGGGCGCGAGGCGGTGCGCGAGCTCGCCCAGGACGCGGCGGAGGGCGCCGACATACTGATGGTCAAGCCGGCGCTCGCCTACCTCGACGTGCTGAAAGAAGCGCGAGAGCGCTTCGGGCTGCCGCTTGCGGCCTACAACACATCGGGCGAATACGCGATGCTCAAGGCCGCGGCCGCGAACGGCTGGCTCGACGGGGACGCGGCGATGCTCGAGGTGCTGACGAGCATCAAGCGCGCCGGGGCCGACCTCATCATCACGTACTTCGCCAAGGAAGCCGCCCGCGCGCTGCGGGGGTAGGCATAGCGAGCGACCCCCAAGCCCCCGTTCCTCGAAGGAGGCCTAGCCTTGAGCCGTTCGTCCTGAGGCTCTCGAAGGGCGAACGAGGGCTTGTAGGCAACCGAGGGTTCGTGGTTCGAGAGCCTCACCACGAACGGGACTGGGCCACCTTCGGAGCATCCGCGACGGGTGGCAGGGCCGCGTCGAGCGAGCTCGGGGGAGAGGCTTTCTGATGGCCGATACCGAAGACCGCGCGATGGCGTTCGTCGTCGAGCAGCTCGCCAAGCTGGACCTGATGCTCTTCCGGCCCATCGGCACCTCGATGGAGGTCGACCTCGCGGTCCGAGGCGGGGATGGGCGCTACGTGGAGGTGCGCGTGCGCTCGGCGGCCGACGGGACGCGGACCTTCGAGGTGCCGCGGCTGCGCGACCGGCCCAACCTCTTCATCGTGGGCGTGGTCTGGGAAGGCGGGGAGCCCTCGCAGAGCTGGGTGCTGCCGGCGCACGTCTTCGACCGCTTCGCCGACGGCGCGCCCAACGGGCCACGTATCCTCGACCTGGACGCCGACGAGGCCGAGCCACTCGGCGAGCGGCTGGCCGTCTACAAGGACCGGTGGGCGCTGATCGCGGAGTTCTCGAAGTTCCATTCGACGCTGTCCGACCCCCTCGCACTCCGGGTGCGCCTGGCGATGGGTTGAGACTCTACATACTATTTAGTATGATAGTCTGACTGAGGGAACGAACTCATGGTTGTGACCGCGCACGTCAAGATAGCCGACCAGGTCTGGATCGCGCTCGCCATCCTCACCCGGGAGCATCCGGAGCGCGACGGCTTCACCGCCACGGAGATCCGCGAAGCTGTCCGCCGGGAGTTCGGTGGCGTCTCCCCGGGCGTCCCGACGCACATCTCTCAGATGTGCGTCGCAACCAAGCCTCCGAACCCCGGGCGGTACCGCATGATCACGAAGACGCCCGAAGGCGGCAACCGCCTCTTCCGGCCAGGCGACGCCTACCATCCCGACAGGGAGGGCGCGAAGACAACGCCGGACCCGCGCGACGTGCCGCTGGAGTACCACGGCCTGTTGGACTGGTACGCCGCGGAGTACGCACCAGCTCTTAAGATATTCGGGCCGGACTCGAAGCTGCTGAAAATCAAACCTGGCGACAGCGGCCTCGGAGATGTCGCCGAACACCACGACTGGTATCTGAACGAGGCGTGGCTGAACCGCCCCACCAGGATCGACCGTAGGTGACCTCCGGGCTCTCCGGGTTCAGGCGTTCCGTCTTCGTCGACACGTCAGCCTTCGTTGCGCTCCTAGACCGAGCCGATCAGTGGCACACGGCTGCGGTTAAGGGATTCGTGCAGCTAGAAGAGGAAAGGCGTTCCTTGGTGACCTCCAACCTCATAGTGGCCGAAACCCACCGTCTGCTGCTTCAGCGTCTCGGGACGCGCGTGCTTACGGAGTGGATCGCCAGTCTCGATGCTATCAACCTCCTGTTCGAGTCGGAGCGGGAACACCGGGACACGCTCGACCTCCTTGCGAGTGCTCACGGCGTACGCCTCACCTACACGGACGCCTCTGCACTCGTGACGATGGAGCGCGTGGGCATCGGCATGGCGTTCAGCTTCGACCAGCATTTCGAATACCGCGGCCTGACCCGCTTCCCCCCGATGCCGAATGCGTAACAACCCCCGGTCCGAAGCCCTGTTCGCGCGCGCTCAAGCGGTGATCCCTGGCGGCGTGAACAGCCCCGTGCGCTCCTTCGGAGCCGTCGGCGGGACGCCGCCGTTCATCGCGCGCGGCGCCGGTGCGCGGATATGGGACGTCGACGGGAACTCCTACGTCGACTTCCTCGGCTCCTGGGGGCCGCTGGTGCTCGGGCACGCGCACCCCGCCGTCGTCGAGGCAGTGCAGCGCGCGGCGGCCGACGGCACGAGCTTCGGCGCGCCGACCGAGCGCGAGGTGCGCCTCGCCGAGCTCGTCGTTGCCGCCATGCAGTCCATCGAGCTGCTGCGGCTCGTCAGCTCCGGCACCGAGGCCGTCATGAGCGCGGTCCGCGTCGCGCGCGCCTTCACCGGCCGCGCCAAGGTCGTCAAGTTCAACGGCAACTACCACGGCCACGCCGACGGCATGCTGGTCAAGGCCGGCTCCGGCGCGGCGACCCTGGGCGTGCCGACCAGCGCCGGCGTGCCCGAGACGTACGCCGCGGAGACGCTGGTCGCCGAATACAACGACCTCGACTCGGTCGGCACGCTGCTCGAGGCCCACGTCAACCAGGTCGCCGCGATCATCGTCGAGCCGGTGGCCGGCAACATGGGCGTCGTCCCACCGGGACCGGGCTTCCTCGAAGGGCTGCGGCGGCTGGCCGATGAGGCCGGCGCGCTGCTGATCTTCGATGAGGTGATCACGGGCTTCCGGGTCGCCTACGGCGGGGCGCAGGCGCGCTACGGCGTCACGCCCGACCTGACGTGCCTCGGCAAGATTATCGGCGGCGGGCTGCCGGTCGGGGCGTTCGGTGGGCGTGCCGACGTGATGTCGATGGTCGCGCCGCTGGGCCCGGCCTACCAGGCGGGGACGCTGTCCGGCAACCCGCTGGCCGTCGCCGCCGGGACCGCCTGCCTCGAAGCGCTGGCCGAGCCGGGCACCTACGAGGCGCTCGAAGCACTCGGCGCGCAGGCGGAGGCGGGGCTGCGCGCGGCCGCCGAGGCGACGGGCACGGCCATGACGATCAACCGCGTGGGGTCGATGTTCACGGCGTTCTTCACACCGGGGCCCGTGCGCACGTGGGCCGATGCGGCCGCGGCCGACACGGAGCGTTACGCCTCCTTCTTCCACGGCCTGCTGGAGCGCGGCGTGTACGTCGCGCCGTCGCAGTTCGAGTCGGCGTTCGTCTCGCTCGCGCACACGCCTGACGACCTCGTGCTGGCCGCAAAGGCGGCGAACGAAGCGCTGAGCGGATAGCCGCCCGCACGAACCGCGCGTTGACGACCTTCGGGACGGCTTGTTTCGGGGCGTCGCCGCCTTATACTGTGGCCGAAACGTGAGGGAGGCCAGCCGCACCATCGAGAGGCTCACGACAACTGACGGCACCCCCGGTGCCAGGTGGCGATGGCTGATCCTCGCCGGGCTAGCTTTGCTGGGATCCGCCTTGGGAGCATGCGGTAGCTACGCCTCCCCTGCCTCCCCTGCCGCTCCTGCCGGGGCGGGAGACGATGGGACGATCGAGGTGGTTCACGACAACTTCACCTTCGAGCCGCGGCGTATGGCCTTCGAGGTCGGGGAGACGGTCGAGTTCACGCTGGTGTCCAACGACATCCCCCACACGTTCACGGTGAAGGACCTCGGCATCGACTGGGAAGTCTCGAAGGAGCCGCAGGTGCAGACGTTCACGTTCGAGAGAGCGGGCACGTTCAAGCTCATCTGCGCGGTGCCGGGCCACGAGGGCTCGGGCATGGTCGGAACGGTGGAAGTGCGCTAGGCCTGCGGGCACACGAAGCGAACGCGAGGCAGGCGAAAGGAGAGCAGCGATGGAGATCTATATCACCCTGGTACTGATGGCCCACATCTTCTCGGGCATCCTCTGGATCGGGATCCTGTACTACTTCAACTTCGGACAGGCGCTGAAGTTCCCCCAGATGGAAGCATCGGCACGGTCCAACGCGGTGACCGTGCTCGTGCCGCATCTGCTGCAACTGTTCCGCTGGTCGGCGCTGTCCACGGTGGTCTTCGGCATCGCCTTGATCATCGGCTTCGGCATCGACCGAGATGGCTACTACAGCAGCGGACAGTTCCGGTCCATCGCCATCGGCGGGACGATCGGCATCGCCATGGCCCTCAACGTCTGGCTCATCATCTGGCCGGTGCAGCAGAAGATCATCGCCGCGACGAGGGCCACGATAGCCGATGGCGCGCCCGCCCCGGCCGATCAGCCGAAGTGGGCCCGGACAGCGCTGCTTGCGTCCCGGACCAACACGATGCTCTCGATCCCGATGCTCTTCTTCATGGTCGGAGCACGGAACCTACCGAGCCTGTGGGGGAACTAACTCATGACGAATCCACTCCTTTCCGTTAAGGGCACGCTCATCTCCGGCTTCATCATCCTCGCCGTCCTGGTGGGAGTGATCCGCATCTACTACGAGTTCATCGCCTGACTTCGCGCTCTAGCGGTCACGGGGACCGGCCACGCCGGTCCTCGTGATGCGCCCGCGACTGCACCGTGGGATCGTTGACCCACGGCTCCGCGCCCTCTAGCCTCATTGGATGGCCACCCCCTCCCGCGACGACTACGGCCCGCGCTCGATCGACCTGCACCGCCGGCTCAAGGGGAAGCTGTCGGTTTCCTCACGCGTCGAGCTCGCCACGACCGACGATCTCTCGCTCGCCTACACGCCGGGCGTCGGCGCGGTGAGCAGCGCGATCGCGGACGACCCGGCGCTCAGCTACGAGCTGACGGGGCGTGGGAACACGATCGCCGTCGTCAGCGACGGCTC
>JADFRC010000071.1 GCA_022561455.1 Chloroflexota bacterium | reverse complement strand
CGGCTGATGGCCGACCGCTCTTCCTTCGTCAGTGCCATACAACCCTCCTATGGGCGGTCGTCCCTGTAGTTGGCCGCACTCGACCCGCAGCGCGGGCAGGACTGTGGACGTGGTGCGGGCCTGATACGTGCTCCATCCCGAGAAACGGTTAAGAACGGGTTGTTGCAACCTGCACACACCCATACGTGGCCCTTCGTCGGAACCTGGGGTGGCTTCTTCACTGCCGCCATGTTTGCCTCCCGGCGTAGGGGGTGAGGCCGGAGCCCCACCCCCGCTATCGGGCGCCTATGGGCTAGACGCCTTCGGCTCCCAGCCGTGTCGTGTGCTCGATGCGCACGCCCCAGCTTTGGTTGGTGATGACCGCCACGTAGGCAGCCTTCCAACCGTGGGTTCCCATCTGGTCGAGCGGGTCGAGGCCCCCGGCGGAGCCCACGGGCTTGACGATCATCTGGCTTCCCATCGCCTCGTAATCGATCTCGCCGTAGAACTGCCGGCCGAAGATCAGCGTCCCGTACACGTCCGCGCCCGAGGCCCCTTCGGAGCCGAAGACACGAGCGTTGGACGAGGTCAGCCAGCGGACCCCGTAGAAGTCACCGACCTCACCCTGCACCAGCGGGTTCCCAGGGCCGCGCACGTACGCTTGCTGGAAGCTGGCCAGGATGTCCGAGTCGGCGAACATCTCCGCCTCGGTGTGGTGGTGGATGAGCCCCAGGAACTTGTTGTCGACGACTGGCTTGGCGTTGTTGTTCCGGAGCGTGGACACCGCCTCGCGGATCTCCGCGTAGGTGATCCGGTGGGCCGTGGTGCCGCCGACCGCCCCACGCGACGCCACCGTGCTGGCGATCTGGACGGTCGTGCCGGCCGTGATGATGTTGCGCGCGAGGATGTCGATGGTGTCGCCCATGTGCTCGCCCCACATCTCCGACCACGACGCCAGGAACGGGTCGTAGTTCTGAAGGGCCACCAGTTCCGAGTGCCTGTTGAAGGCACCGTACTGGTCCACCGTGGCCTGCACGTTGGAGATGGTCAGGTTCGTGACCGACGGGGGCGTGCCCTCGGTCAGCGCCACGGTGGCCGCGGTGGGCCGCTCGTAGCGCCGGAACTCGACGCTCTTGCCCTCGTTCCGCGGGATGCCGGACTTGTCGCCGTGGCCTGCGTGGATGAAACTCGGCACTGCGCGTTCCAGCAACTTGCGGTTGTAGAACTGCTTCATGCCGATGGTCAACCCGGCAGCGCCGAGAAGATCCATTGCCATAATGATTGCTCCCTTACGGCGCCGAGGCGCCGTGGATGATTAGCTTTTTCCTTGCCGTGCGCGACGGCGCGATTCCGCAGCAAGCTTCTTGTCGTACTCGGCGAACTGTTCGTCCGTCATGTCCACGATCGACGTACGCGGTCCCGCACCGTCACCCCCGTCGAAGCCTGGCGGCTCTCGGCTGGCTCGGGCGTCTTCGCTTTCGGCTTCGGCTCCTCCGTAGGAGGGTCGTCGTCCGTCTTCGGGTTGTCCCGCTGCCATTCCAGCGCCGCGATCTTCATGTCGCGGGGGTCGTCGAAGGCCAGCAGCGTGTCCTCAGAAACCCCGTACTCAGAGTGAAGCAGCCGAGCGCTCGCAAGCTTTACAGCACTGCGAGCCTTCGTCTCCATCTCTCCTGCCGCAGCCTCGCGCTTGGCGAGGTCTTCGTACCGCCCCTTCTCATCCTCACCGACATCGCCACGCTCTTCGAGCACCTTGGCGTATCGGCGAGACTCCTCCGCCTCGGTGCGAGCCGTGGCGGCGTCCCTCTTCGCAGCGTCCGCGTCTTTGCGCGCTTCAGCCACTTGCTTCTGATACCTGCTGTGCAGGGCCGAAGCTGGCTCGGGATCCTTTTTCGGGGCAGCCTCTGGCTTCTTCTCCGGCTCCTCGGGCTTCTCAGCCTCTGGGGCCGCAGTGGGCTCTGGGGGCATCGTGACCTCCTGCGCTTGGCTTGGGTTGTCCCAGACGTTCCGGTTCCGCCTCTCACGGGGTTAGCAACCGGGGTAGACCTGGGCCGTTTCCAAACGGCGCGACACCCAAAGCTACTCACAGCTCTTAGGAGTTGTCAAAAACATATGTTCTATTCTTCGGGCTGTGGGGTGCTAGCGAGGAAGAGACCGGGGTCTACTTGCATACTCCCTCATAAAACCCCCACGCTGAATAAATGAGGGAGTATGCAAAGCTAAAGGGGGAGCCTGATCGGGCGGTCTCTCAGGGCGGGTCCTACCAGTCGCCAGACCATGCTCCACGTCGCATTCTTTGGGATTCGCCTGTTGAACACTTGCCGGCTGCTCCACACCATCCGGGCGGTAACGTGAAGCTCTCGCAGCTCCTGTTGGGCAATCTCGTGGTCGCCAAGGCCGAGCTTGCCGAGCACGAACCACCGAGCGTTGCGCTCCCAGTCCTGCGCACTCTCCGGCGGGCGTCCGCGCCCACGTATCTCTAACTGGTTGATCTTGCTGTAGCAGGACGCACGCGGGTTCTGCTGCTCGTTGTTGTTCGGCCGACCCGGCGGCCGCAACGTGTTGCGGTGGAAGAAGAACTTTCGTCCCTTGGCCCTCGACGCATCCACGTACATGATCCCGTCGCAGCCGGCGCAGAACGTCCATATGCCAGTCCTAGGCCGCACTGGACGGGCCAGGAAATAGGCCGCCTGTCGCCGCCGGGACTCGTCGGTGCGCGTCCCTGCCCGTCCGGGACCGCGTGTTCGATATGCCTCTAGCTTGGCACGCGTGTCCTCTGACATCGTTCGCGGTAGGTCCCGCGCCTGCCTCTTGTTCCACTGCGCCTTGGTGAGGTTGCGCTTGCGGCGGTACGTGAGCTGGCGGCTTTGTTCGCGGCGTTTGGTGGCCGCACGGTAGCCGCCCTCGAACAGGAGCTTGACGGCCTCCAGCGGCGTGTCCGTCGCTTCGGCGATGCGCTCCAGGGTCCGAGGGTAAGGGACATAATCCTTGTCCTTGCGAATAGCAAGGATCGTCGGCGAGGAGAGACCGGTGCGCTTGGCGAAGTCGATCAGCAAGATGCCTTGGGCATCGACGTACCGATCAATGAGGTGCCCAAGCTGGGTCTGCGAACGGTTGGTCGGCAGAATGTCGGCAATCGAGGTCATTTCGGCGTCCTCAACATGGCCGTCATGCGACGCAGGGGGCCTTTGGTGCCGAGGAAGAGATTTGAACTCTTACGGGATCGCTCCCACTGCCCCCTCAAGACAGCGTGTCTACCTATTCCACCACCTCGGCATGGGAAGGGCCGGTGCGAAGGGGCACCACGTGCATTCTACACACCCGCGGGGTCCGCGAGGCGGCAGTGCTATACTCATAGACGCTCCGGCAGGGCTACCAGCCGGTGGGTTCGCTGACGGGTGTTGGTTCCTCCAGTCACCGTGAACCAGCCCGAAGGACTTCCGCCCTCGCATCGTGCGAGGTATCACGAACCCATCATCCGCGCGCCGATGCGCGGTCAAGGAGCTCCATGTCGTCCGTTACCTTCGCTCAGCTGGGCGTTCCTGCGCCCATCATCACCGCCATCGCCCGTCGAGGCATCCACACGCCCTTCGAGATCCAGGCGGCCGCCATAGCCGACGGTCTGGCCGGTCGCGACATCTGCGGCCGCGCCCCCACCGGGTCGGGCAAGACGCTCGCGTTCGGCATCCCGCTCGTCGTCGGCATCGGCCGTGCGGAGCCCAAGCGGCCGCGCGCGCTCGTCCTCGCTCCAACGCGCGAGCTCGCCGAGCAGATCGCGACGGAGATCCGCACCTTCGCCGGCCCCGTCCGCGTGGGCGTCGTCTACGGCGGGGTCGGCTACGGCCGGCAGTTCGACGCCCTCCGGCAGGGAGTCGACATCCTGGTCGCCTGCCCTGGGCGCCTGGAGGACCTCATCGGCCAGGGCGCCGTGAGCCTGTCCGCGGTCGACCGGGTCGTCCTCGACGAGGCCGACCGCATGGCCGACATGGGCTTCATGCCCGCCGTCCGCCGCCTGCTCGATCAGACGTCCCGCCAGCGCCAGACGATGCTGTTCTCGGCGACCCTCGACGGCGACGTCGCCAAGCTCACGCGCGACTATCAGCGCGACCCGGTCCGCCACGAGGTCGGGGACGAGACCCCGGATATCACCGCCGCCACCCACCTGTTCTGGAACGTGGCCAAGGCCGACCGCACCGCAGTCACGGCCGAAGCCGTGAGCGCGGCATGGCCCGCTATCGTCTTCTGCCGGACCCGGCACGGCTCCGACCGGCTCGCCAAGCAGCTGGGCAAGGCCGGTATCCAGGTGGCGACGATCCACGGCGGCCGGAGCCAGAACCAGCGGACCCGGGCGCTCGCCGACTTCACGAACGGCAAGGTCCACGCGCTGATCGCCAGCGACGTCGCCGCCCGCGGCATCCACGTCGAGGGAGTGGCGTCGGTGATCCACTACGACGTGCCCGAGGACCCGAAGACGTACGTGCACCGCTCCGGACGCACCGCGCGCGCAGGCCTTGGCGGCGTCGTCGTCACCCTCGTGCAGCCCGAGCAGGTCAGGGACATCCGCCTGATACAGCGCCGGCTCGGCCTCAACGAGGCGCTCACGGCACCCGACGCCAACGCGCTGCGAGCACTGTCCCCTCCACCCGTGCGCCGGCCCCCTCCCGCCAGAGCCGTCGAAGAGGCTCCTACGAACGGGACTCAGTCCTCCCCATCGAGCCACGTGCGGCCCGCGGGCGCCGATGGCGGCCGGAACGGCCGAGCCCGCGCTGGCACGCACCAGGCGAGGCCGGCGGCCAGGGACGGCCGGAGAACGGACCAAGCAGGCCAGCGCAGATACGATGGAATGGGCGCCGCGGGTAGCCGGAGGATCCCAGGAACCGGTGCGGCGCGAGGTCATCGATAGGAGCGGCCGCGGGGTCCCTATCTTGGGGGGAGCTGGCAGGAGTGGGAGGATTCGAACCTCCGGCCGACGGTTTTGGAGACCGTTGCTCTGCCAGGCTGAGCTACACTCCTGCGCTAGGTGACGGCCCGGTTGCCGAGTCTCCAGTATAGGAGACCACTACCGCCGGCGACAATCGGCCACGGCGGCACCTGCGGGGCGTCAGCCCTCCTGGCTCGCGATCTCCGGAAACACGTTCGCCGCGGGCGCGTGCGCGCGCTTCCAGACCATGATGCTCCGCTCGAACTCGATGACGACGGTCCCGTCCTGCTTCACGCCGCGCGTGCGTACCTTGACGATGCCGCGCGTCGGGTCTGAGCGTGACTCGCGGACCGACAGCACCTCGGTCTCGGCCCATACCGTATCTCCGGCGAAGAGCGGATTGGGCAGGCGGACGGTGTCCCAGCCGAGAGCGACGCCGTTCTGAGAGACATCGGTAACCGTGAGCCCCGTCACCAGCGCCAGGGTGAAGGTGCTGTTCACCAGCCGCTGCCCCCACTGGGTCCGTTTCGCGTACTCGGCGTTGAAGTGGATCTGATTGTCGTTGTTGGTGAGCAGCGTGAACCAGGTGTTGTCCGCCTCGGAGACCGTGCGGCCCACGCGGGAGCGGAAAACGTCGCCGGTCTCGAAATCCTCGAGATACCGGCCCTCCCAGCCCGCCTTCGCCGCCATGGCTCCCTCCACCGTCCCGCGCGTCTGGACGCGCATGATAGCGCCGCGCGCGCGGCGAAGGCGGGCATGATAGCACCCGCAGCGGAGGCCGCGGCGCGACGCACAAGAAAAAGCCCTTCCGTATCGGAAGGGCTTGATGGGCGGTTCGACGGCTGGCTGGACTGGAGAGGTCCAGCAGGGCCGCTGACCGTCAAGGATCGCGTGGTCATGCCACCTTTCTGGCAATGCAGAAAACGCAGCGAGCGAACATTACTCCCGGCGCTCGGCGCCTGTCAACCATTTCCGGAACCCGATTCCTCCAGCGCACAATTCCGCCGCAGCCGCGGTTGACACTCACACGCGGCCTCCCCTAGCCTCCGGCCACCACACGGGGCTCCCCTCGCTCCGCGTTACGCGCGTCGGCGCCCGCAGCCCTCTCGACCATCCCCCCGTCCCCCTTCCTCGCCAGGAAGGGGGTGATGAAGCAAGATACGGGGGACACCCCCGTGCCCCCGGCAAAGGGGCTCCGCCCCGCTGCACTCCCGGCGGACACGAAGAGGGCCAGGCAGCAAGCGTTGTGAGACAAGCCTGTTTCGGGCATCTGTGTGATAGAGCCCACCAACCGGGACACCTCGTGCCCCCGGCAAAGGGGCTCCGCCCCTCTGCTCTCCCCGTCCGTCCGCAGCAAGAGCGGGGTTTGAGGCAGGGCCACAACAATTGAGACAGGGCCATGAACATAGGGGGAAGGAGTGAGGATCGCATGCCAGATCCCATCATCACGCCGGCGATGCGCGAGGCCGTCGGCCGGGCCGGCGCGCCGAGGACGACGGCCATCGAGCGCGGGGCGATCGCGCGGTTCGCCGAGGCCATCGGCGATCCGAACCACGCGTACCCGGACGTTGCGCCTCCCACGTTCCTGCGCTCCCTGGGTGGGGCCGTCCCCGACCTGCCCGGCGCCGAAGCGCTCCCGCGCGTGCTGGACGGCGGAAGCAAGTGGACGTACCACGTCCCGGTGCGCCCAGGCGATGAGATCACGGCCGTGCCGACGCTGGAGGCGCTGGCCGAGCGCGAAGGCCGCCTGGGCACGATGCTCATCGCCACCTACGCAACCGACTATACGAACCAGCACGGCGAGCTCGTCGCGACGCAGCGCAGCACGGCCATCCGCATGGGGCCAGCGTCGTGAGCGGCCAACCGCACCTCGAAGACGTCGAGGTCGGCCAGGAGCTGCCGGAGCTCCTCAAGCAGCCCACGACCCGCCAGCTCGCGATGTACGCGGGCGCATCGGGCGACTTCTACGAGATCCACTACGACCGCGACTTCGCGCTCGCCCAGGGCCTCGAAGGCGTCATCCTGCACGGCGCGCTCAAGAGCGCCTTCTTGGGCCAGCTCGTCACGGACTGGATGGGGCCGGAGGGCACGCTCCGCGAGCTGTCGGTCCGCTACCGGGAGATGGACGTCCCCGGCGGCACGCTCACCTGCAAGGGGGAGGTTACCGGGAAGGACGCCGGCGCGGGGATCGTCATCTGCGCGATCTGGATCGAGAACGGCGCCGGTGTGAAGACCACGACCGGACGGGCGGTCGTCGCGCTGCCGTCGCGCTAGAGCGCCCTCAGCCCATCCGCCCGCTCTTGGGCGCGGCGCTCGAGCTCTGGCCGAGCTTGGCCTCCCGAGCCGCCTCCCACTCCGCGCGCGTGAGCTCCATCAGGATGAAGTCGTGCCCGCCGCGGCGGTCGGGGCCCTTCTCGCGGAAGCCGCAGCCGAGAAAGGCCCGCCGCGCTCGGGCGTTCCACGCGAGCGTGTGCAGGTACAGCCGGTTCATGGCCAGCATCTTGAAGCACTCATCTATGAGCAACAGGAACGCCTCGCGGCCGTAGCCGCCGTTCCAGTACCGGCGGTCGCCCACCAGGATGCCGAGCTCGCACTGCCCGTTGACGGTGTCGATGTCGTACACCATGCAGTTGCCGATGTGGAGGCCGTCGAGCGTGTCGACGGCGTAGCGCCGCACCCAGGGAAGCTCCGCCCCGAACTCGTGCTCGTAGTCCCGGTGGAAGGCATCGAACGGCTGCCGTAGCACCACGGCGGCGTCCAGCTCCGCCAGCTCCGGGTCAGTCCGCCAGCGGTAGTCCTCCTCGGCGTCCTCGATCCGCTTCTTGCGCAGCACGATCTTGCGGCCGCGGGCGATCTCGTCACTCACGGCGTGCCGCTCTTTCGGCCAGCGAGGGCGTCGAGGGCGCGGCCGACCACCTCAGCCTCGCTTGGGTAGGTGAGCGTCGCGCTCGCCGCCTGGGCCGGGAACCACTCGACGACGTCGAACTCGGGATCGTGGTCGTCCACCGAGCCGCCGCATGGGGCCATCAGATAGAAGTAGACGCGCTTGTGGACGCGCTCGTTGGGGAGGGTGAACCAGTACTCGATGTGACCGAGCGGCGCCTCGATCTCGACGGCGAGGCCGGTCTCCTCGCGTACCTCGCGGAGGGCGGTTTGCTCGTGCGTTTCGCCGGTCTCGGGGGTGCCTTTGGGGAGCGCCCAGAGGCCGCTGCGGCGGCCGCAGAGCGCCAGCTCCACGACCCCGTCCCGCAGGCGGTAGACGACGCCGCCGCAGGAGACCGCCTCACCCAAGCCGGTCGCTGACCTTGGGGAAGGAGTGCCCTTCCTCGTCCATCTCCGCGAGGCGGAGTGCCTCGCTCGCAGCCTCGATCACGCTCGCGTCCTCGTCGCCGGCTGAGATGCCACGGAGCAGCTTCTTGGCC
Organism: Chloroflexota bacterium; assembly: GCA_022561455.1. GTDB lineage: Bacteria > Chloroflexota > Dehalococcoidia > Lucifugimonadales > Australimonadaceae > JADFRC01. The sequence goes on along the minus strand of JADFRC010000071.1, from coordinate 2,522 downwards.
TTCGCTCCGCCGATCATGCCCAGGGCGAGGACGGCTGCGAGCGCGACCTCGACGTCGGCGTCCTCGATGAGGTCGGCGAGGTAGGGGACGGACTCCTCCTCGCCGACCTCCCGCGCCGCGTTCGCGGCCTCGTAGCGCATGGCGGGGTCGCCGCTGCGCATCTCGCCGTGGATGGTCGGGAGCCAGGTGGGGTCGCCGGTGCGGCCCATGGCGCAGAGCGCGCTCTGACGGAGCTTGGGCTCATCGCTCTCGTACGCGCGGCGTATCAGGCCGGGGACCTCCGGCGTCGCGAAGGCCGCGACGGCCTCCAGCGCCCGGCGGCGGACGGCCAGGGGCTCGTCCTCGTTGGCGAGCGGTGCCATGAGCGAGCGGTAGATGCGTTCGACGTCGCGCTCCACGAGCTTGCCGTCTGCTGCTATGACCGCGAAGTGTCCGAGCACGAGGGCGGCGGCGGCGCGGACGCGCTCGTCAGCATCATCGCTCAGGAGGCTCGTCAGCTTCGGGATCGTCCGCCGGTCGCCGGACTCCCACAGGCCGCTCACGGCCCGTTCGCGCACCGCGGCGTCGGGGTCGGCGAGGGCGGCGTCGTAGACGGCCCCGAAGTCGAGCTCGCAGTTGTCGTCCGCGAGCTCGATGAGCATGCTCAATATCTGGCAGCGCCGGGCCGGGTCGATCTCGGCCCAGCGGCTCCGCAGCTCGTCCCGCTCGTCGTCGAGCAGGCCGCTGAGCTGCGTCAGCTCCGAGGATTTCAACTCCCGCGCGCTGTCGGCGAGTGAGTCGATGGAGGGGGAGAGGGTCACGGCGAGGCCTGCGCGCTCACGGAGACGTTGGCGAGCGCGATGGACGGCGCGTAGAGCCCGCCGCGCACCCACCGCCCGTCGCTGCCGATGGCTGCGAGGTCGTTGAGGGCGGTGTACGCATTGCCCGAGATCATCGTGTTCTTGACCCGGCCGACGATCCGTCCGTTCTCGACCTTGTACCCGAGCAGGACGTTCGCGTTGAAGTCGCCTCCCAGGACGTTGCTCTGGCCGGCTCCGAGCAGCCGCTCCACCACGAGGCCCTCCTTGGTGCCCTCGATCATCGCATCCAGGCTCGTATCGCCCTCCCCCACGAGCAGCACGCCGGCCCCAGGCCCCGGCAGCGAGCCGACGCCGCGCTCGCCGCTGCCGGTGCTCTTGGTGCCGGCGCGCCCAGCGGTCTGCAAGTCGTAGAGGAACGTCGAAGCGACCCCCGCGGCGATCAGCGGGAGGCGGCGGCTCGGGACGCCCTCGTCGTCGCTCATGCGGCTCCCCGGTATGTTGGGGAGCGTCGTGTCGTCGGTCAGGCTGAAGCGCTCATCGACGATCCGCTCGCCGAGGCGCTCGGCCAGGGGGGAGGTGCCCTGCTGGACGGTCTTGCCGTTCAGCCCCGCGAGCAGCGGGCCGAGCAGCACGCTCGATACCGCGGTCGGCAGCAGGATGACCGGCATCGTCTTCGTCTCGACGGTCGCGATGTGCTCCGCCCACCGGAGCTGGCGGATGATGGACGCGACGATCTCCGAGGGGTCGGCGATCGGGCTGACGCTCGATGCTGAGTCGGACGTGAACAGCATGTCGTCGCCGTGGATGACCGTCCCCCCGAACCCCACCCGGAAGCCGGACCGCCGGTAGGAGAACCGGCCGCCGCGGCTGTTGACGAGCGCGACCGTCGAGGTGGAGTGCGAGACGCCGCCCTCGACCTGCACCTCGTTGGAGTAGGCGCGCAGCTCGTCGACGACCCGCTGGCCGAGCGCCGTCATCTCCTCGAGCGTCACGCCCTCGGTGAGGGCGTCGTACACGGGCACGTCGGGGTAGTCGCCGGGGCCGGGGAACTCGAAAGCGGCCTCGGCGCCGAAGGGCGCCGTCTCGAGCGCCGCCTCGACCACGCCGTCGATATCGCTCAGGTCCGAGGTGGAGCTGAAGCCGACGCGGCCGTCCTTGATGACGCGGACCGCGACCGCGGCCGACTCGGAGGAGTCGACCTCCTTGAGGGCGTTGGCCTCGAAGCCGACGGGCGTGCTCTGGGACTGGACGAAGTAGACCTCCACTTCGTCGGCGTCGCGGCTTGCCCGATCCAAGATCCGGTCCGCCGTCTCGCTCAAGGTGGTCGCGGAGGCGATGGCTACGCTCCGCCGATCAGGCAGTGCTGGATGCGGATGTGCGGGCTGCCGTTGGAGACGGGCAGCGGGCTCTGGCCTGCCTTGCCACACCCGCCGCCCTCGTTCATGGCCAGGTCGTCGGCGATGCCGTCGATGTTCTGGAGCGTCGTGAACACGTTGCCGGAGAGCATCACCGGCCGGCAGAGCTCCTCGACCTTGCCGTTGCGGATGCGGTAGGCCTCGCCGGCTGAGAAGGTGAACATCTCCATGCTGGTCATACCGCCGTACCAGTTCTTGACGTAGAGGCCGTCCTCGACGCCCGCGAAGAGGTCGTCGACGGTGGACTCGCCCGGCACGATGAAGGTGTTGGTCATGCGCACGATGGGCGCGAAGCGGTAGTTGATCG